>JABDGU010000052.1 GCA_013285905.1 Bacteroidota bacterium | reverse complement strand
TACATCATTATCAAACTGCGCAGTGCTGGCAAGCATGTTTTCTAGGAAGCGACCGGCGGGTGTATCTTCAAACGGCTCTGTCGCAGATTCAACCGCAATATTATTTTGTTCTAATTCGTCTTTGAGATTGCTGTAATCCCTGTTTTTTCGGGCGAAGCGGTCAACCTTGTAGAATACGACAATATCCACTTTGTTTTTCTTGTCCTTACAGAATGCAAGCATGCGCTGTAATTCCGGGCGGTCTTGTGTTTTTGCGCTCTCTCCTTTTTCAAGGAATGTTTCAACCAAACGATATTTGCGGTCAAGCACATAATCGCGGCAAATTTTATCCTGCGATTCCATGCTCATGCCTTTAAGCTGCTCTTTCGTCGAAACCCGGCAGTAAATCACTGCTTGCTTTTGCAAGAGACCGTTTTGCTTTGTTTCGTTCATTGGCTTTATGATCCAGGTACGCATCAATGAGGATGCTGGCGAGATAGTCGCGGACTATCGCATCGGATATATCGGGATCGTTAGGATTGATAAAATCCAAAGACGGAGAGCGCACACTGGCTTTGTTGCTACACAAAGGCCCGCGCTCCCCGTCTTTAGCTTCGACATTTGGCCCAGTGTTTTTAGAACCTTTGTGTAGCTCACTCATACTACCATCTTTTCACCACCGTGTAAACAAGGTAAGGGTGCTTGATTTACGACACTTTTTAAACTGCCGATCCATTTACTATAAATAGTAATTCTAACCGCCTTACCCAGCTTCACCGCTACGATTAAACTGTGTCCAAAACATTTTTTTAATTTCACATTGAAAATTCAATATAGATGGCACAGAAAAAACGGGTCGGTATTTGGATACGGGTATCCACCGACAAGCAGGTAGAAGACGAAAGCCCTGAACACCATGAAAAGCGGGCAAGACTGTATGCCGAAGCCAAAGGTTGGGAGGTTACAGAGATATATCGTTTAGACGGCCTAAGCGGCAAGTCAACCTTTGACCTGCCGATTGCCAAAACAATGCTTCGCGATCTCCAATCGGGACACATCGAAGCCCTAGTATTCTCAAAGCTGGCCCGGCTCGGGAGAAACACAAAAGAGCTGCTTGAATTTTCAGACATCTTTCAAAAGGCAGGCGGCGATCTGATCTCTCTTGCCGAAAGCATAGACACCAGTTCACCCGCAGGCCGCATGTTCTTTACCATTATTGCAGCCCTAGCCCAATGGGAGCGGGAAGAAATTGCCGCTCGTGTTGCCGCCTCTGTCCCCATACGGGCACAGTTAGGCAAACCTTTAGGCGGTGCAGCACCCTACGGCTACACATGGAAGGGTGACGAGATCGTGGACGGCAAGGAGAAGAACAAGAAGCTGGTCATAAATCAGGAAGAGGCCCCGGTATTGAAACTCATGTACGAACTCTTTACCGAACACAAACGGAAAAAGACCGTAGGCAGGCTACTTAATGAAAAGGGTTTCCGTACCCGTAACGGGTCAGAGTTCAGCGATACCACCGTTGGCAGGTTATTACGGGATAGCACCCCAAAGGGCGAACGGATCGCCAACTACACCAAAAGCCTGGGCGATGGCAAAGCGTGGGTAGTGAAGCCGGAGTCTGAATGGGTACGCATGCCCTGCCCGGCAATCATACCGGAGACTCTATGGGAGGAATGTAACCGCATCTTGGATCAGCAGGAAAAGACGAGGAAGAAGCCAGTCAAAAAAGCGGTGCATTTGTTTACGGGGATCGTCTTTTGCGACTGTGGCGGCAAAATGCTGGTGCCGTCAGACAGCAAAAAATACATCTGCAATTTGTGCAAAAACAGGATCGCAATGGATGATCTCGAAGAAATCTATTACGGCAATCTGAAATCGTACCTGATGACGGATGAGAATATAGAAAAATTCTTGTCTCGAGCCAACGCTACCATTTCCGAAAAGGAACAGCGATTGGACACCATGCAACAGGAAGCCAAAAGGCTACAGGCTGAAATGGACAAGACCATGCAGCTATATTTGGATGGCGAGATACCCAAAGAAGGCTTTGGGAAGTATTACAACCCCTTAGACCAGCAGCTAAAGCAAATTGAGATCGCCGTACCCGATATACAAGCCGAAATTGACTTCCTAAAGATCGAGTTCCTTAATTCAGATCTGGTGATAAAGGAAGCGCAGAACTTGTACGATAGGTGGCCTACGATCATACCTGAGGAAAAACGAAGCATCGTAGAAGACATCACAGAACGGATCACCGTAGGCAAGGAGGAAATCCTTTTCAAGTTCAGCTATAACCCAGCCTATTTCCTAAATTCCCCCGATTGGCAACACAACCGCAGGGGTTCATAGATGCTATCAACATGAAACTTGCCGGGAAATCAATACTCTGTTTAGCGCGTGATATAGATACCCTGCGTTCTTCCATTGGTTGACGCATTACTTCCAATGCCGAGCGTTTGAACTCGGGTAATTCATCAAGGAACAACACACCATTATGTGCCAGTGAAATTTCGCCTGGCTGTGGTATGCCACCGCCCCCGACTAATGCAGCATCGCTTATGGTATGGTGAGGTGATCGAAAAGGGCGACATGCGATCAATGAAGTATTGCCTGGCAATTTACCTGCTACTGAATGTATCTTGGTTGTCTCTAGTGCCTCATGCAAAGTGAGTGGCGGAAGAATGGTCGGAATTCTTTTTGCAAGCATGGTCTTACCCGCACCCGGTGGCCCGATGAGTATAGCATTATGGCCGCCAGCTGCAGAAATTTCCAAAGCACGTTTTACATTCTCTTGTCCTTTTACATCATTAAAGTCAATATCAAAATGGGTTTGGGCATCATAAAATTCTTCCCGGGTATTTATTTTGGTTGGTTTTAATTCGGTCGTTTTGTTGAAAAAACCTATCACTTCATTGATATTATCTACGCCATATACCTCCAGGTTATTCACCATGCCAGCCTCTCGGGCATTTACTTTAGGCAGTATAAGGCCCTTGTATTTTTCAGCTCTTGCCTGTATAGCAATGGGCAAAGCGCCCTTAATAGGTTGTAAAGAACCATCAAGCGAGAGTTCTCCCATAATGATATAGTCCTTAAGCTCATCGGCATTCATCTGTCCTGTGCCTGCCAGTATGCCGATCGCTATAGGAAGGTCGTAGGCGGAACCGGCTTTTTTAATATCAGCAGGGGCCATGTTCACCACTACTTTATGCCGCGGCCTGTCATAGCCATTATTTTTCAGGGCTGATAAAATACGGTCCACGCTTTCTTTCACGGCATTGTCAGGCAGGCCCACAATAAAGTATCCCGGTTGGGAACCGATTACAATATCTACTTCTATTGTTATAGTAAGCGCATCTACACCATACACTGCACTGCCAAACACCTTTACGAGCATATTCCTTTCTATTGATCAGGATATGAAGATAAGGAAATGAATTAATTATGGCGATTAGCTGATTTTTTCGCATTTTTACTATTGATAATATTTAGCGAATAAAATTTATATGAGTACAGTTCTCTTTACTAAAGAAAATGGGTTTGGATGTATCACGCTCAACAGGCCTGATAAATACAATAGTTTCAACCGCGAAATGTCCTTGGCCCTGCAGGCATTTATAGAAACCTGCGCAAATGATGATGAGATACGTTGTGTTTATATTACAGGTGCAGGCAAAGGTTTTTGTGCGGGGCAGGACCTTGCAGAAGCCTCTGATCCATCAACCATCGATTTTGAGAAATTTGTGAAAGAGCACTATAACCCTGTTATTCTCGGCATCAGGAATATGGAGAAACCCGTCATAGCAGCCGTGAATGGCGTAGCCGCAGGTGCCGGAGCTAATATTGCCCTTGCTTGCGATATTGTGCTGGCTGCAGAAAGCGCTTCATTTATACAGGCTTTCAGTAAGATCGGTTTGATACCTGATAGTTCCGGCACATTTTTTCTGCCCCGCTTAGTAGGTATGCAGCGTGCAGCCGCATTGATGATGACTGCCGACAAGGTTAATGCCATGGATGCAGTTGCTATGGGTATGGCCTACAAATGTTTTGCTGATGATGTCTTTGAAAGTGAAAGCAAGAAGATAGCCTATAACTTAGCTCAAATGCCTACTAAAGGATTAGGGCTTACCAAACGACTGCTGAACAGATCTTTTAGTAATGACCTTAGCCAACAACTGGAAATGGAAAAAGAGATGCAGGTGCAGGCAGGAAATACTGATGATTTCAGGGAAGGGGTTGCGGCATTTCTTGAAAAACGAAAGCCTGTTTTTAAAGGCAGATAGTTATCAGGAACTCATTTAGCCGCAGCCCGAGGTCGTGGCTGTGCTTAATGAACAGCGACCATGGCCGGCTGAATATCCTTACTAAATGTCGGTGCATGTTTTACTATTAGTTGTCTTACTATTTTTTCTATTTCGTCCGGAAATTCTTCTTTTATCATTTTGCCGTTGGATAACCAATCGCTGATATTATCGTAATATTTTGGCCCCAGCTGCATGATTACAGATGCTCCCATTGTGGCTGCTGCCGCTGCATTGCATTGTTGTTCATACTGGTCAGCCATTGGGATCACCATTACTTTCTTGCCCAAGTACATAGCCTCAGCAGGGCCTTCGAAGCCGGCGCCACATAAAAGGCCTTGGCATTTTTCCATGCTCGACATAAAGGCTTTATTCTCTATTGCCTGCACTTGCACGTTTTTAAAAGTAAAAGGTTCTTTATTGTGTTTCGAAAACACCTGCCATGTTGCATTCTCAAATTTCGAGAGGTGTTTTACAATGGTAGCATCGTCATAAGCAGGAAGGTATACTGTATAGTGCCCTTCGTTTACGGGATTTAATTCCCTTACTTCCTTACGGATAACAGGCGTGAAGATATTGGCTGCATAAGGTTTGAAGTGAAAGCCATAGGCATCGGTCACGGGAGCATAATATTTCAAAACAGTTTTGCCCTTCCAGTCTGTTTTTTCTGGTTGTGGCGCATTTTCATTTAGTACCGCACATTGGTGGCTTAATGAAATGCACTGCTTTTTCTTCATCTTACAGGCCCAGGAAGAAACGGGTTCAAAATCGTTTATAACCAGGTCGTAATCCTCAACTGGAAGTTTCCTGATGTCTGCAATCAGCTTAAACAGTTTCAGCCTTTTGGTAGTTTCGATGAGGTCAACCCCGCCTTTTTTACCAAAAATAAAACTCATGCCGTACAGCTTATACTTAACCGGGAAGGGCACTGCAACATCTGCCTGTATGCCGCTTATCAGCACATCTACTTCTCCGTATTTAACGAGTTCGGGATAGACGTCGCGGGCGCGGCTTAAATGTCCATTCCCCGTACCTTGTATCGCAAATAAAATTTTCACTTGTTTTGTGTTTTATCAGGCTGCTTCAACAGAGCCGGGTAGATCGTTTATAATAGGCGGAAGATTAGGCTTTATATTTAACTCCATCAAAAGGCTTGCCATTAATGATTTGGCGTTCTCCTTTTCCTGTTTCTTCTTGTTAATATCTATGCTTTGCGCCACAAGGTCATCCGCATAATGGTAGAGCGACCATTTTCCTTCACAATATTCAAGTGATGAAAGATTTTCTATCCAGTCGCCTGAATTCATATATACTACAGAGCCGTGTTTGGTTTCAACGGTCCTTATTTCGGGTTGGTGTATATGTCCGCAAATAACGTATTGGTATTGATTCTCAGCAGCTATATCGCAAACCGTCCCCTCAAAATTATTGATAAATTTCACCGCACTTTTAACACTATTTTTTACTTTCTTGGAGAGCGATATTTTACCTCTTCCCATTTTTTCCGAGATAAAATTCACAAACCTGTTTATCAGGATAAGCAGGTCATAGCCTATAGCGCCCAATTTTGCCAGCCAGCGGCCTTTTTGCATCACCACATCAAACACATCACCATGAAATATCCATACTTTCTCGTTGTTGATCTTCAGGGAAAGTTTGTTGGTTATTTTCAGGCTGCCCATCTGGAAATTCTTAAACTTGCGCAGCATTTCGTCATGGTTGCCGGGTATGTAATATACAGGCACTTCCTTGGCAATAAGGCCTATCAGGTGTTTCACCACCATCATATGGGTTGCGGGCCAGTAACGCTTACTGAACTGCCACACGTCTATGATATCGCCGTTTAAAACTACCGCCTTGGGTTTGATGCTTTTGAGGTACTGTAACAATTCGCGGGAGTGACAGCCGTAAGTACCTAAATGTATGTCTGACAGCACCACAATGTCCACTTCTCTTTTTGCCATTATTCGTTGCTACGATGCAGCATTTGGTTATACAAAGGGACAACTTTTATATAACCTCAATGTTAACTGAGTATTACTTTAATGTTAAGTAAAAGCCCCGTGGAACACGGTTCCACAGGGCTTTTACAAAATTTTAACAATAAGTCTAAGCGCTAAGCATCTCAGGCAAACTTCTTGGCTCGTAATTTTTCATTGCACCTGCAATGGCTCGTATATGGTCGGGCGTAGTGCCGCAGCAACCACCTACAATATTTACCCAACCTTCTCTTGCAAATTCTGATATTATGATAGCAGTCTCGTTCGCGGTCTCATCATATTCGCCCATAGCATTGGGCAGGCCGGCATTAGGGTAAGCACTTACGTAACAAGAAGCTATTTGTGACAGTTCTTCTACGTGCGGGCGCATTTCCCTTGCACCAAGGGCGCAATTCAGGCCAATGCTGATGGGGTTTGCATGCATCACGGATATGTAAAAGGCTTCTAGTGTTTGGCCGCTAAGGGTACGTCCTGATGCATCGGTAATAGTACCGGATATCATTATAGGCAGCTTTTCTTTTTTAGTATCGCGGAAGTATTTATTGATGGCGTAGATAGCAGCTTTAGCATTCAGGGTATCAAAAATAGTTTCCACTATCAGTATGTCCGCTCCGCCATCCACAAGGCCGGATATTTGTTCATAATAAGCATCGGCCACTTCATCAAAAGTTACTGCACGGTAGCCGGGATTATTTACATCGGGCGACAGCGATAAAGTTTTATTCATGGGGCCAATGGCCCCGGCTACAAATTTCTGTGCACCGGGATGCTCTGCTCTATACTCATCAATAGCTTCTTTGGCAACTTTTGCGGCCGCAACATTCAGTTCATAAGCCAGCGACTGCATATCATAATCAGCCAGTGATATAACCTGTGCATTAAAAGTATTGGTCTCAATAATGTCGGCACCGGCATCCAGGTATGCTTTATGGATACCACGAACTATCTGCGGCTGCGTGATGCATAAAACATCATTATTGCCCTTTATGTCTTTATGCCAGTCTTTAAAACGCTCACCACGATAATCGGCTTCCTCCAGCTTATGGCGCTGTATCATAGTGCCCATAGCACCATCAATAATGACAATGCGTTCTTCCAGCAGTTTTCTTAATTTTTTTTCTGCACTCATATTGCAAAGTTATGAAATGGGGGTATACCAACCGCTATGGGCATATTGATAGTATTAATAGTAATGTAAGCCATCCTTATTTCAGGCCAGCCAGTGCCTTATCAAAAGCCATAATATCAGCTTCGGCAGAGTCAAATGCGCACATCAGGCGCACTTCTGTGGTGCTTTCCTTCCAGATATAGAATGGAAAATGCTGTTGCAGAGGCTCATACCATGCTCTGGGTATTTCTGCAAAAACAGCATTAGCCTCTACAGGTTTGGTAACTTTTATCTGCGGGTATTTAGTAAGGGTTTCATAAAGCAATTGCGCCATTTGGTTGGCATGTGTTGCCGTCTTTCTCCATAATTCATCCTGCAGCATGGCTTCAAATTGTGCAGCGATAAAACGTGTTTTCGAGGCCAGTTGGATGATCTGCTTTTGTTTGTAGGCTATATGTTCGGACAATTTTTTATTGAAAACCACTACGGCTTCTCCAAACATCATCCCGGCCTTTGTACCGCCTAATGATAGAATATCAATACCCGCAGATGTTGAGATGTCTTTAAGCCCGCAGCCTAAAGCAGCAGCAGCATTAAAGAAGCGTGAGCCGTCCACATGCAGATACAGGTTGTTGTCTTTGCAAAGACGGGATATAGCTTTTATTTCATCGGGCGTGTATATAGTACCATATTCTGTTGACTGTGTAATGGATAATAATTTTGTTTGGGGATAATGCACATCGCCTTTTCTTATCAGCCGCTCTTCAATAACCTGCCGCTCCAGCTTACCATTATTATTAGCCTTTAAAGGGAAAAACCTGCAGCCTGTAACAGATTCGGGGGCCGACGACTCATCATTATATATATGGGATATATCTGCACAAAGCACCGCGTTATATGATTGTGTTGCAGAACTGATACTTAAGAGGTTTGCCCCCGTACCATTGAAAACAAAATAAACATCTACATCAGCATCAAATATTTTTTTAAAAAGACTGATCGTGCGTTTGCTTATCTCATCACTGCCATAAGAACGGGCGTGTGCGGTATTGGCATTTTGCAATGCCTGCATCACTTCCGGCAATACGCCTGCATAATTATCACTGGCAAAACTTTTCATAACACTCATTATATGCTGTTTAAAGGTTTAAATTTAGGAACGTTGACAAGATAAAGTCCATTAAGTTAAATAGTTATTTTTCTTTTATGCAAGGCGCAAAATCTGAGAATAGTGAGCTATTTAAAGACTTTTGCAACGTAGCAGAAATGGGAAATAACAGTTAAATTGGTGGACTTTATCTTGTTATCGTTCCTAAGCTGCTAAACGCTGAAAAATATTATTTTTAAATAAAAAACCGGGAAGATGAGGAGCCTCACAGCTTTTTTAATATTGTTTACGATGCCTTTTGCTGTTTCCGGGCAGCAGACGATACAACTTAAAACCTTGTGGACAAAACCCGAGGTAAAACTGGTTTTCCGTGATTATAATATTTACTTCAGGATAAAGGACATCAACAAGGCCATGCATTTTTTGTCAGAAGCAGATAAAAAAGTGTATGGAACCACATCGGGGCTTGATACCAATAAAATATACGTTGTAGAATTAGAATCCGGAATAAATGTACAATACCTCAATGACCTGCAACCATTGCTACAGAATGCCGTAGGGAGCTATTTGCTAATGAGCGGACACGCGGCGGTTGAAACAAAGCGTCGCAAAAAAATACATAAAATAGAAGTACGGGTCGGCCCGGCAAATGATTACGATGGTTTTTTCAGGGTGCCGGTTACAATGTACGATCCAAAGACCGGGAAAATGATATTCTCGGGGCAGATGGATGACGATATGTACAAAAAAGATATCGGGTTTGATTAGATACTTATAGGTGTACGTGTTCAGAATTTACTTTCCTGCCAAAGAATGTACTTGCGTGCTCATTAAAGTCATTTACATCATCAGTGGTATAAAAATGCATCTTGCTTTCCCTGCTTATTAAGGCTTCCAATTCTTTATGGCGGAATAAATAATCTTTCAGGCTTTGTGCAACGATTTCTCCCTGTGCAACGATGGAAATGTTTGATGCCAAAAACTGTTTTATTTTATCAATTAGCAAAGGATAATGGGTACAGGCCAGCAGGATCGTGTCTATATCCGGTGCTTTGGCTAATAGCTGGTCGAGGTATTTTTTTACAAAATAATCTGCGCCTGCTGAGTGGTACTCATTATTTTCTACTAAAGGCACCCACATAGGGCAAGCCAGGGAATGAACCTTAATATCCGGAAAGAATTTATTGATCTCTATATTGTACGAATGTGAATTGATAGTTCCTTTTGTGCCCAATACCCCAACCGATCTGCTCTTAGTATATTGCCCTATCACTTCTGCCGTGGGGCGTATCACACCTAATACTCTTTTATCCGGCGCTATCAGTGGCAGATCCTTTTGTTGAATGGTGCGCAGGGCCTTTGCTGAAGCAGTATTGCAGGCAAGAATAACCAATTGGCAACCCATATTAAAAAACCATTCTACGCATTCTAATGTATATTGGTGCACGGTTTCGTAAGACCGATTGCCATACGGCGCACGCCCGTTATCGCCTAAATAGATATAATCATATTGTGGCAGTGCTGTAGCAATAGACCTGAAAACCGTAAGCCCTCCATAACCGGAGTCGAACACCCCGATGGGGCTATGTATATTTGCCTGGATGCTCATGCCGGATACAAACCTACAAGAAAAAGACGAGTAGGCACAGAAGGAAGTTTAAAATAAATTGTTATGTTATAAATATAAGCAGCCTGCATGCAATATTCCATTAGCCTAAGCGTTTATTTCTTTATATTTGAGGTTTGTTTAACTTATGATCAATAGGCGCTTCCCGATAGTTTTTTTTGTTTTTGTATTATGTGCTACACTGTCTTTCGCACAAGACAGGCCTATAGGATATTGGAGGTCGCATTTGCCGTACAATAATGCACAGGGTGTAGCGACAGATGGGGTCACTTTATATACGATATGTAACCAGGGCTTTTTTACATTCAATGCCAAAGATGGAGTGCGGCCATTCAGTAAAGTAGAAGGCATGAGCGATATTGGCATGGTGGCAACTGGTTATGATGCCGTTACTTCCACGGTTATTCTCGCCTACACCGATGGTAATATTGATCTTTTTAACTACAGCACCGAAACCTTCTTTAATATTCCAGACCTGAAGATCAAAAAGATCAGTGGCACAAAAAGTATTCACCAGGTTTTTGCATACAATGGCTTTGCATATATAAGTACAGATATCGGTGTGATCGTGGTTGATCTTATTAACAGAGTGATCAAAGAGACCTATAGTTTCACCGCAAATAGTCAGAATGTGCCGATTAATTTTTTCTTAAAACTCGGTAACTTTTTTTATGCCAATTCTTCTGCAGGTCTGTATCGCGTAGATATTTCAAACCCGCAATTACAAAATACATCTGTTTGGCAACGTGTAGATAGCACACATGCATTCCTGTGCCTGACATCAGTAAATAACAAGTTATTCCTTTCCGATACTAATAAGGTATACGTTTTGGAGAATGATACAGCTCACCAGGTTTTCATTAGTGATACCTCCAGCCATCCAACGCCTACACACCTTTCAATTGCTCATATCGACTCTACCTTTAATGGTATCTGGATCGGCGAATACTATGACTCTCTCTATAATGCTGTTGAGAAAAAAATGGACACAAACTATAACATTGTCGATTCTTTTCACTGCCCGGGCGCACATCCCTTCCAGGCACTTACGCTTTTAGATAGCTCAATATGGGTAGCCGATCGTTTTCAGGGCCTGTTAAGAAGAAATGCAAAAGACGCTGTAGGTTATTTTATTCCCGAAGGCCCTAATGATCCTGGTAATTTTGATATTTATGCCTATAACAATGAGTTATGGATAGCGCATGGGGGCTACACAGATTTGGAAGATCCGGATAGTGATCCATTCTGTATTTCCAATTTTAAGAATGAAGCATGGTCTAATTATACTACTTACTCTTACAACGTCTTTGGGGACACTATAGAAGACATTGTTGCCATTGCCAAAGATCGTCTTAGCGGAACCCTCTATGCAGGCTCTTTTGTAAGCGGCCTTGTTGTCATTAATCCTGATATGACGGGACAAGTGCTGAAACAAAATTCTGTTATAGATGAAAGTATTAATGACCCTACCTGGTACCAGATAATCGGATTGACATTTGATAACGCAAATAATCTTTTCGCCAGTGTTTTCGGAGGCACACATGAACTTGCAGTAAGGGACGCCAATGGTAGCTGGCGCCAATTAATGCCAATGCCTACTGTTGATAACGCGAATATCCATAATGATTCAGGCCCCTTAATAGCGGATGATTATAATCACATATGGTACTTGCTTCCTAATGGAGGTGGACTTATTGTGTATGATTATAACGGCACTATTGATGATATTACAGATGATAAATATGTACTGATAAATCAGGGCCTCCCAAGTAATAACACCGAGAGTATCGCTAAAGATAAAAACGGTAATATTTGGGTGGGTACAGATAATGGCGTAGCAGTAATAACCAATCAACAGGATATTACCCAATTCACAAGCGCAGATGTTACAATACCTATTGAGCAATATGATTCTTTCGCCAATTATCTTTTTACATTGGAAAATGTCAGGACTATAGCTATAGACGGCGCTAACCGTAAATGGGTAGGCACGGATAATGGCGTATGGTTATTGTCTGCAGATGAGAGTAAAATAATATACAGGTTTACAGTCGACAATAGCCCTATTCCAACTAATCTTATACAAAAGATAACAATAGACCCGGTTACAGGAGATGTGTATATAGGTACACAAAACGGTTTGGTTAGTTTCAGAAGCACGGCCACCGAAGGTGGCACAAGCAACACTAACGTGGTATGTTTCCCTAACCCTGTACCGAGTGGCTACCAGGGCACTATCTCAATAAAAGGGCTTGTCGCCAATGCAGACGTGCGTATAACGGATATATCCGGCCAGCTTGTTTACCGTACTACGGCACTGGGCGGACAAGCCGTTTGGAATGGAGTGGATTACACAGGTCACAGGCCCCAATCCGGCGTTTATCTTGTTTTTATTACAAACAATGATGGTTCTCAAACCAATGTTACCAAGATGGTGTTCATGAATTAGTGGGGATCAAACAATATGCTTCAAAAAACAAAGGGCATTGTTCTTAGGTCCGTCAAGTACGGAGACAGCAGCCTTGTGCTTACTGTCTTCACTTCTTTATATGGCATACAAACCTATATGGTGCAGGGCGTACGCAGTTCAAAGGTCAGGAATAACCGTTCAGGCCTTCTACAACCTGCCGCACTTCTTGATCTCGTTGTCTATCATAAACCACAACAAAATCTGCAGCGTATAAAAGAATTCCAGGCAGCATACCTCTATAACTCGTTGCACGAAGAAATAGTAAAAAATAGCATAGCCATATTTTCTGTAGAATTATTGTCACGCCTTTTACCTGAGCATGCCATAATGCCTGAATTATTTGATTTTGCGTTCGCCTATTTTATTCAATTAGACAAAATGCCCCTTAACACAGTCGCTAATTTCCCGCTCTGGTTTATCATTCAATGCAGCGACCTCTTAGGTTATAACTTAAAAGGAGACTATACCCCCCAAACCCTGCATTTAAATTTGCAGGAAGGCGGCTTTACAAATCATCCTCCCGCAACACGACCATTTGTAAATGATGAAGATACCAAAACCCTTGCGCTGTTATTAAAAGCCAAAGAATTTTCGGATCTGGGCCTGGCAGATATGAATTCCGAAATGCGTTTTCGCCTTATCGACTGGTATCTTGAATTTCTTCGCCAACATGCCCAGCATCTGGGTAATATCAGGTCATTAACAGTGCTGCAAACAATATTGCATTAAGTTCTCTTGATACTAATACTGCGCTGTATTTTTTTTGTTCCAGTCAACCGTTTTCCATTCACCTCCGGCTTGAAACAAAATGAAATATTTATCCCTGGGCTGCTTCAGGCTTAATTCATAATAGTGTCCCTCATCTATCATGTTTACCTTATAGTCGCTGTTTTCATAGCTCGTGGCCCCGAATGAATTATACCACCACCACGTACCCCATTGGTTTAATGTTACCCGTATAGTGCTGTCATTCACTACATTCACATGCGCCCCGTCTTTAGGCGTTTCAACATTAAAACCCACCACATCGTAGATATTATTTTGAATTTTTTTTTCAGGTACAAAAAGCTTCAGCATCAGCTTAAATTCACCCTCGCTCGAAGCCACGATCATAGGTATGCCATGCATATTGTCAGGCAAGTCAAGCAATACTGTGATCTTATTACCGGGCTCCGGGAAACTATGCAATAAATGTTTGATGATACGGGCTGACTTCATCCAATACCTGTTCACTTGTATCGTGAAGCGGATATTAATTAATGCATACAAAGTAAAAATGCTTGCTTTGAGATATTTTGAAGATATAAAACTGAAAAGCAAAGCCAGCAGCATGTATAGGAAGGCATTGGTAAAATAAGTATAACGGTCAGCCGTTACGAGCATCATATCGGGGAACCACAACGGAAATATAAGCGCCAAGGTGGTCAACACCCATGCGACCAAAAGACAAGCCGCTTTTCCTTTACCTCTTAGTTTCCTGAACTGTACAACTATATATACCACACAGATAATAATAAAACCATAAAAAAGAGTAATACCTATTGTGGAATCACAAAATGCATATACTGCATGTCTTATGTCAAAGGAAAAATACCTGCCCAGGAAAAGTATATGAAACAAATACTTAGCCGGTTTGCCCAAACTTAGAACAGGCGCTTGAATAATTACATCAGACCCAACATGTGCTATCCACTGGCCAAATACAACACGGAACTCAAACAGGTAAAAAATGAAAATGCATAGTAGGGGAATGAAGAAATATAGAATAGCCTTATTGCTTATCTTCTTATCCCAGCTTAAACCCAGCCGGTGATAAACGATCAGGGCCAGTGCAAGCCACGGCGTTATGTAAAATATTTCTAAGGAATGGATAGACAAGAAAAACGCTATACCCGCGAACCATGCATACTTCGCTTTGGGCTGATGATGAAATTTTTGCAGCCAGTATATAATAATAAGTATAAACAATAAGCCTTGTAAAAAATGGTAGGCTGGCTCCCATACAATTACTTCTGACAAATGAGGAGATATGCAAAATAAGATTGCCCCGCAGAACGCTATGCCGGACGCATTCTTTACGTTCGAGTCTTCAAATATCGTTCTGCATATAACAAACAGGAAAAGGGTATTTATAGAATGAAGGCTAACGTGCAATAAATGCCATGGCCATGCATTTGCACCCCAAATTGTATAAAAAAAATAGGTTGCGGCTTGTGTAAATTGGTAAAGGCTTTTTTGCGAAAAATGTTCGCGATTTACGAATTCCCAAAAACTATTACTTCTCACCTGGTCCAGCCAGCCTGTGAAATCTCCTGTAAAACCTGCACTTGCCGCAGGCAGGTAAAGCAAGAAAACCAAAACCCATATAAAGCAAAGAAAACCGGTATTATTGCTGAGTTTAGAATGTAATTTCCACATGCGGCGAATATTATAGGCTTGTATTTACAGCCGGTGTTTTCTTGCTTGCAGGCAAATATATCTTCTTTGTAGCAAAAATTATTAAGGATACCTAATATCCCTTAGTTTTACGTCCGTATCAGGACGCAATGAAAAGAATAGCCACTTTACTTTTTTGTTTATCATACCTGCATTGTTATGCACAAAATAATCAGGCATCTGAAAAACCAGCATACCCCCAAAACTATTTTCGCAATCCCCTTGATATTCCAATTTTCCTTGCCGGCAATTTCGGCGAATGCAGGCCCGGGCATTTTCACAGCGGACTTGATATAAAAACCAACGGTGAGGAGAACCAACCTGTATATGCCGCCGCCGATGGCTATATATCTCGCATAAAAATGGACAAAGCTGGTTTTGGACATGCTATTTACATCACCCACCCCAATGGTTATACCACACTATATGCCCACCTTAATGATTTTGCTCCCGAACTACAGGCCTACTTGAGGAAAGAGCAGTACAAACAAGAAAAGTGGGATATTGAAATTCAATTCACAGCCTCCCAATTTCCTGTTACAAAAGGGCAACAGATAGCTTGGTCCGGTAATACAGGCGGCTCAACAGCTCCTCATCTGCATTTCGAGATAAGGGACAACAAAACAGAGCACCCGCTGAACCCCGAATTATTTGGTTTACCATTTATAGATAAAGAGGCCCCCATACCGCACGAACTGGCAGTCTACGATATGGATAGAAGTATTTACGAACAATCCCCCCAGGTTTTTCCACTGCAGAAACATACTAAAACCTACACCCCTAAAGCAGATACTGTTATATCTTTTAGCGCTGACGTCGGTATTGGACTAAATGTCGACGACTATATGGATGGAAGTACCAATACCCTGGCCTTTTATTCTGCTAAATTATTCCTCGACGATTCCCTTCAGTCTGAAATTGTTCTTGACAACATTGGTTATGAAGAAACGCGTTATGTTAATGCCTATGCGGACTACAAAACCAAAGAGCAGCAAAAGAAATGGATACAGTGTTTTTTTAAACTTCCCGGAAATATGCTCGGCCATATTTACCATAATATAAATCGCCGGAATGGCGTATTGGTATTATCGGGCGAACACGCACACAAAATTCGCGTAGAGATAGTGGATGCAAAACAAAATATTTCCATCGTGTCCTTTTATCTCAAACATCCCGAACCCTATGCCTCGCCGGCACCTCATGATTGCACCCCTTTTAAAGCGGGCCAGGATAACAGTTTTGCGAAAGAAAATGTTATGTTCAGTTTAGGGAAAGAAACATTGTACGATGATGTATGCTTTCAGTACAGAAGGGCAGCAGCATCCGATGCCTACTCTGAAACTTTTATGTTGCATCATTCCTATGTCCCGCTTCATCATTTTTTCGAGTTAGAAATAAAACCCAACAAAGTAATACCTTTCAGCCTGCATGATAAAATCGCTTTGATCTACACTGATGGAAAGGACACCAATGGCAAAGCAGCCTGGCCTGCAGATAAAGGTTGGTATAAGGCCTCCGTTCGCGATTTTGGTACATACTGGCTTGTTGCAGATACTACAGCGCCCGTGATTAAACCTGCCTTCAAAAATGGGGCCGATTTGAATAAGGCCACCCAGATATTATTTACAGTAAAGGACGATCTTACATCTGTAAAGCGCTACAGGGGCGAAATAGACGGCAAATGGGT
>JABDGU010000051.1 GCA_013285905.1 Bacteroidota bacterium | reverse complement strand
CAATGCAAAGCGAAAACATTGATGTAATTATCGGGGGACATACACATACTTTTTTAGAAAAACCTGAGACGATACTAAATAAAAACAATGAAAAGATTATTGTTAACCAGGCAGGGTGGGGCGGAATAAATTTAGGATACTTAAATTTTGTTTTAGACAGCAAAAAGAGTTCCAAAAATTTCAATGCCCAATCTGTAATACTTATTAAAGAAACAAGAGGAAAATGATTTTTTTTTTCAACAAAATGTTAGCAATTTCGTCCTCCTGCTAAAAAAATATTTGCAGGTACAATCAATGTGGAGTGTACAATGTTTTGCAGCGCGGGTTCCACAAATAATTTGTAATATTTAAGGGATAAAGAAAGAGGTTCATTTCTTTTTTTTACTGGCCGAAAAAAAAATATCGGCACTTAACTATTGGATTATCAAAAATTGATTAACTTGACTTGCTTCTTAACATGGATAAAAACCTTTACGATATCAACAATAACATTATCACAGAAGCAGAACATGCATGGGAGCAATGCCTGAACATTATAAAGGATAATGTGAACTGGCGTACATACCAAACATGGTTTGAACCAATAAAAGCAGTAAATCTTACAGGCAACATACTGACATTACAAGTGCCAAGCCAGTTTTTTTACGAATGGCTTGAAGAGCATTTTGTAGAACTTCTGGGTAAGACGATCAAACGCATATTAGGGAAAGAAGGCAGGTTGGAGTACCGTATTATGATGGAGAGCAATAACGGTGCTAACCGTAATCCGGCGTCCATCAATATGCCCGGTAGTACTTATACCCGCCCATCAAAAGAAAATAACTATGTGGACATGCCATTGAAATGGGATGACCCGCATAATATAAAAACACCTTATGCCATCCCCGGTTTAAAAAGGATGCAGGTTGATCCTCAGCTTAACGCAAACTACATTTTTGATAATTATGTAGAAGGCGATTGCAACAGGGTAGCCCGTTCGGCAGGTTTGCATGTGGCACAAAAACCAGGTGCAACTTCTTTCAATCCATTGGTAATATTTGGTGGTGTAGGATGGGGCAAAACGCATCTTGTGCAGGCGATAGGTAATGAAGTGCGTAGACTGCATCCAAACAAAGCCGTATTGTATGTAAGTGCTGAAAAATTCATTAACCAGTTTATAGACCATTCTAAGAATAACGAAATAAATGATTTTATTCACTTCTACCAGTTAATAGATGTATTGATACTGGATGATATTCATTTATTCGTTCCTGCTACAAAAACACAGGATGTATTCTTTGCAATATTCAACCACCTTCATCAAAGCGGTAAACAGATCATCCTGACAAGTGATACTGCACCAAAAGACATGGAGGGGATGCAGGAGAGATTGCTGAGCCGTTTCCGCTGGGGGCTTAATGCCGATATCCAGGCGCCTGAATTTGAAACCCGCCAGGCCATCCTGCAGGTGAAGATGAAGTTATAAGCCAGATATCTTCCATGGTATATAACAAAATGTCAGAGGCGAAGGGCACACAGGTACAGGCTTCCACAGCAGGTGCAAAGCATTGATCTCGGATTTATTTTTTTATCTACCCAACTATTTGTTAAAAAGTAGCGTCTTATTGTGTAGGAACGATAATTTTTGTGAGAATGGTAGGGTGCAATGATTCGATAAACAGCCCCTGAAAAATCACTAGCTATGACTAAACTTTTAAAAAAATTTGGTTTTTACCGAATTTTTAACTTTTTTGCATCGTTAATTATGCCCTCGGGCAGCATTTTTTTAACTTTTTTTAAAGCATAACGTCTATAGGACAAAACTTCTACATCAACAATTTTTAGCAACGCATGGTGTAACATGTACCTAACTAAAAAAGGTAGAAGTTTATGCAAATTCTCCTCCAGGTCTCTGATGCAGAGCTGATTTCAGCTTTTATTAATGGGCAGGAAACTGCATTGGAAACTCTTATACACCGCTATAAGGACAAAATATATACATCTATCTATATGCTTGTAAAAGACAAGTATATAGCCGAAGATATTTTTCAGGATGCTTTTCTGAAAATGATAAAAACTATGCGCGAAGGCAGATATGCCGAGCAAGGTAAGTTTTTGCCATGGGCCGTGAGAGTGGCCCACAATCTCTGCATGGACCATTTCCGGCGCACCAAAACGCAAATACCTATTACTATGCCCGATGGTAAAGACATATCGCATCTCGGTCTCGATATGGACAATGCCTGCGAAATGATAGAAAAAAGGCAAACACACGCCAGTGTACGCGACCTTATCGCCGAATTGCCGGATGAACAGCGGGAAGTTATTGTAATGCGCATATATGGCGATCTCAGTTTTAAGGAAATCGCAGATATGAGTGGGGTAAGTATCAATACCGCCCTCGGTCGTATGCGTTATGGATTAATTAACCTGCGTAAGCTTATAACCGACAGGCAAATGGTATTGAGATAATATGCAAATGGCTCAATAACTCAATGACTTAATAGTGTGTAAGGTCTGATTAGTGCTTATATTTGAGAGTGAGTTTTTCAAAATTGAGACATTGAGCCATTTTCAAATTGAATTATTAAATAAATGATCGCGCAGTTTTATTATAAAGGTGAATTAAAGGCTGGCGCGGAGATATTGCTTGATGAAGATACGGCGAAGCATGTGCTTCAAGTGCTGAGAATGCAGGTAGGGGAAAGGATACAACTTACAAATGGGGAGGGTCACGCTGGGATATGCCTGATCACGAAGGCTGAGAAGAAGAAATGCAGCATTGTAATTGAAAAAGTAGATTTTCACAAACAAAGGGCTATCCTCTTACATCTTGGAGTAGCTTTTACCAAAAACACCAGCCGGAATGAGTGGCTGCTTGAAAAAGCAACAGAACTTGGCGTCAGCAGCATTATCCCATTGATGACAGAACGTACAGAGCGCGATAGGATGCGCTACGAACGCTGGAACAGTATATTGATATCAGCTTTATTGCAATCGCAGCAGTATTATTTACCGCAGCTGCATCAGGCTATGCCCTTAACGGCTGTGTTAAACAAATACAACAATATACCACAAAAACTATTGGGGCATTGCATCGAAAGCTACGAGAGACAGCCAATTTCCAAAATGTTAAAACCTGGTCTGGAAACATTAATATTAATAGGTCCGGAAGGGGATTTTACAAAAGAGGAAGTAAATTTGTGTACGACGAACGGATACAGCGGAATAAGCATGGGCACACAGCGACTAAGGACCGAGACAGCAGCAATTGCTGCTTGCGCCTATTTTAGTTTAGTGAATGTTTAAAATGCCGAATAATATTATTACCCTTAGCGTTTTGTTGTGAACGATTGAAAATGATGAAGAATTTAAGAAAATGATGAAGAATTTAAAATACGGATTGATAGTTGCAGTTCTAATGTTTTGCACATTTCTTACAAATGCGCAAAACATGAAGTTGGCCTTATTAGTTTATAATGGCGGAGGCGATTGGTACGCTAACCCCACCTCATTAAAAAACCTGGCAATATTCTGCAACCAGCAATTACATACCAATTTCGATACAAGGCAGGCAGAAGTAGAGGTTGGCAGCCCCGACATTTTCAATTACCCCTTTATTCATATGACAGGCCATGGACGCTGGGCCTTATCTGACGCGGAGGCCCAAAACCTCAGGAAATACCTGGAGGGTGGGGGCTTTCTGCACATTGATGATAATTATGGATTAGACCCCTATGTACGCCCGGCATTAAAACAGGTTTTTCCGGAGTTGGAATTGGTAGAACTGCCATTTTCACACCCCATCTACCATCAGAAATATGCTTTTACAAACGGACTTCCAAAAATACACGAACATGATGGCAAGCCACCTAAAGGCTATGGCCTTATTTATAAAGGCCGCCTGGTTTGCTTTTACAGCTACGAAACCGACCTTGGCGATGGTTGGGAAGATTTTGACGTACACCGCGATCCCCCCGAAAAACATCTCGCTGCCCTGCAAATGGGTGCCAACCTCGTCCAGTATGTATTCAACAATGCCATGAATCCCTGAGGTCTATTCGGACTGTAATATAGAAAGCGCCTTTTTAGCAATATTGCCCCAATAATAGCTATTGTAAAATTCTGGCGGGATAGATGGGGTTTGTCTATTCAATATTATTTGTTTTTTCTATAAAAAGTAATACATTTATATAAATGTATGAAATGAAATCCCTGTCTATCATCTTTATTCTAATTTTCACTTCATGTTATTCTTACTCTCAAGGCAGTAATGGTCTTATTGCTCATTGGAATTTTAACGGCAATGCAAATGATGTAAGCGGTAATAACCTAAATGGTATAGTATTTGGTGCAACGCTGAGTGCCGGTTATAATGGTATTGCTAATACAGCTTACCAGTTTAACGGTATAAACAACCATATTGATATACCTGCCAACTCACTATTAAATCTTGATACTTTTTCTATTTGCGCTTTAGTAAAACCAACGGGATATTATTCAGGTGTTTGTGAAGCAAATTCAATTATGATTATGGGTTCAGATCAGGATACTGCACTCAGTATGTATGGGCTCTATTTTTCTAATGCAATTTATTACGGTGGTTGTAGTTCCAACAATTTAGATCATGAAATATTTTATGGGCTTGGGCATCATGTTCCCGGTTCAGCTTCAATTCTACCTTATTCTAGCAGCGATACCGTAATATTAAATACATGGTATTGCGTTGTTGCTACCTATAGTCACGATACAGTACGAACGTATGTTGATGGTATTTTACAGTCCAAAGAGGGTATGGTAAACAATTTTTCACCAATTTATGATACTTTAGGTATAGGATATTATAGACGTGGAGTCATACAATATCCTTACTGGTTTAATGGCATTATGGATGATATACGATTGTATAATCATGCCTTATCAGATTCGGAAATTTCCATGTATTGTGATAGCGCTAAATTAAACACTATTACTATAGACACTACTGTTGCTGTCGATTCTGTTTCGAGTGCCGTGTTATGTGCTGGTAGCAGTTTTAATGTATTCTATTCAGTAAATCATAATTTTCTGTCGGGGAATGTTTTTACTGTCCAGCTATCTAATTCTTTTGGAAACTTTAGCAGTCCAATAATGATAGGGTCTGTCATTGCTACAACATCAGGAGTTATAGCTTGTACTATTCCCGCTGGTACAAGTATAGGAACTGGTTACGAAATACGTATTGTAGCTAGTTCGCCGGCATATACCTCTACAGATATAAGTATTACTATTGGTACAGGTTCTCTTGCAGCGCCAGGCGCAGGAAATAATAGTCCGATATGCGCAGGGGATACTTTAAAACTTAACAGTAACAGTATCACGTCAGGTGTCAACTATAGTTGGACCGGCCCAGATAATTTTACTTCTGCATTGCAAAACCCGGTAATAATAAATGCTGCAAGTAGTGCGGGTGGTACATACTCAGTTACTATATCTTCTACAGGTTGCACCAACAGTGCAAATACAACTGTAACCATTTATCCAAACGAAATTCCGTCATTCACCATAAATGGAGATCCTTGTGCTGGAGAATCATTAATTGTAGCGGCTGGAAATGTTTCTTTTGATCCAAATTACTATAACTGGAATTTTGGAACAGCGGACTTGCACAGCGGTTCAGGGGCAGGGCCATACTCTATTAGTTGGACTGTAGCGGGTAATGAAATTATTTCCTTGAGTTATACGGGTAATTGCAAACCCGCAGATACTCAAGCAATTTTTATTCAACCATTACCGGTGGATCATATTGTGGCTGGTGAAACCAGCATTTGCAGTGGTGATACGATTATGATACATCCTTCAATTGATTCTGCTGCATATATTTACAAATGGTTTTCTGGGGCGTATTATATTGATAGTAATGCAGCAGCAACTTCCGCTATCTTCAATCATTCTGGTAATATTTACCTTCACATTTATAATCAATATGGCTGTATGGGCGTAGATAGTCTTTTCATAGTTGCAGAACCTTGCTGTAATTTATTTGTACCCAATGCTTTTACCCCAAATGGCGATAATAAAAATGATATTTTCAGGATAAAAACGATTAGACATTTTGAAAATTATTCGTTGATTATATTCAATAAATGGGGGCAGGAAGTTTTTAATACAAAAAGCCAGGAGGAAGGTTGGGATGGTTCATTTAATGGTACAAAACAGGAAATAGGTACTTATTTCTATTATATCAAATATACTTGTGCCGGTAAAACACAATCTAAGAAAGGCGATTTAACATTATTGAGGTAGCTAGCTATTATACTGTAAATATTTTTATTACTATTGTAAATATTAATCATCCCAAATATATTTTATGAAGTTAAACCTTCTGTTTTTCGCTTTTCTTCTTATTTCATTAAATGCATATTCCCAAGGCAGCATAGGTTTGGTGGCACATTGGAATTTTAGTGGTAATGCTAACGATGTAAGTGGTAATAATTTGAACGGAGTAGTGACGGGGGCTGTCCTAACATCAGGTTATGCAGGCACAGCTAACACTGCATATAGTTTTAACGGTAGTGGCAATCGCATCGATGTAGCGTACAATAGTATAATGAACCTTGACAGTTTTTCAATTTGTGCACTTATAAAAGTTAGCGGGTATTACTCCGGTACTTGTCAAGGTAACTATATATTATCTAAGGGACCAAATTACAACAATGATTATTATGGGCTATATTTTTTTGACAATGCGTACGACCAAAATTGTAGCATTTATACACCAAGCCATGAAGTTTTTACAACCGCAGGCCCCGGTACTTCGGGCCCCTCTCTGGCAACATGGTATCAAAGTAATCCAATAATGGATTCAGGTGTATGGTACTGTGTAACCTCAACTTATGCCAACGATACTTTAAAGCTATATGTAGATGGGGTGCTGATAAAGGCTGTTTACTCGTTCAATTCCTTTTCTCCCGGAAATAATCCCATTGGTATAGGTTATATGGAAGGTTTGCCTGCTTATCCATATTGGTTTAATGGGGTAATAGACGATATTAGGTTATATAGTCGTCCCTTATCCTCATCTGAAGTGACAACCTATTGTGATTCAGCTAAAATAGGAGGGGTAGATACAGTAAGTATTAACAAACCCTTTATTGATACGCTGTTTTGTGTTGGCGATACTTTTTCGCTCAATTATTCCGCAAATATTGCTTTCCTTAGTGGTAACACATTTACGGCTCAATTATCTAACTCATCTGGTTTATTTACAAGTCCGGTTAATATTGGTTCCTTGTCTTCAACCACATCAGGGGCAATTTTGTGTACTATTCCCCTTGGCACAACAGCAAGTTCCAATTATAGGATTCGCATAACAGGTAGCAATCCCGTGTACATCTCTAACGATGCCCCATTGTATATTCATTTATTATCTGTGCCTTCACATCATCTGGGTAGTAATAGCCCGTTATGCGCAGGTTCAGTTTTGCATTTAGGAGATACTGCTTTGACAGTTGCAAGCTACTCATGGATTGGACCGAATGGCTTTAATTCCATACAACAAAATCCGACACTATCTAACGTTGTTCTACCTGACTCCGGAATGTATTACGTACGAGATTCTTTCCAAAACGGCTGTAAAGTAACTGATTCAATATTGGTAAATATTAAACAAAGACCTTCAATTCCGTTAATTAGCACCAACAGCCCGATATGCGCAGGTAATACTTTGAATATTAGCGCAACCGATTCAACTTCGGGTGTTGGTTATCAATGGTCGGGTCCCAATAGCTTTAATTCATCAAATCAAAATATAAGCTTTCCAAATGTCCTTAGTTCAATTACAGGTACTTATACGGTCTTAGTTACTGCCCCAAACAGCTGTACTGTTTCGTCTTCAGCTAGTGTAGTAGTTAACCCTAATCCTGCAAATCTTTCAATTACCAGCAATAGTCCTGTTTGCAGTGGCAATACCCTAACCATTTCAGTTAACAGTACAAGTACCAATATAAGTTATTCTTGGAATGGCCCCAACAGTTATAATAGTACACTTCAGACAATTAATATATCTAACGTCATTTTTGCTGATTCAGGTAAATATATTGTAACTGCTACTGTAAATGGCTGTAGTGTATTAGATTCAACTTTTGTTAATGTTCGCCCTACTCCTGCTACTCCTGTTGCAACCAGTAATTCCCCTATTTGTGCCGGAGACTCATTAATATTCTCAGCGACAGATGCGACTAATGGAGTTAGCTATTCGTGGTCAGGGCCTAACGCGTATAGCTCAGCCTTACAAAATCCGGTAATTTTAAATACGCCAACACATGATTCAGGGAAATATTATGTAAAGGCTATATTGAATGGTTGTAGTTCTAAAACTGATACTATTCACGTTATAGTCAATCCAGGTGTTGTTCCATCCGTTAATATTACATCAATGCCATTAGTTCCTTTGGTCAGTTATTCTGATACATTTACTGCGCATGTTACTAATGGAGGAAGCCTAACAACATACCAATGGTATAATAATGGTTTTCCGATAGGTGGCGCTACTGCTAATACTATTATTTTTACAATGGACAATGGCATTCAATTATGTGTTGTAATTCATAGTAATGCTTTGTGTGCTAGCCCTGACACAGCTTCTTCTTGTGTTGAACCAGAAAGCGTAAATAATATTACAGCGTCAAACGGTAGCTTGGATGTCTACCCTAATCCTAATACAGGATCTTTTACAATACGGGGGAAAATGGCTAACGGGAATATAGCGGATATCGAAGTGATTAATGTTATTGGACAGCCTTTGTTCGATGATAACGTTGTAATTCAGAATGGAGAATTTGAGAAGAAAATTTTTATGGGCAATGCTGCAACCGGGATTTACTTTATACGAGTTAAAACAGAAAATTGGAATGAGGTAATACGGTTTTCAGTTGAATAATAGCTCACTTTTTCTATTTCAATTTTTCGCTGAACTAATAATATCGTAGGCTTTTTTCATAACATTACCCCAATAATAAGTATTGTAGAAGGAATCCGGAACTGATGGAATTTGATCGACAGACACTAAAACATTGGAAGTAAAGGCATCCCAATTATTATCCGGAGAGATATGAAGGTTGGCCCCACACACTTCTGGCAACAAGCCTGCGCTACCACTAAAAGAACTTACTACTATCTTATTATATCCCAACGCTTCAACCGCTTTGGTTTTTATACCTCCGCCCAGTAATACAGGGTTAAGCATTACATCGCATGCCTTTAAAAAATCATCAAGGTCGGGGATAAAGCCGGTGTATTTAATGTAAGGTGTTTTATCTATTCTATTCTTTAGCTCCTCGGGTAAACCTTTCCCGGCTATCAATACCTGGTATTTGAAATTGCTTTTGTTGAGTCGCGGCATTATTTCGTCCAGAATAAAGGAAAGGGCATGAGTATTGGGATGAAAATCCATAGCGCCCAGAAAATAGAGCCATGGCATACTTTTATCCAATTGAAGTTGTTCCGCAACCTTTTTCTTGGCTTCAATATGCCCGGATGGGGCCTTGTCCAATGTCGTGCCATAAGGTATAAAATGGCATTTTTCAGGGGCAACGTTATATTTCTCAATTGACCATTTCAGGTCTTCCGTGGCTACAAAAAAAATACCGTTTGCCCTTCGCATGATTGCACCTTCAAAAGTCCGCATAATTGGCCACCACTTCTTGCCATAAGTCCTGAACCTTTCAGCCTCAATATTGTGGCTTCTCATAAACCATGGTATTTTCAGTTTGCCGGATAAAGCAATGGCAGTGGGCGCCATATAAGGATGGTCGCAGTAAATAGCATCGATTCCGAGTTCAGTGGCCAATTTGGTGATTTGCCTGAATTTGTAAAGAGGAATATATCGTTTTACGCCCCTTTCAAGTATAGGATGTAAATGAAATGAATAGTCTTTATCCGGAATATTGTCTTTTGTGCATACGATGTGGTCCTCGCAATGCATCCCAAGATATTGATGTGGCATTGCTATACCAAGGTGGCCCCCGGAACTTGGAGGTAAAAAGCGATATGGAACTATACTCAGTACTTTTATTGGGCCATTTGCCATTAGAAATATAAAAGTAACAATTTGGCTATTATTAAACAGGATGATGGCTTATAGTTTAGCATTCTGTTAATAGAGTTGCCTTCTTTTTAATATTTTTGCTTTCTTTTGGATTATTATGAGAATATTAATGGTTTGCTTGGGGAATATATGTCGTTCTCCTATTGCCGAAGGGGTGATGAGGCATAAAATAGAGCAATATCAACTTAGCTGGAATGTAGATTCCGCAGGTACCGAGTCTATGCATGTTGGGCAGGCGCCGCATCAATATTCACAGAAAGTATGCAAAGTAAAAGGCATAGATATATCCACACAAAAGGCAAGGCAGATAAGCCTCGAGGACCTTGAAAAATATGATAAGATATACGCCATGGCAGACGATGTATTTGACGATATATTAAGAATCGGTAAAGACAGCCCGCACATGAAGAAAGTTGACTATTTTCTGAATGAACTGAAATCCGGCTCTTATGGTTCTGTGCCAGATCCCTGGTATGGTGATGAAGAAGCATTTTTGCCGGTATATGAAATGATTGACGAAACCTGCGAAGCAATAGTAAAGAAGTACAACAAGAAAAAACATGTCTAAACCATCCATACCACAAGGCACCCGCGATTTTTCTCCTGCAGAGGTTCGTAAGCGGCGCTATATTTTTAATATACTTCAGTCCATTTTCGAATTATATGGTTTTCAGCCATTGGAGACCCCGGCAATGGAAAACCTCACTACGCTTACAGGAAAGTACGGGGAGGAGGGAGACCGTTTGATATTTAAGATACTTAATAATGGCCTATACGAGAAGAAGGAAGACGATAAAGTAAAACTGAATACGGAATGGAACAAGGTACTTGACAAACCCTATTCATCCCCTGTAGTTACGGAACGGGCATTGCGTTACGATCTTACCATACCTTTTGCCCGTTATGTGGTGATGCATCAAAACGAGCTTGCTTTCCCTTTCAGGCGTTACCAGATGCAACCCGTATGGCGTGCAGACAGACCACAGAAAGGACGTTATCGTGAGTTCTGGCAATGTGATGCAGATGTGGTAGGCAGTACATCCTTAATAAACGAGGCGGAACTATTATGCATCTATCAGGAAGCTTTCCATCAGTTAGGTTTGCCGCAGGTGCGTGTAAAAATTAACAGCAGAAAATTATTGGCAGCCATTGCAGAACTGTGTGGTACGCCGCAATTAATGATGGACATAACCATCGCGCTTGACAAACTGGACAAAATTGGTTGGGAAGGCGTGACAAGGGAATTGCAACAAAGAGGAATTGCAGATAATGGCATTGCACAAATAGAGAAGGTCATAAATGTAAAAGGTGCCAATGAAGAAAAACTGGCTGCTTTAGAGGAAATAATGAAAGACTCCGAAATAGGCTTACAGGGCATCAATGAGTTGAAAAAAACATTGTCCTATCATAAAGAGCTGGCAAATAGTAAATGGGATTCCGTACTGGAGCTTGACATAAGCCTAGCACGTGGTCTGAATTATTATACCGGTGTAATAGTGGAAGTAGTGTGTAAAGCCGTACAGATGGGTAGTATAGGCGGCGGCGGTCGTTATGATGATCTCACAGGTTTATTTGGCCTGAAGGATTTATCAGGGGTTGGGGTATCATTCGGCATAGATAGGATATATGATGTCATAGAAGAACTGAAATTATTCCCTGACCAACTTGCGTCTGGCGCTGACGTATTGCTGCTAAACTTTGGTGGAGAGAATGAACTATATGCCTTAGAGGTGTTAAAGCAGTTACGTTCTGCAGGAATAAGTGCCGAAATATATCCGGACGCTGTTAAATTCGACAAGCAGATGAAGTATGCCAACAAAAGGGATATTGGCTACGTTATATTACCGGGTGATGAAGAAAGGCAAAAGGGGATGTTAAGCCTTAAAAACTTTAGCACCGGGGAACAAAAATTATTAACGATTACCGATTGCATAACGATCCTCAAAAAAAGCTAAAACAATGCCTGCAAAAAAAATAGAAACGTGCACATGGCCGGGTGAGGACGAATTGATGCTGAAATACCACGATGAAGAATGGGGCACACCGCTGCACGATGACAAAAAGCTATTTGAATTTATTGTTCTAGATGGCTTCCAGGCTGGCCTGAGTTGGAAAACCATTCTGCATAAGCGGGATAATTTCAGAAAAGCTTTTCACGATTTTGATGTAAATAAAATTGCTAAGTATAACGATAAAAAAGTGGAAAGCCTCTTACAGGACGCAGGTATTATTCGCAATAAGCTGAAAGTCGCTGCAACTGTCACTAATGCAAAAGCTTTCCTTGCTGTGCAAAAAGAGTTTGGCAGCTTTGATAAATATATCTGGCAGTTTACCGGGAATAAGACGATTCAAAATGTGTGGAAAGAGTCAAAACAAATACCTGCTCGCAGCCTTGAATCGGACGCCATGAGTAAAGACTTACTGGCAAGAGGATTTAAGTTTGCGGGCTCTACAATATGTTATGCTTTCATGCAGGCAGCAGGCATGGTGAACGATCACTTAGTATCGTGCCATCGGTATAATTCAATAAAGAAAAAATAAAACGATTAGCGTACGTTCTTAAAGAACTTAGGACAGCGGCTCTGGATATAGTCTTTGAAATTGCCAAATGCCCTGAAATAAACAGCAACGCCTAAGCTACCAAACCAGTAGATATCATTAGCCGAACTATTACCACGGGCGTCGCCTTGATGCACAGTGGTCCCGTCCCAATATCTTGATTGATTGCCCCTATATGACATTTGTTGAGAAAGCTTACCCTTATATATCAATAAGCTGTCAAGGTTCACATAAGATTTGCTCACATCGTCAAGGTAATCTGTATTAGTATATCTGAAACCTAATTCTGTAGTGATAACAAGCGTATTGCCCACTAAGAATTTCAGACCGCCACCAAATGGAAAGCAAACGGTAACATTGCTGTATTCGGTTCTGTCTGGATATAGCGGCAAACCTTCGCCTTCAGTACTCAATGGACGTAAAAACACAGTTTGTCCTTCAGGGTCCTGAGCATAAGGGTTAAAATAAAACACACCGATACCACCAAAAACATAAGGGGTGATCTTTAAATGTTTTACGTCAAAAGGCAGGAAATTTATTTCTAAAGCCGTATGTCCTTCGAATATATGGCTGGCAAAACTAAGATTACGTGCCCTGTTAGCGGGGATATCAGAAAGGCTGTCGGCAGCAGTTACAGTTGCATAACTCACGCCAAAACGCAAGCCTACATGGGGGGTCATAAAGAATTTATAAGTAATGCCGGCCATGGGCATATAACCATCACTTGGGAAAAGCTTAGGCTGCAGATCCCCGTAATAGTTAGCAACTCCCACAGAGAGCCCGATCTCATGATGTTCCTGGGCCTGTATGCACAAAGGTAGTATCAGAGCTAAGGAGAGTAATATTCGTTTCAATGCCGTAATATTTTGTTAATCTATGAATACCGAAAGATAGAAACAATTTTTGAAAAACAAAACAATCAAATTATTCATTATTCCCTTTTGCCCTGCTGTATTGATTTACAAGTCGCTTTGGTATTATTTATTATTAAATTCATGGCAATTTTACAGGCTATTTCAGCATTGCTATATATGATAAATTATTATAAAAAAGGAACATTGTAAAGCTTATTTTTGCGGATTAATACAAAATATTGATGAACCTGATAGAAGATTTACGGTCGCGGAACCTCGTACAGGATATAATGCCGGGAACTGAAGAGCAATTAATGAAAGAAATGACGGCAGGCTACATAGGTTTCGACCCCACTGCCGATAGTCTGCATGTTGGTAGTTTATTACCCATTACCTTGTTAATGCGTTTGCAAAAAGCAGGGCACAAACCTTTTGCTTTGGTTGGTGGCGCTACAGGTATGGTAGGCGATCCCTCAGGTAAATCACAGGAACGCAATTTATTGGATATTGAAGCTATAAATAAGAATTGCGAGGGTATTCGCAAACAATTGGCGAAATTTCTCGACTTCTCATCAGCTACCCCCAATGCGGCGGTTCTTGTTAATAATTACGATTGGTTTAAAAATTATTCTTTCCTCGATTTTATACGTGAGGTCGGCAAGCATATATCTATCAATTACATGCTGGCTAAAGACTCAGTACAGAAACGCCTCGAAACAGGCATGTCATTTACCGAGTTTACATATCAATTGATACAGGGCTATGATTTTTATTATCTACACACCCATAATAATATAAAACTACAGATGGGTGGGGCTGACCAATGGGGCAATATTGTTACCGGCACCGAACTGATTCGCCGCAAGGGTGGCGGAGAGGCCTTTGCCATGACATGCCCCCTCATAACCAAGAGCGACGGTAGTAAATTTGGTAAATCAGAGAGCGGCAACATTTGGCTCGATCCCGAAAAAACATCTCCTTACCAGTTCTACCAGTTCTGGCTAAAACTTCCCGATGCCGATGCGGGTAAAATGGCGCTCACATTTTCTTTCAAACCAGTTGAAGAAATAAAAGCCCTGATTGCCGAGCATGAAACAGCTCCTCATTTGCGTAAGCTGCAAAAAGCTTTGGCGGAAGAGTTAACAATAATGGTTCACAGTGCAGAAGATCTTGCTTTTGCACAAAAAGCATCCGAGATCTTATTCGGGCAGGCGCCAATAGATGCTTTACGTTCTCTCAATGAAAGGCAATTGCTGGAAGTGATGGAAGGTGTTCCGCAAGTAAAAAGCAGCAAAGACACTATACAGAATGGTATAGATGTCCTCACTTTCCTGGCAGAATCGGGTGTTTTTGCATCCAAAGGCGAGGCGCGCAAAATGGTTCAGAATGGAGGCCTGAGCATTAACAAAGAAAAAGTGACTGCAATTGATCTCGTTTTAAATTCAGATCATTTGCTCAACGGGCAATACCTGCTGATACAGAAAGGTAAGTCGAATTATACCATGGCTATTTTTGAATAAAATCCTTTTATACTTACATAATGCGCTTTCGCTCCTTTCGGAACATACTTTTCTCACTTGCTTTAGTAGCCATAACGCTTCCTGCATTTTTCTGCAATAGCAGTAAAAATGATAAAGCAGGGGAAAGAGGCGATTCTGCATGGAGAAATGTATATGATACTACGGTGCATTATGTGGGCATGGAAAAATGCCGCACTTGCCACGAGGCTGTTTATGAGACTTTTATTAAAACAGGCATGGGGCAGTCGTTCGACTATGCGACCCGCCAGAAATCTGCAGCAGATTTTTCTCCGGCGCATGCCATTGTTTACGATAGCAGCCTTGATTTTTACTACAAGCCCTATTGGGACAACGATTCTCTATATATTATGGAGTTCAGAACAGAAGGGCATGACACCGTGCATAAAAGAATACAAAAGGTAAATTATATAGTGGGTTCAGGGCAGCATACCAATTCGCATATTTTTAACGTGAATGGTTATTTGTATCAGGCACCTATTACCTTTTATACTCAAAAACATAAATGGGACCTTGCCCCGGGCTTTGAAAAAGGTGCCAGTAGCCGCTTTCAGCGCTTGATAGAATCGGAATGCATGAGCTGCCACAATGGTTATTCTGATTTTGTAAATAACAGCGAAAACAAATTCACAGCCCTGAAAACAGGCATCGATTGCGAGCGCTGCCACGGGCCGGGCAGCCTGCATATTCAAGAAAAAATAGCCGGCAACATTATAGACACCTCCAAAGGTCCCGATTATACTATTGTAAATCCACGCAGGTTGTCAACCGAATTGCAGAACAATGTTTGCCAACGCTGCCATTTACAGGGTATCCCTGTACTAAATGAGGGCAAAACGTTTTTCGATTTTCATCCCGGTATGAAACTTTCTGAAGTGATGAATGTCTTTATGCCGGAGTACGAAGGTGCGCAGGATAAGATGATAATGGCATCACATGTGGAAAGAATGAAAAAAAGCCAGTGCTATCTGCAGTCCGGTAAAATGAGTTGTATAACATGCCATAACCCCCACGTCAGTGTCAAATTCACCCCAAGGACCCAATATCTCGACGCTTGCCAAAAATGCCATGGTAATACAAATGGACAGCATACATGTTCAGAAACTGCGGAACTTCGGGCGGCTAAAAATAATGATTGCATTACCTGTCACATGCCACGAAATGGTAGCATTGATATACCGCATGTGGAAGTAACAGACCACTTCATCCGCAAAAGACCGGTTGCAGATTCAATGAAAAAAGAGATAACAGCTTTTCTTGGTCTGCAATGTTTTAATAATGAGCATGTGGATGATATTGCCAAAGCGCGCGGCTATATGGAGTTTTATGAGCGGTATGCGCCTACCAAAGGCTTGATTGATTCCGCTCTCTTTTATTTAAATAAACAAAAGGAAACAGAAGCAAAAGAAAAGCAGAACCGTGATTATATAAGGGCATATTATCTCTTAAATAATTTTCAGAGGGTAACAGAATATTCCAACACCCTATTGCCGAAAGATGTGTATGATGCCTGGACAGCATATCGCGTTGGGGAGGCCTGGTTTCAGTTGAAACAAGCTGATAAAGCATTGCCATGGTACAAAAGGGCGATAGAGATATTGCCTTATTCCCTCGATTTTGAAAATAAATATGGTACCTGTTTATTGGCCTCTGGCAATTTTAAGGAAGCCACCAAGGTGTTTACATTCATTATCGGGGAGAACCCTTCTTACACCAGCGCCCACACTAATCTTGGTTTCCTGTATATGCAACAGGGAAACAACACAATGTCCTATTACCATTTATTGCAGGCCAAACAACTTGATCCCGACCATGAACAGAATCTCATCAACCTGGCAGTTTGGTACCATGGACAAGGCCAAATGGACGCTGCAAAACAATGTCTTATGCACTTACTCAAAAAACATCCCGATAATGACCAGGCAAAAGCGATGT
>JABDGU010000050.1 GCA_013285905.1 Bacteroidota bacterium | reverse complement strand
TGCATCGGCAGTTTTCAATTTTATTTGTGCGTTGGCACCTTGTAATAAAAGGGAAAACACAATTGTGAAAATTATTGTTACAAAATTCATAAGGACGATTTTTCAGACTAAAGATATAAAATCATGGTCTCCTATTTAATTTTCTCCCAACCTGAATCTTTGTGGGCTGAACTTTATATGGTTGGCTTATCAGATTCAGAACCTTGATGTGTGTGACTCATTGAAGGAGGAGAGTTGTGTCCTGGAGATTGCTCTGCACGAGTATGCGCGAGTCCCTGAAGGAGGAGACTCGCGCAGGACGTAACTTTCGCGCAGGGCGTAACTTTGATGTGACCAACCCGAGTATGCGCGAGTCCCTGAAGGAGGAGACTCGCGCAGGACGTAACTCTCGCGCAGGACGTAACTTTGATGTGACCAACCCGAGTATGCGCGAGTCCCTGAAAAAGGAGACTCGCACAGGACGTAAGGAAAGCTTAATTAAGACCATGAATGAGGAGTGGAAAGACTTGTGGAATACAATAAACACTTGAATTTATCACGTTGCCCATGTTATCGCGAGACTGCTTCGTACCTCGCAGTAACGCTTCGATACTGCTTTTACACGTCTTTATGAACATCCTATGGAGCAATCGTACAAGACAAGAACGCAGGTTAATAAAGCCATTTTCTATATATTTGTCTTTGAACATTGAGATATAAGGGAACATGCAAAAGGGAGAATTGCAATTGGTTATCTGCCATGATAAAAAAGCTATAACGACCTCGCTTATTGTGGCGGATAAATTCGGGAAGAAACATGCCGATGTGCTGAAGGATATTACAAACCTGATATGCAGCAAGAGATTCCGCGCTCAGCATTTTGAAATATCCACCTACGATGTAAAAGGGAAAAGCCAGCCCATGCAGCAGATGACAAGAGATGGGTTTATACTACTGTCATTATCGTTTGCAGGCATAAGGAGCATTAAACGCAGGGAAGATGTAATAGACGAGTTCAATACCATGCAGGCATTAGTAGAACATAAAACTGCACCTGAATTGTTGAGCAATTATACAGGAAGAGCAAAAGCGGGTGAACGTATAAAAAATGTGCCAAGGGGATATTGGTCTCTTTTTGACGAGTATCATTATGTTGTACTCTTGGCTGCAAAAGCCGGCGACAACATAAAGCATTTTGACCTGGTAGAAGAAAGGATAAGGAAAGCATGGAATGCATATAGAAAGCGGCATGATGCTTTTAAATTCAGCTACTCCAGAACCTTTATATATGAGTTTGGAGACGAAAGAGGAAGTAAGGAATGCGATTGCTATCTAGACAAAGAACTGCCGCTTTTTATGGACTGGCTGAAAGAGGTATATAAGAAAGAGGAAATGAGGCGGTATTTATATCATGAGCTCTCTGATAAGAAATCTGTGTTGCACAAGATAGATATTGCATTTCCGCCTGCGGTTTAAATCTCAAACCTTAGTTGCCCAAATTTGCCCGCTATCTCCATTTAGGCTCTACAAAATAAAGCACTGTATTGTCGGGGTCGGTAAAATGAAGATAATGCCCTGATTTGCCATCATCCTCTTTGTATGTGATGCCATTCGCTGCCAGGAGGTCTTTGGCTTCGCTTATTTTATCTATCATAAAACCGATAGAAACTGAACCGGAACTATTATCGGCGCCTTCCGATGGGTGCAAGCCTATTGTGATTCCTTCCGCTGTCATCATGGCATAATGATTGTCCCACCTTTGCTTTATTGTAAGACCTATCTTTTCATAAAAACCAATAGCCCTGTCCATATCAGTCACCATAATGGTAAGATTAGATTCTGTTATTTTTATCATAGCCAATTATTTTATTAAAAGTGGTGAAAAATATTTCTGTCTTAGGACCAGTGGGTCTCTAGCCTAGCAACGGTTTCAACTTAGTACCTATCAATTCAATAGACCGCATCAGTTTATCATGTGGCAGTTCGGCACTGTCCATTTGGAAAGTCAGCCTGCTTATTCCACCAAGTGCATCCGAATGGCGCAATATCTTTGCTGCAACCTCTTCGGGGCTACCTACCAGCAATGCGCCACCGGGCCCCATTTGTGCCTCGAAGCGCGCTCTTGTCATGGGTGGCCAGCCACGTTCCTTGCCGACTTTGGTCATGCCCTCGGCATAGCCCGGATAAAATTCTTCTATTGCCTCCTGGCTTGTCTCGGCCACGTATCCCAGCGAATGCAGGCCTACTTTCAACTGCCCTGGCAGGTAGCCTGCCTTTTTACCGGCCTCACGATAAAGGTCCACCAAAGGCCTGAAATGCCGTGTTTCCCCACCTATCACAGCTACCATCAGGGGCAAGCCCAGTGTGCCAGCACGGACAAAAGATTCCGGTGTGCCACCTACACCCAGCCAGATAGGTATAGGGTCCTGCAATGGCCTTGGATAAACAGCCTGGTTCCTGATTGCAGGACGGAATTTACCCGACCATGTAACAAACTCGTTCTTACGGATATTCAATAAGAGTTCGAGTTTTTCGGTGAATAGCTCATTATAATCTTCCAGGTCGTAGCCGAACAAAGGAAAAGCCTCTATGAAAGAACCACGGCCCACAACCATTTCTGCGCGCCCACCGCTTATAAGGTCCAGGGTGGCAAAATTCTGAAATACCCTTACAGGGTCGGCAGCGCTCAGCACAGTAACAGCACTTGTGAGGCGAATGCGTTTTGTGCGGGCGGCCGCAGCAGCAAGAATAAGCGTCGGCGCAGAATCAAGAAAACCTTTGCGATGATGCTCCCCTATTCCAAAAATATCAAGACCCGAGCGATCGGCATGTTCTATACGCTCCAGCAATTGCGCCAGGGCATCCGTATCGCTTATCAGCCTGCTGCTGTTGCCACTGAACATGGCGGCAAAACTATCAACTCCTACTTCCATATTTTTACTTGCTTCTTCCTGATTCGGACAGAAAGAATGCAAAGGTAGAGTTTACATTGCAAAATTATTATTCAGGCAAAAAGAAGGGAAAGCTATAATATCCTTTAGACAGCTCATACAGCTTCCAACTGCACCTCATGCAGGTATTGATCTTTCAGGTGTTCATAAAAAGATCTTTTATCAACAGTCATTGCAACCATACCGGCTATCAAACCTGACAACATCAAGTGAAAGATAATGTTGTGGCTGTTGGTCATTTCCAATACAAGTATGGCCGATGTGAATGGGGATCGTGTAACGCCGGTAAGAAACGCCACCATACCCGCAAGTATTAATAAATTAGCATTAGCCGATGCAAGGCTAAACCATTCTGATACTAAGGAGCCAATGGCGGCCCCTGCGCTCAGGGCGGGCGCAAATACCCCGCCCGCAGCTCCGGTAGAAAATGACGCTATCGGCCCGACAATTCTTAATACAGGGAGCTTCCAGCCGCCGTATTTATTCGCATTAAAGAGGAGGTTCGTCATTTCTGCCTTGCCGGAATATAGAATGCTATGCAAACCGCTATACGCGATCAGAGCCATCAACATAGCACAAAATAAAACGTACATAAGCTCAAAGCCTTTCATTTTAATTGTCCTTTTCCATCTCATTATCTTAATGATCATCCTGCTCATCGCTGCGCCCATAAACCCGGCTATCACGGCAACAATAGCTACAAACAGGAATATGTACCCTGAAAGACCATTTACGTCAGGATAGCCAATGTATAAGTAGGACCCCAGGATATATTGGGCAGTTAAGCCCGCAATGATAACGGCAGTAAAAATGGCTGTCTTGAAATTGCTGATATGTGTTTTTGCCAGCTCTTCCACTGCAAATACAATACCTCCCAAAGGTGTGTTGAATGCGGCAGCAAGCCCGGCAGCCGCACCGGTCAGTATCATATTCTTCTTTGATATTTTCGGCCAGGATTCGGGTATCAACTGGTTAACTTTTCTGAAAATACTGGCGGCTATCTGCACCGTTGGCCCTTCCCTCCCAATTGCACCACCACCCAATACCATCAGCAATGTAGAGAATATCTTTACCAGGATGATCCTGATGCTTAAAAGTTTATTTACAAGATGATTTTTCAAAGGAGTTGCCAGCTCCAAAGAAGCCATCACTGCCGGAATACCGCTGCCCCGGGCATTGCGTGCATATTTTTTTACCAACCACCAGGCAGAAACGAAACTTATGGGTGTAATGATAAAAATAAGCCAGGGCTGTTTGCTGAGGATAAAACCAGATAACATTTCTGCCCAGCCAAAAAGTTTCGTATATAGCACCGCAACAAGCCCCGTAATAAGAGATGCTATCCAGTATGGAAAAGCCTGCTTAAAATTTGCTTTTAGTTTTTCATTATTTATTTTTTCCGGCAGCCTGAGAAACCAAGTGTAAAAAGGTATTTTCATTATAAGTTATTAAGAAATTGCATCAGTATCTAAACTAAGGTAGAATGAAACGATTAAAAGTGATAATAAACTGTTCGGGAATTAATTTCCTGAATATATGAAAGAGAGATACTGCATTATCTATACAGTATCTCCCAATAATATATATTACCGTAAAGCAACTGTAGCCTCCCCTATAGGGTAAGTGCCGTTGTATATCTCGACCTGGTAAGTGCCTTTTTCATAAGTGCCTTCCTGTTTCCAATCCACAGTAACATCCTTAAGGGCTTCATTTTGTTTTAAAGCAATATCTTTTTCTATGCTGTAATTAACAGGTTTACCATTAAATAAATTCATGATCCCTGAACCTAAGACATTATTTGTGAGCATATTGCCATCCGGCCCTTTGATGGATATGTAAAGTTTTTTAGTTCCGTTTTCAGCTATTCTGTTTTCATCGATATCAAACCTCATTCTGAACTCATTTACCCTTCGTGCTCTTGCAGTTTTTTTCTCCTTGCCGCTGTGTTTGAGGTGCAATGCCGCAATACGTATATTAGATGCATGAAGCACTGAGCCTAACTCTTTTAATTCATCATATTTTTTTTGTAAATTATCCTTGTCAGCCAGAATTGCGCTGTTTCTATTTTCCAGGCTTGCAATATGATCTTTAAATGATTTTACTTCATCTTTAAGAGATGCTATCATTTTTTTCGCGCTCTTCAGTTCCGTTGCAAAAGTATTGCTGCTGTTTTTGTAATGTTTTATTTCTTTATTCAATTTTGCGATCTGCAAATCCTTTTCTCTTAATTCAGTATCAAGTCTTGCAACTTTATTCATGCTTTCATCCAGATAATATCTCGCTTCTATCAATTGAGATTGGAGGCTGTCGCGGCCTAATAGCAAGGCAGAATCAACTACCGGAGCTTTAGCCTGTTTTTGCTCTGAATCATTTTTACAGGAGAAAACAACGGCTGAGGTAAGCAAAATAAAGAGCACGTATAATGCGTGGTTTCTACGACTATTTAAACTATTTATGAATGGTTTCATTTTTAATAATTTTTAATGGATTAATGACTTTTATTAACAATTATTTAATTACAATACTTTGTACATCCTCGAAGCAGTGTGTGCATATTCGCCAGGTTCAAAAGTATTGTCAAAAGTTTCTTTCAAGTGGTCAAGTTTCAGTCCCAGCTTTGCAACTTCGCCACCTATATCCTTATCCCGTTTGTACTTATTAACCAGGCTGTTGTATTTGTCCATATGTTCGCTAATCCTTAAAGTCACGTCACCATATTTTATTTTAAGCGACTGGACGTCTGTGAGCTGATAATAAATATTCTCCTTCCAGCCTTTGGGATTTGCAGTCTTCATTTTTACAACATAATCGGCTGCATTTTGTCTTAGTGTTGTCAGGTAAGTATAGCGCATATTTGCATCGCTTTGTTTCGCAAAATCTGCAACAAAATCATTCCGCCTTATATTCAACATCGCCAGGTTCTGGTTCAAAACCGTATCATACCTAATTTCCATTCCCTGCAATGCCTCTATAATAGATTCCCACTCAGATTCTATTGTATTCTTATCTGCGGTAAACTGGCACAATTTGGTAGTGATAGAGAACATCCTCATGCTTTCCTTTTTCAGGTCTCTTTTTTTATGCCCTATGGAGTTGATGTATTTGGACATACCGGAAATAGAAAGCTGTGCAAAGGAACCTGTAAGCGGCGGATGTACCGCAATGCCACCAGAAATGTCTACAATATCGCTGATGGCCTGGGCTGTTGCATCATGGTCTTTTATTTTATCGATATACTCCTTGAATTTCGCAAAGGAGGCATTATAACCCTCATAAGAGGACGGGTTGGTGGTTTCATTCAGAGCATCAAAAAAGTCTTTTGTGGTCTGAAATAGCACAAGCGGCTTTATCTCTCTGTCCATAGATGCCAGGTTAATGATGGCTGATTGGTAATTGGCCTCATACACATTCAGTTCATTTTCTTCCTGCGCCTTTTGCTTCTGCTCCAGTATCTGCACCCGCTCCACCAGTTTATCTATCCTTTCTTTAGGGTTCCCAGATAATTTTATAGTGCTGTCCAATTTGCCTATCCTCGTGTCCAGCTTCAGAATTGTGGAATCGAAGGTCCTGCTTTTGATGTCTAAGTTCTGCTGTATATCTGCTAATATTTTGTCTTTTATTTTTGTTTCATTCAGTGAAGAATCTGCTTCGTTTGCAAACAGGCATACTGAATATACGCCGTAGAGGGCAGTCAATAATAATTTTTTCATGTTGCTTTTTTGAAAAATAAGTAAAACTACCCTGCTATACCACAATGGAGCGGTAAGCAGAGCATGTAAATTCAAGATGTTGTTAAACTATAGAGGGCGGTCCACGTAGATGGAAAGAGTCCAGGAAATATACATTAACGAGAGAGACGTATTTGAGAAATTTTATTTCTCTTGTAAGTTGAGGTGTGATTGTGATATTTTGTGCAGGGCAGGCGTAATAGCTACACTCACTGCCCATATACCTTATCTTTATTTTTACTTCCCTTATTTCAGGCCTCTTTAAGACTTGCTTGTCAGAGGAAGTTGCAGGAGAAAAGGTGTGTGCAACGTTTATACCCGAAATGCTATTAGATGTATTAAAACTCCCGCAGGGATTGCCATTTATTAAAAGGGCAATCAGCACAAGAACAGAAAGACAGAATATTTTATTTTTTAAGCGCATTTACCTGGACGCTGCATTATTATTCCACAATATTACAAATATCAAGCTAATAATTAATTGTTATAGAATAATTAAGAAATATTTATGATTGCTTCTCAGTGCATCCTGTCTCCTCTTGGAACTAACATAGACAAGACATGTGCCTCAATATCAAGCCATTGCTGCCAGGTGGCCCGTACTTTTTCTACCGGGTAATATCGTTCGGCAAGATCAATGAACAAACGGTAATGCCCCGCCTCAGAGATCATGAATTTGTGATAGAATTTCCGCAATCCTGCTTCTTCAAGGCCTTCGGATAATAATCGGAAACGCTCACAACTGCGCGCCTCTATCATAGCGCCAATCATTAATTTGTGCAGCAGCTTGTCTTCGTTGGGAAGGTCCTTTGGTTCGTTTTGCAGCAAGAGGTTTACATAATCATTTTTACGCTGTTTGCCCAGTTTAAAACCACGTTTCTTCATCTCGGCCCAGACCATACGGAAATGCCCCCACTCTTCGGTAACTATAGGTGCCAGCACATTTACAATTTCTTCTTTATCGGGGTTGCGCTGTATCAGGGTGATGCAATTGGTGGCGGCTTTTTGCTCGCAAAACGCGTGGTCTGTCAGTATTTCTTGCAGAGAAACAGAGGCAAGGTCTTTCCACCTTGGATCGGTTGGCATTTTTAATCCTAATATTGAATTATCCGTGGTACTCAAAACTAATGTGCAAATTTGAAAATTTGAAAATATGCAAATGCTTTCATTTTCAATAACCTTATATCTTAAACGATAATCCTTTATAGCTTCCTTCTGAGAAAATCAAAAAAGAAATGAGTTAGTGATGCCATAACAACAGCTATTGCGAAATTAGCTGGAGTAAAAATATCATTTAGCGCCCATAAAAAGCCATTTTTTTGCGCAACTCCCGTTTTATTATACTCAGCCATAAGCAGGTTTGAGTAAAAAAGAACAATGATAAAACCGACCTCCAAAGTTGATTTCCAGAAAACATATTTTTTACTCCTGCCTTGCATAGTGTAAAAATATAAAACTAGCTTAAAGAACAGTACATAATCCCGGCACTATATCTTAAACGATTTGAGCCTTGGGTTTTCTGTTATATTCCCGGTCCGCTTTATAACACCCCAGCTTTGCAATTCGCCTTTAATTGCCCTGCGAATAGATTTAAACAGCACATACAGCATCAGCCACCTGTATGCCAGGCGCTGGGGTATGAGCCATATAAGTTTCCAGGGCTTTTCCTTTTCGAAGAAAAACGCTACGCAGGCAACCACTACATCCACGATCATGAACAAACCATAGTATTGAAGTATCATTAAAGCATTGCCGGTTATCAAACCAATTATCATAAAAAGATCGGCTAGAGGCGCCACCAATGGTATCAGTATCTGGAAGATAAGGATATTAGGCAAGGCGATCCAGCCAAGTGTGCCGTAATCACTATTAAACAATGCGTCCCTGTTTTTCCAGAACGATTGCATGATGCCAAATGTCCAGCGGAAACGTTGTTTGAGGAACATCTTTAAGGTTTCCGGTGCCTCTGTCAGTGCAATGGCTTTGTTCTCATTTTTGATATTATACCCTGCACGCAGGATGCGGATAGTAAGATCGCAATCTTCTGCAAAGGTATCGCTCGTAAAGCCGCCTGCTTCCTCTATCGCAGCCTTACGGAAGGCCCCTATAGCGCCCGGCACCACCGTGATCGCATTAATATACGCAAATGCATTTCTGTCAAAATTCTGGCTGGTAATATATTCTATGCTCTGCCATCTTGTAAGCAGGTTCACCTCATTGCCCACTTTTACATTGCCTGCAACCGCGCCTACTTCCGGATCGGCAAAATGTTTGACCAGTAAGCCCAGGGCATTTGGCACCAAGTGGGTATCCGCATCAATACAGAGTACATAGGATGCATCTGTCTGTCCAATACCATAATTCAAAGCAGAAGCCTTCCCGCCGTTTGACTTGGTAAATACCTTTACTTTCGCGTGATCTTTAAATGCCTCGGCCACGCGTTGATAGGTTTCGTCCTTACTGCCATCATCCACGAAAATGATATTGAAATTCGGGTATTCGGACAGCAGCAATTTGTTTACCGATTTCACGGCATTCACTTCTTCATTATATGCAGGAACAATGATACTTACTAAGGGGCTGCCCTCTAAATTCCCTGTATTATGCTTTCTTTCATAAAAATATTCCCTCGTTGCGAATATGCCCAATATCAATATCCTGGCAATGGACATTAATATGCAAATGATAAATAAATAGAAAAGAAAACGCCCGCCCCAAAATCCAAATTCTGCAGTGTAATAGTTTAGCTGTATAAGATAATAACCGCTGCTTTTGGGTACGGTAGGCATCAATTGTTCTTTAGTTTCATTTATCAACTCTGCCACCGTAGTAAATGTATCACCCCGGTTCTTAAAATAATGAATAATGCGGGGCAGCGCCTCAACGGTTGCCTGCCTGCCATTAGCTTCTCCGCCGGCATCGTGCAAAAGGATAATGCTGCCGTTGTCGCTTTGGGCCACCACCCTGCTGAAAATGGTATCTGCCGTAATGCCCGGCTCCCAGTCATTGGGGTCGATAGATTCTCCTACTGTAAGATAATTGTACAGTTTAGAGAGCGCCACGGGTGCTAATTCCTGCACAGTTTCAGGTTCTGCATCGGCATTGTAGGGCGCACGGAATAAGACCGTAGAATGCCCTGTTATACACTCTAACAGTAAGCGGGTGCCACTCAATTCCAATATCGCGCGTTTCCTGGTAACCTCGGCCATATTGGGATGGGTAAAGGTGTGGCTGCCTATTTCGTAACCGGCATTGAATATTCTTTTTACAAGTGGGATATTGTTCTCTGCATTAATGCCTATCATAAAGAAAACGGCAGGAACATTTTCTTTCTTTAAAATATCAAGTATCTGCGGCGTATATTTCGGGTCGGGGCCATCATCAAAAGAAAGTATTACCCTGTGTGGTTTCTGCCCATATTTCCTTACTACATATTCAGACGGCATACTAAGATAGGTCTCTTCACTCACCAACACTTCAGTAGAGTCCAGTTCTATCTTTATAGTGCCGGGTTTGGGAGAACTTAAAACGTCCAGCACCTCACCCTCGCCTATATAATCCACATCATTGCTTTCCTTCACATACTTCAGGCTGTCGAAACTGAACTTTTGCAAACCATCAAACGAAAGGTCTTTATTATAAAATGTCCATAGCCTGCTGTCCTCAGACCCTAAACGCCATAATGAAACACCTGCCAATTGGTATTCCACTGCAAAACGGATGCTGTTAAAGTTGGTGGCTGCATCTGTAAAAAAAACAGTGTGCTCTATGCCGTTATCAATATACTTATAAGTAAGGTTGTAAGTATCATTGTCAAAGTCCACCAAAGCATTTTGCTCCGACGCTATGCTTATGGCCTCTTCGTAGCTCCTGTCTGTACCTTTATCTCCTTTAGGCCAGTCATAACCAAACCCTGCAATACACAGCACTAATTTTTGCGTAGGGATTTTCTTTACTGCGTCATTTACAACCGCTTCTATCCATTTTTGAGAACTGATAGAACCTGCAACACCATCGCTGCTATGCTGATCGTAAGCCATTAAAAAGATAAAATCATTATACTTCGATAGCTCTTTAAGATCATAATCTTCGTTAAAAGGCGACACATCCTGCGTAACAAGGAAATTCATTGGGTGCAAAGCTGCATACAGCTCTTTCATAAAAGCTACGAAATACTCATCCGCATCTTCTTCCAACTCTTCAAAATCCACGTTGATACCCGCGTAATGGTTCTTTTGCAGGAAGACACGCACATCATTTACCAGGCGCGCCCGCTTTGAGGGGTCATGCAAAATGCGGTGCAAGACAGCACCGTTAAAACCATTATTGTTATAATTGGACAGGACAGGCACTACTCTTACCCCGGATGCTTTTATAAGATCCACACCGCGGGGGTCCATATTGGTCATTGCAGTATCGCCCTTTGGATCGAGGAAGATCCATTCCGGCAATACCATATTCATTTTCGAGATATTGTTTTTCAGCGAAAAGTATGCCTGTATATCCCACGCCACATAAAAAGCCGCCCTGATGGGCGCAGGGAAGGGGTGCATGCTATCGGCCTTATATACCCGTTTTGTCCGGGTATCAATATACTTGCGAAAGCCCTTATAGTCCTGGTTTATCTTGGTTTCCTGCATCAGGGCATGCTTGTCGGGCTCCAGGATGGCTTTAAAACGCTCGTTTTCCTGTTTTATCTGTGGCAGGCCCGGTGTATAGGTTTTCCAGAGCGCCAGGCCCATGATCAATAACAAAAGGGCAAAAAAGAACAAAATTACCCTTACCGACCACTTAAATCGTTGCCAGCGGCTGGGTGATTGTGTTAGAAATACTTGTTTTTGAGAATTAGGCATCCGGTAAGGCAAAAGTAAAAAGTAAAAAGGAGAAAGTATTGGCCAATCGCTTTTTATCCCTTGCATTATAAATAATAACAAATAAATTCCTGTTCAAAATCAATTATTTTTGCCCTATCATGCAACAAAATGACTGGTATGAATCCTGGTTTGACTCCTCTTACTACAAGATATTGTATCAAAACCGTGACGAACCGGAGGCGCAGGCATTTATTGAAAAGCTGATAAGCAATATGCAGCCGACTGCAAACAGCAGAATGCTGGATATAGCTTGCGGCGAGGGCCGCCATGCCATACAACTGGCAGAGCATGGCTATGATGTAACTGCCATAGACCTCTCGCAGAAAAATATTGAAACGGCAAAAGCATCCGAAAGTGAAAACCTGCATTTTTTTGTGCATGATATGCGTTTCCCTTTTTACATTAATTATTTCGATTTCGCTTTCAATTTTTTCACCAGTTTTGGCTATTTCATACACGACCGCGACCATTTGCTGGCTGCAAAATCTTTCGCAGGTTCCCTGAAAAAAAATGGGCTATTAGTAATAGATTACCTCAACCTTGATTATGTGTTGCAAAATATGCAGGCACACCATACTGTGCAAAGAGGCAGCTATACCTTTGATATTGAAAAAAAGCTGGAACGGAACCATATTGTCAAAGACATTAAATTTACAGACGCTAATAATAAACCAAGGCATTATACAGAAAGTGTAGCGGCCTTCAGGCTAAACGATTTTATAGAAATATTCAGCAAAGCAAGCCTGTCGCTTATGAACACTTATGGAGATTATAAACTAAATGATTACCAGGCAACAAATTCGCCAAGAATGATAATGATATTTAAAAAGCCCTAAGTAAACTATGTTGAAAAGATTGCGTGATCTTGCATTGTATATGGACTATAACATCTGGTATCAGGTAAATACCAGGTGGCATACTCCCTTTCTTGATGCTGTGATACCCTATTTCCGCAATCAATGGTTTTGGGCGCCTTTATATTTGTTTTTGCTTGTTTTTATTACAAAAAATTTCGGGCGTAAAGGCTGGCTATGGTGCCTTGTCTTCCTGGTTTCATTCGGGCTGAGCGACTATATAAGTGCAGCACTTATTAAACCGATCTTTCACCGGCTAAGGCCCTGCAACAATCCTTATCTTATCAGTATTGTGCAATCCATTGTTCCTTGCGGCAGTGGCTATAGTTTCCCTTCGTCTCATGCAGCAAACCATTTTTGCCTGGGTATATTCACTGCTACAACCGTGCAAAAGAACATAAAATGGATATGGCCAATTGCGATAGCCTGGGCGGCCCTGGTGTCATTCTCTCAGGTATATGTTGGTGTGCATTTCCCTTTAGATGTTAGTTTCGGCGCCTTAATAGGAATCGCTATTGGTTTGTTTACCGGGCGGCTATTTAACAGGTATTTTGATCTTGCGGGTATTAATGTATTAAGACCGGATACAACAGATTTTATTAATAAATAGCCTTTCAGGCCAATTACTTTAATCTTTATCCTTAATTTTAGATTTTCCATAGCAATCAGGTATCCCATATGCCTATTCAAGTCGCACATTTTTCGTAAATTGCATATACAGAGAGATCAAGGACAAAAAGTATATCCTTGCAATAACACAATAAAAAAATAAAAATGCAGTTACTATACAAGACAAGGTTCTTAACCCGTAAAACATCAAGCCTTAAAATGAAGAAAATACTGCAGGCATTTTCCATTCTTGTTTCTTTATTAGCGGCCTTTAGCGCAAAAGCGGCAACTTATTCCTATCACATATTGCCCACAGATATATCCAATGGGAAAATCGTTAAGAGAATATGGCTTTATAATTATGCCATGCCCCAGGTGCAGCTAAGCGATAAAAATTACACCCTTGTAAATAATATAGACCCCAAGCTTGTATCTAAAGATCCTTCTAAGTTAAATGTTGCATTAGGCAAAGAACGTGCAAAGCCTTTTATAAGGATAGAAGTGCCGGCATATTATACCGATGCCGCAGGACAGGTAAACCAATTGACTGATCTCAGCTTTACTATTAATGAAACCGAAGGGAACACAACTAAAACAGCCAATAAAACTACAAAAAAAACAGCATCAAATTCAGTATTGGCCAGCGGCAAATGGTATAAAATAGCTGTACCCGCTACCGGCCTGTATAAAATAGATTTCAATTTTTTAAAGAACGCAGGTGTTGATGTTTCCAATATCAATTCTGCGAATATCCGGGTATTTGGAAACGGAGGAAATATGCTTTCGGAAGACAATGCAGTTGCGCGACCCAGCGACCTTGTTGAAAATGCCATTTACGTTAATGATGGCGGCGACGGCGTTTTCGGATCAGGAGATTACCTGGTTTTTTATGCGGTTGGACCGACAAGATGGTTCAAGGACAGCACCGACAAAAGATTTTACCACCAAAACAACCTTTACAGCGACAGCGGTTATTATTTTTTAAATTTCGACCAGGGGACCGGCTTGCGCCTCGGCAGCCAGCAAGGTAGTTTAACTGGCAATGAAACAGTCAGCGACTTTAATGACTACGCTGTACATGATTCGGATATATACAACCCTGCCAAACTGGGCCAGGAGTGGTATGGAGAAGCATTCGGGCAAAATCCCGGGCAGGCTACAAGCCAGAACTTCGTTTTTAATTTTGGATCAACTGTTAGTTCTATACATAGCACTGTTTTTGTGGCATCTGCATCACCTGTGTATAATAATGCTTTTACGATCTCCCTTAACGGACAACTAATAAACAGTATTGCCCTTAGTGCAGTACAGTCCACACAGGAAGAATTTGACCCTGTTATTGAAAGCAATGAATTGAACTGGGACGGGACAGTCAACGGCCAAAATATAACTTATTCTATAAACTACCAATCCACAAGCAGTACGGCAGTAGGATATTTGAATTATATAGAACTCAATATGCGTCGTTCATTATCTATATCCGGCAGCCAGTTGAGTTTTCGGGATTGGAATAGTGTAGGTGCGGGGATGATCGCAAACTATCAGTTACAAAATGCCAATAGCCAGACACAAGTATGGGACGTAACTTATCCGCAAACTCCTATTGCAATGAATGGCTCTTTAAGTGGGAGTGTTTATTCATTTACACAGGATGCAGAGAGGCTGCATGAATTCGTAGCTATGAATTCAAATAACCTGCCCTCGCCGGTATTTAGCAGAGTTGTTGTAAACCAAAACCTGCATGCATCCCCGCAGGTTGATCTGATAATTGTAACATACCCCGACTTTCTTGACGCGGCACAAAAAATCGCGGATTTCCACACGCAGAATGACCATTTAAGTGTTGCTGTTGCAACAACAACACAGATCTATAACGAGTTCTCTTCCGGCGCACAGGATATCAGCGCTATCAGGGATTACGCCAGGATGTTTTTTGTGCAAGCGGGAACTGACAGTACAAAAATGCCGAAATACCTTTTACTATTGGGTGGAGCATCTTACGATTATAAAAATAGGGTGCCTAACAACAGTAATTATGTGCCAACCTATGAAACTACCGAATCTCACGACAACGTAAACGCTTATTGTACGGATGATTTTTATGGTTTCCTTGACGATAATGAAAATATCGAGAACACTCAAATACCTAATACACTGGACATTGGCGTGGGCCGTATATCTGCAAGAAGCCTTACAGACGCACTTGGGGTTTACAACAAAATAGTAAACTACAAAAGCGCGGCTTCATTGGGGCCATGGAGAATAGCTGCCACTTTCTGCGGCGATAAGGCTGATGGGGCCGGAAACCACATGCAGGATGCCGAAGACATGTCGGTGGCTGTTCAGAATGTAGGTAATAATCTTTACAATGAAACTAAAGTATTTGTGGATAACAGTACCATTATCACAACCCCCGGTGGTGACAGATGCCCTGATGCAAATGCCGTAATAAACAACCAGGTAAGCCAGGGTACCTTTATTATAAATTACAACGGCCACGGTAATACTGAATTGTGGTCTTATGAAAGGATATTGACCCCGGATGATTATAACGGCTGGAATAACATAAACAAATTACCCTTCATGGTTACCGCTACCTGCGATTTTGGACAGTTCGACCAGCCAAGCAATGTTTCTGCGGGTGAAATTTTAGTACTAAAAAGCGGTGGTGGCGCTATTGCAGCTCTCATCACAACGCAAGCAGTGTATGCAGGGTCTAACCACGAAATAGATATACAATACCTCACATCGCAGTTTACCCCCAAAAGTTCCACTACCTGGAATACATTTGGCGATGCCGTGCGAATTGGTAAAAACGAGACTTATGTTTCAACATCAGCGGACATAACGAATTTTCGCAAATTCTCATTATTGGGCGACCCTGCCCTTACTCCTGACTTTCCGCAATATGCCATACAGACAGACAGCATAAAAGATGGGGCCACAATGCAAAACACAGATTCTATAAAGGCACTTGGGTCTTATATCATTTATGGAAGTGTAAGAGACAACAACAACAATACACTCAATGGTTTCAACGGCAATCTTTATGTCACTATTTTTGACAAGCCGCAAACCAATATAGTACCAAGCGCCCGGGGCCCGGTAACATTCCAGGTACAGAACAATATCATATACAGGGGGCAGGCAACCTTCGTTAACGGGCAATTTTCATATACTTTCATTGCTCCTAAGGACCTTAATTACACTTATGGCAATGGCAAAATAAGCTCCTATGCTGATAATGGTATAACCGACGCTGTACAGTCTGATACAAATACAGTAATAGGCGGCTACTCTGACAACCCGGTTATCAGCACTGTCGCCCCGACCGTAAGAGCATACATAAATGATAGTTTCTTTACTAATGGTGGTATAACAGGCCCTAATACGCTATTGTACGCAGTTATTAAAGACCCGACAGGTATTAACATCTCCGGCTACGCTGTTGGCCACGACCTGATCGGCATATTAGATGGCAACGACGCACAACCTTATATCCTGAATGATTATTACGAAACCGCACCCAATACCTACAAACAGGGTTATATATCTTATGCTCTTAGCGGCTTGCCCGACGGAAAACATTCTATTACTGTAAGAGCATGGGATGTAAATGACAATTACGGAGAAGGGACTGTGGATTTTGTAGTCGTGGATGGAAGTATAGTTCAGATACAAGGACTTATGAACTACCCCAACCCTTTCAGGGATGAAACGCATTTTGTATTTGAGCATAACCACCCTAACGAGGCCCTTGGCGTACAAATATCTATTTACAATACTACGGGCTCATTAGTACGGCTGATAGATGCATCTATAACACCTACCAATAGCCGAACTGACGAAATAACGTGGGATGGTACAGATAACAACAATGTAAAACTTCCAACAGGCTTATACGTGTACCGAATGAGGATAACCGACGACAAAGGAGTTTCAACTACGGGCTATCAAAAATTAGTGTTGATACGCTAATGCTTCTGAGCGTCTAAATGCGTTAATAAATCTGCTACTTTATCTTTTATCAGGTCTCTTACCTTAATAAAGTCTTGCATTTCCATATCGCGGGGATCAGGTATCTGCCAATCGATGTGCTGTCTGG
>JABDGU010000049.1:2004-17125 GCA_013285905.1 Bacteroidota bacterium | reverse complement strand
GATATAGATCTGCTTTGGGACATACAACGTAAAATAGACGGAACTACCATTTGTCCTTTGGGTGACGCAGCAGCATGGCCGGTGGCAGCGGCTATACGTCATTTCAGGGATGAATTTGAATGGCATGTGCTGAACCCTGAAGAATCACAAAGAAGAAATTATGGATTGGCGCATTATGCTGACCCGATTCATATACCGGTAAGTGCTTAGTGAATTAATAAAGAATTGTAAGCGTATTTAAAATGAAAGTAACAATAGATAACATCACCATAGACGTACCTGCGGGTACTACTATTTTAAATGCTGCACGCATGATAGGTGGAGACGTTACTCCTCCGGCGATGTGCTATTACAGCAAATTAAAAGATAGTGGTGGTAAATGCCGCACCTGCCTGGTGGAGGTAAGCAAAGGTTCTGAAAAAGACCCGCGCCCCATGCCCAAGCTGGTGGCAAGTTGCCGTACTGGTGTGATGGACGGAATGGAAGTGAAGAATATGACCTCCGAGAAAGCACAGGATATGCGCAAGGGTATCGTTGAAATGCTTTTAATAAACCACCCGCTTGATTGCCCCGTGTGCGACCAGGCCGGAGAGTGCGACCTGCAAGACCTGAGCTATGAACATGGTACAGAAAAAACCCGCTACGAATTTGAACGGCGCAAGTTTGAAAAAGAAGATATAGGTCCATATATACAATTACACATGACGCGTTGCATACTATGCTACCGTTGTGTTTATACTGCTGATGAATTAACAAAGAAGCGTGAACATGGAGTACTGGAAAGAGGCGACCACGCAGAGATCAGTACCTTGTTGGGCAAAGCATTGGATAATGAGTTTATCGGGAACGTAATAGATGTGTGTCCTGTAGGAGCTTTGACCGATAAAACTTTCCGCTTTAAAAACAGGGTATGGTTTACTATGCCTGTTGATGCCCACAGGGATTGTCCCACATGCAGCGGGAAGACGCGTTTATGGATGCGTGGCAATGAAGTGTTCAGGGTTACTGCACGCAAAGACCAATGGGGTGAGGTGGAAGAATGGATTTGTAATGATTGCCGCTTTCATAAAAAAGAAACCAAAGACTGGGTTATTGAAGGGCCATCACATATCAATCGCAGAAGTGTAATAGCGCAAGGGCATTATGAAGGAAATGTAGGAATGGCAAAACAACCTGTGTTTCTTGATAAAGTGATCGGTAAACAACCCAGGTTATTAATGAATATACACGATGTGAGTGATGTGAACAGGAAAGACATTGACCTTTCCAAGATTGAGGGGCCGGCACACTCGGATGATTTTGACAAGAAGAAGCTATTATGATATTGACTACCGAACATATCAAGCATAGCATAGCAGCCTATTTTAATAATAAGCCTGTCAGAAAAGTATGGCTGTTTGGTTCGTATGCGCGGGGAGATGCTGACGATAACAGTGATGTGGATATATTGGTTGATATTGATAATAGTGTGCCTGTAGGAGCAGAATATTATATATGGCATGATGAACTGGCTGACAAACTTGATAAAAAGGTAGATATAGTTAGTGCAGGATGGGAAAATAAATACATAAAGCCTTTTATAGATAAAGATAAACGCATTATTTATGAAAGGTAAAATAAGCGATGAAGTAAGGCTGGGACATATTTTGGAGTCTATATCAGAAATTGAAAGAGCGATAAGTGGGTATACTTTTGAAACTTTTGTTGACAATCACGTTGTAAGAATTGCTGTAGTAAAATGGTTGGAAATAATTGGAGAGGCAACAAACCATATATCAAATGAAACTAAAAGCAAGTATGAAGAAATAGAATGGCGTAAAATGATAGGGCTTAGAAATATTGCCGTCCATGAATATTTCGGGATAAACTATGAGGTAATATGGAATGCTGCTACTTTGTTTCTTGAAGATTTGAAAATTAAAATAGAACGCATAAAAAATAAATAATTTAACTAAACTACTTTTGCGCCACAATGTTGCTACTGGGAATTGATATAGCGTTTTTAATAGAAAAGGTGATACTTATCTCTGTCATACTGATGGGGTCTTTAGGTATTGCTATGTATTCGACATGGGCAGAACGTAAAGTTGCTGCTGTAATGCAAGACCGCATTGGCCCGGCGCGTGCAGGTTGGTTTGGTTTGCTGCAACCATTGGCCGATGGTATAAAACTCTTTATGAAAGAGGAGATCATCCCTGATCGTTCCACCCGTTTCCTGTTCATCATGGGGCCATGCCTGGCTATGCTTACTGCCTGTATGACAAGCGCTGTTGTTCCCTGGGGGCCTGACTATGTTACAGCTTCCGGCCATGTTATCTCCTTACAGGTTGCGGATATTAATATCGGTATCCTATTCGTTTTTGGCGTGGTGAGTCTTGGCGTATATGGCGTGATGCTGGGTGGTTGGGCATCTAATAACAAATTCTCATTATTAAGTAGTATCCGCGCAGCTTCACAAGCTATATCTTATGAACTGGCTATGGGCATCAGCCTCATTGCATTATTAATGATGACAGGTTCCCTCAGCCTGCGTGAAATAGTTGCACAACAACACGGTTTTTGGGATGGCCATTGGTTTACCTGGTATTTCTTTAAACAGCCTTTGGGCTTCCTGATATTTTTAGTTTGTGCCTTCGCAGAATTGAACCGTGCACCTTTTGACCTCCCCGAATGTGATAGCGAATTGAACATGGGTTATCACCAGGAGTATTCATCTATGAAATTGGGTTTTTATCTCTTCTCCGAGTATATCAATATGTTCATTAGTTCTGCAATTATTGCCACTTTGTTCTGGGGTGGTTATAATTTCCCTTTTATGGATAAAGTGGCGGCGGGTGTGCATCCTCTTTTATTTACGCTTATTTGCGTAATGGCATTAATGACCAAAATTGTTTGTCTCATTTTATTCTTCATGTTCGTTCGCTGGACCTTACCTCGTTTCCGCTACGACCAGTTGATGAACCTGGGCTGGAAAGGGCTGATACCTTTGGCGCTGATAAATATGTTGATAACGGCAATAGCGATATTGTGGATATTTAAATCGTAGAATTGATTAAATGGAAAAACTGACGAATAGATCTGTACAAATAAATCGCGACCCGATGACCCTCGGGGAGAAGATATATATACCTGCTATAGCAAAAGGCCTGAGCATAACTTTGAGCCATATTTTTAAGAAAAAAGCTACTACAAGTTATCCTGAGGAGAAACGACCTTTCAGCCCTGTGTACCGTGGATTGCATATTTTGAACCGTGATGAAGATGGCCGTGAGCGTTGCACCGCCTGCGGACTGTGTGCACTGGCTTGCCCGGCTGAAGCAATTACAATGGAAGCCGCAGAACGCAAACCGGGTGAAGAACATTTGTATCGCGAAGAGAAGTATGCTGCCAAATATGAGATAAATATGTTGCGCTGTATTTTTTGCGGTTACTGCGAAGAGGCTTGCCCTAAAGATGCTGTTTATCTTACAGAGACCCTCATGCCTTCAAATTATACACGCGAAAGTTTTATTTATAAAAAAGAAGACTTATTAATTCCTGAACACAAAAAGCAAGACCACAAATAATAAAATGGGCATTTACGAAATTTTATTCTGGTTACTTACTATTATGGCTATTAGCTCCGCCCTCGGAGTTATATTAAGCCGTAATCCGATAAGCAGCGTTTTATTCCTTATTGTTACCTTTTTTTCTATTTCAGGACATTATATTTTACTGAATGCACAGTTCCTGGCAGTTGTGAACGTAATTGTATATGCGGGGGCAATTATGGTTTTGTTCCTTTTTGTTATCATGCTAATGAACCTGAATGCAGATGTAGAGCCTCAAAAAGGAAGGCTATTGCAGTTGGCAGGTGTTATAGCAGGAGGCATATTGTTCCTGGTTGTTTTAGCTGCACTGAAAAGCGCAACCGTTTTACCACTTGAAAAAGCGTCAAGCGATATAGGCCTTATTAAGAACCTGGGCAGAACATTGTTCACGCAGTTTGTTCTACCATTCGAAGTAAGCAGTGTTTTGTTTTTAAGCGCCATGATCGGGGCAATTGTGATAGGTAAAAAAGAAGATACTAATACAATCCCCCTAAAGGGAAAATAAAACCCTCTGACTCCCTAAAAGGAGAAATGGGTTTAAATAATATTATTAACCATGCAAATTCTACAGTTGGAATTTGTAAAAAAATAAGCCCCTTTGGGGGTTGGGGTATATGCCGGTACAATACTATATATTTTTGAGCATGGCTTTGTTTTGCATTGGTATCATGGGTACGCTCATACGCCGCAATGCTATTATTATATTCATGTGCATAGAGCTGATGCTAAATGCAGTGAACCTGTTGATGGTTGCTTTTTCTAAAATGTATGCAGACTCGTCTGCGCAGGTTTTTGTGTTTTTCAATATGGTTGTCGCGGCAGCGGAAGTATCCGTGGGCCTGGCAATTATTGTAATGATGTATCGTAAGGTGCATTCGGTTGATATTAATATTCTTAACAGATTAAAACATTAAAGGTCCCCCTTTAGGGGTTTGGGGTTTATATTATGTCGCAACTCGTTTATTTAGTGCCGCTGTTTCCTTTGATCGGTTTTTTGATCAATGGCATAGGTTGGAGGAGAATACCAAAATCCCTCGGTGGGGTCATTGGCAGCCTGGCTGTCTTTGCTTCATTTTGTGTTTCGCTGGGCATTTTCTTTGAGGTGAAAAGTGATTCTTTTCATGGCCCGGTGTTGGTGCAACTGTTTGAATTTATCCATTCGGGTAAATTATTTATTCCGTTTTCTTTCCAGGTAGATTCTCTTTCTTCGTTGTTCCTTTTAATTATTACCGGCGTAGGCTTCCTGATCCATGTATATTCTACCGCCTATATGCACGAAGATGAAGGCATGGTAAAGTATTTTGCCTTTCTGAATCTCTTTGTTTTCTCCATGCTACTACTTGTATTGGGTGGCAATTACCTGGTAATGTTCATTGGCTGGGAAGGCGTGGGGCTTTGCTCTTACTTGTTAATTGGCTTTTGGTTCAAGAACCGTGATTATACCAATGCCGCCAAGAAGGCATTTATTATGAACCGTATCGGAGACCTCGGCTTCCTCGTAGGTATGTTGCTTATATTATTTAACTATGGCACGCTTTCTTACCAGGAATTCTTCGGAAAACTTCAGGGTACGCAAGCAGCAGGGATTTCATCGGATACTTATAACTGGATAGCCATTTGCTTATTTATTGGCGCAACAGGAAAAAGCGCACAGATCCCTTTATATACCTGGTTGCCAGATGCCATGGCAGGCCCAACCCCTGTGTCTGCACTTATACATGCCGCCACCATGGTTACCGCCGGTATATATATGATAGCACGTAGCCATGTGCTATATACAATGGCACCGATGACCTTGCATATAGTTGCAATTATTGGTTTGGCTACCGCTTTGTTTGCCGCAACAATAGCTATTAAACAATACGATATTAAAAAGGTATTAGCATACTCTACAGTCAGCCAACTCGGTTTCATGTTCCTTGCTTTGGGTGTAGGCGCGTATACAACGGCCGTCTTCCATGTTATGACGCATGCCTTTTTCAAAGCTCTTTTATTCCTTGGCTCCGGCAGTGTGATACACGCTATGGGTGGCGAGCAGGATATCCGTAAGATGGGTGGGCTCGGTAAAAAATTACGTACCACGCAAATCACTTTCCTCATTGGATGTTTGGCGATTTCCGGCATCCCGGGCCTGTCAGGTTTCTTTTCTAAAGATGAGATACTGGCAGCTGCCTATGCGCATGACCCCGTGTTATATTACCTGGCTGTTGTGGCTGCGATGATGACCGCATTTTATATGTTTCGTTTATATTTCCTGACTTTTACAGGTGGATTCCGCGGCACGGAAGACCAGGCACATCATTTGCACGAGAGCCCCACAGCCATGACGATACCCCTTATCGTTCTTGCCATATTGTCTGTCATAGGCGGTTATGTGGGTTTGCCCGGTGTCATCAGCGAACATCACGCTTTAGGTTCGTTCCTTAGTTCTTCTGTTACCAATATAAGCGAACACCACCTGGAAGCAAGTACGGAATGGATGTTGATGAGTGTTTCCGTTACTGTTTCTGTGATCATGATAATTTTCGCATACTCTGTAAATAAAAAACCGGATTTTAAACCGGCTACCGGCTTTGCAAAAGTATTGGAGAACAAGTGGTATGTGGATGAGTTGTATGATGCCGTGATCGTACGGCCTATCCAAAATTTATCAGCCTTCATGGAGCGCTTTGCAGAAAGAAAAGGTATTGACGGCCTGGTAAATGGTGTTGGCAGATCTGTGCGCTGGGGCAGCGACCGTATTCGCATGTTGCAAACAGGGCAAGTGGGCTTTTATATTTTTGTAATGGTGCTTGGCATGATCGCTTTGTTCGCAGTTGGTTTTTTTTGGGTTAAACTATAATGCTTTTGTTCTGCTAAATGCAGGAAACAAATATTGAAATAGAATTATGATCTTAGTTTTACTTATACTGGTTCCTTTAATAACGGGTATCTTCAGCTTTCTCACTAAGGGTGATGGAGCAAAGGGGCTTGCATTGATCAGTTCCATTATCACAATGGCAATATCCGCCTTTGTAAGTGCAGGGAATTTTTCGGCCCCCATGCATTTTATTACTCCCTGGATACCCAATCTCGGCACACAATTCAGTTTGCTTGCTGACGGCATGAGCTCCATGCTTTGCTTGCTCACAGGCATTGTTGTGCAGGTGGTTATGACTGTTAGCTGGAACAAGCCGGTAGAAAAGGCCGGTGCTTTTTATGGCTTAATGTTATTATCGCAGGCAGGCCTTATGGGCGTATTTCTTGCTAACGACGCTTTGGTGTTCTATGTGTTTTGGGAACTGGCGCTTATCCCTGTTTACTTTTTATGCTCCACATGGGGTGGCGAAAAAAGAATAGCTGCAACTTTTAAATTTTTCATTTACACTTTTGTGGGCAGCCTGATGATGCTTGCCGGCCTCATCTATTTATCAATGCAAAATCCAGGCGCTAACAGCTATTCCTGGTCCAATATCATGCATGCAGGCTCTTCCTTACCTGCCTCTCAGCAAGCGTGGGTATTCTGGCTCATATTTATTGCCTTTGCTATTAAGATGCCGATATTTCCATTCCATACCTGGCAGCCCGATACTTATGAACAGTCACCAACACCCGTAACGATCATTTTGAGTGCGCTGATGGTGAAGATGGGTATGTTCGCAACTTTGCGTTGGCTGATTCCTATATTACCGCAGGGAGTAGCTTTCTGGTCACAAACCATTATTATACTTTCTATCATTGGCATCGTCTATGCATCTTGCCTTGCAATAGTACAAACTGACATAAAACGCATGATCGCCTATTCGTCTATCGCCCATATGGGCCTGATGAGCGCAGCGGTTTTTGCCAATACCAATATGGGTATGCACGGTGTGATGGTGCAAATGTTCAACCACGGTATCACCATCACCGGCCTCTGGCTTGTTGTTAGCATGGTTGAGAATCGCTGGGGCACGCGCGACATGACTAAGCTCGGTGGCATGGCAACATCCGCTCCTCTCATGGCCATTTGCCTTGTTATTATTTCGCTGGCAAGTATAGGCCTTCCACTCACCAATGGTTTCATAGGCGAGTTCATGTTATTCAACGGCTTATTCCAGACAAATTCCTATTACCATATTACGTTTATGGTTGTTGCAGGATTAGGAATAATATTGGGCGCTGTATATACATTGAACATGTTGCAAAAAACAGTGTATGGTGAAACGGTGAAAATGAAAATTACCAAAGACCTGGGATCAAATGAATACCTGGGCCTGGCAATAATAATAATACTGATCGTTTTTCTTGGAGTATATCCTAAACCATTACTGGACTTAACTTCAGGAATAGCGACCGCATTGGTACCCTAATAAACAAGTTTTGATTTTTTACTTTTTACTTTTGAATTAGATGAAAGCAATTATTGCTGCAACGATACTTGGTATAATTATGATGTTTGCCGGAATAATGGCAAAGGAGAAAAAGCCATTGGCTACACTGGCTACCATTCTCCTTTTTATATTATTAGGTGTCAATATCTGGGACCTCACCAACACTTCTTCTTTGGCACCCCAATCACTGTTCAACAACATGCTGCGCATAGACAGGTATGCGCTGTGGTTTAATACCCTTATGACGGGCTGTACATTACTCTATGTTTTGTTAATAGGTAAAGAGATACAAAAAGTAGGCGCCCATGTTGCCGAATATTTTGCCTTGATATTTTTTATCCTTTGCGGTGTTTATCTTTTATCCTGCTATAACAATATGCTGATATTATTTATCGGCATCGAGATCATGTCTATACCACAGTACATATTGGCTGGCAGTGATAAGCGAAACTTAAAGAGCAGCGAAGCCTCCCTCAAATACTTCCTCATGGGCGCTTTCTCTACAGGTATTTTACTCATGGGTATTACCTTATTATACGGTGCCACAGGATCATTTAATATTATTTCTTTCAGCTTCCTGCAGGCAGACCATCTTAATACCCTTGCGCTCGCAGGTATCCTGTTTATAATGATCGCACTTTCTTTCAAAGTGTCTGCGGCGCCTATGCATATGTGGACACCTGACGTATACGATGGCTCGCCGACAGCTTTCACAGCCTATATGGCTACGGTAGTAAAGGCAGCAGCCTTTTTTGCTTTCCTGCGTTTATTCCAGGTTTCTTTCGGCAGCCTTAGCAGCCAATGGACTTTGGTTTTAGCTATTATTACTGCTGCAACCTTATTGGTGGGTAACCTTACGGCTGTCTTCCAGCAAAGTGTGAAACGTATGCTTGCCTACTCGTCTATTGCACAGGCAGGCTTTATGCTCTTTGCCATTCTTGCAGTTAATGCAGTGGCCTGGCAGGGCATCATTATTTATTCGGTAGCATACAGCATAGCAACTATCGGCATATTTACTGTGCTTATGAAACTGAAGGATTATACTTATGATGGCTTTAATGGCTTGGCAAAAAAAGAACCTCTTTTAGCTTTTGTAACCACCATATTCTTGTTCTCGCTTGCAGGTATTCCACTTACCGGGGGCTTTATGGCGAAATATTATGTACTGCAGGCGCTTATTCAGCAAGGGCACCTGTTATGGCTGGTCATCTTTGGTTTGCTTATGGCAGCTATAAGCGTTTATTATTATTTCCGTGTCATCATTGCCATGTATTTTAAAGAGGGTAATGCCGAGCTTCACTCACCTGTTACTGCAACAGACAAATTTATGCTGGTTTTTACTTGTTTGCTTGTAATACTTATTGGCCTCTTTCCCCAATTGTTATTGGGCAATATTTAATTTCTTATTTTTGTATGATGAAACTGGCAGTTCAATATCTAAACGACAGAAAAGGGAACACACATGCTGTTCAACTTTCTATATCAGTGTGGGAAAAGCTGTTAACTAAAGTTAAAAAATACGAACAAATGCTTAAGCTGAAATCCGACCTGAAAGACGCATTTGAAGAAGTTGAAAAAATGAGGACCGGGCAGAAAAAGAAACAAACATTATCTGCATTCCTCAATGAAATATAGGGTCATACCAACTGATAAATTCAAAAAGGAAGCTAAACGCCTGCTAAAGCGATATGTTTCGTTAAAAGAAGAACTTACTGCGCTCAATGCAATTCTTCAAAATGATCCTCACACAGGCACCTCCATTGGTAACAATACTTACAAAGTACGGTTAGCAATAAAAAATAAAGGAAAAGGGAAAAGTGGCGGAGCCAGGGTAATCACTTATATAATATCGGAGGATAAAGATATCTACCTGCTTACTATTTACGATAAATCAGAGATGGAGAAGATTCAGGATAAAACAATAAAAGGTATTATTGCTGATATTATTTCTAAGAATAAGTAAGTGTTGTTTTCTCACATTCATTGTTAAATTTTATACATATCTATCAGCTATTACGGGCATAACGTACCTTTGTATTCTTATTTTATTACTCAGTTTTTTTGAATTTTAACTTTTGACTTTTATCCACACCTGTGCATTTCTTTATCAGGTGTATTTATAAAGGAGCATTAATTTCGGTGTGAACAGAAAAAGGAAGATTGTATGGATATTGAACAATTAATGCCACATATAGAAGCGCTGATATTTGCCAGTGAACGTCCGCTTACGCAAATGGAAATGGCCGAGGTATTGGTACAGGCATTTGAAACCCCCATAGAACCGGAACGTATTGCTACTTGTATTGAGGCCATTCGCGAAAAATATGATGCCACTTATTATCCTTTCCAGCTGAAAGAAATAGGCGGCGGCTACCAGTTCCTTACCAAAAAAGCATACCATAAAACCGTTCTGCAGCTTAATGGCGACAAGCATATTAAAAAACTGTCATCATCGGCCATGGAAACACTCGCTATTATAGCTTATAAGCAACCCATTACCAAAAGCGAGATTGAATTCATTCGCGGGGTGAGCGCTGATTATTCCATTCAGAAATTACTTGATAAGGAACTCATCGTCATCACAGGTCGCAATGAAGAAATGGTTGGCAAACCCCTAGTATATGCCACCTCGAAGAATTTTATGGATTACCTCGGTATCAATTCTCCCGGCCAATTGCCGCAACTTAAAGATATAACCAATGTTGAGATCGTATTTCCTACCAACGGCAGCGAGGCAGTCCCCGAAAATGAAGGACTGTTCGTTGTGAATGAAGAAGGTAGTTTACTTCACAAGGGAGAATAAGAGAGCTCACTTGCTTGCTAAGTGTTACCCGCCCCAAATGAGGGCGGGTTTTTTGTGTCATAAACCTGCCCGAATTTAAAAATCGCCTCTAAATGCTGCATAATAGGTGGAAAACCTATTCTCAATCCACCTAAGGCTTGGGGTCATAGCATAAAAATGTTTATAACCTGTGCATTTCATATAGCAATAATATTGGGGTAATGTTTTGGTAACAAATTTGTGGGTATCTTTAATATACTAAAAACATATCCGTATGCCTTGGAGAACATTTAGCGGTGAATCTTTAAAAACGCCAGTAAAAAAAGCAGTTGAAGAAGCCATCATCAGGGAAACAAATGCGGGCTTCCATCTCAAAGTATGTATTGGTACCGACTCCCAGGTACGGGCCTCCGAAACCGAATTCGCAACAGTAATTGTCTTTTTGCGCGAAAAACACGGGGGATTTATGTTTATTAGCAACGACAGAACAAAGCAACCCTATACGATAAAAGAACGCATGCTGGTGGAAGTGGCCAAGAGTATAGAAATTGCTTTCGACCTATGCGATCTTTTTAATAAATATGACGTGGACATGGAAGTTCATGCCGACATTAATACCAATCCTCATTTTAAAAGTAACGAAGCCCTTCGTGAAGCCATGGGTTATATACTAGGTATGGGTTTCGCATTCAAGGCTAAACCTGAAGCTTTTGCCAGCTCCTGCTGTGCAGACAGGATGGTCAACTAATATTACCTGTTTCTCTCTTAATTGAAATTTTAGCTACCTGTAGAACGCTTACAACTTCAAGTGTAAAATGCTTCTTAATTCCTCAAACCTATTTAATTAAATAGGTGTCTAATATTGGGTAAAAAGATGTAATTTTAATATCCCTTATATAGGTGATTTTTATTTATTAATGAAGCGGCTTTATATAATACTGTTTTTTGTATGGATAGCTCCTCTTTCGCTATATGCCCAGTCTATAGAATTTATTGAAAACAGGGGGCAATGGGATGGCCCATTCAAATACAAAGCATCTACCGGCAGTGGCGACGCATATTTACAGGAAGATGGTTTTACGTATGTGGTAGGTGACCATAGAAATAATGACTACATAGATGCATTTGAACACGGGCAATTAAAGCAGCCCCCGGTCCTGAAATTTCATGCCTATAAAATGAGTTTTGAAAACGCTTCGAAACCTATTATTATTGGCAGCAGGCAGGCAAACGGCTACTACAATTATTTTTTGGGTAATGACCCTAAAAGATGGCATGGTGATATCCACCCATTTCTTTCGCTCGATTACAAGCAATTATACAATGGCATAGATGCACACTTATCATCTGATAAGGGCAATATCGAATATCAATTTATGATCAAGGCCGGGGCAGACCCTAAGCAGATAAAATTGAAATATACAGGCCAGGATGGTATTAGTATTAGTAACGGAAATCTGATTATCAACACCTCTGTAGGGGATGTGCAGGAAATAAAACCTTATGCCTACCAATATATTAATGATAGCAAAGTAGAAGTGCCTTGCAGGTATAAATTAAGGGGGGATGTGGTAACTTATTATTTCCCTGAAAATTATGATGCTACAAAATTGTTGGTTATTGATCCCACAGTAGTGTTTGCTACTTTTACAGGTTCAACTGCCGACAACTGGGGCTTTACTGCAACCTATGACAACCTGGGATATTTTTATCTCGGTGGTATTGCACATAGCACGGGCTACCCCGTTTAGCACGGGTGCTTTCCAGACAACCTATGCCGGCGGGGATGGCAATTCCGGGACCCAGTATGCATCCGATATTGCTATCATAAAATATAACCCTTCGGGTACAAACAGGATCTACGCTACATATATCGGCGGCCGCAATAACGAACGGCCACATAGTATGATCGTGGATTCACTGAATGACCTCATCATTGCCGGCAGAACACTTTCCCCGGATTATCCATATAAGTCAACCAGCTATGATACAAGTTTCAATGGGGGTTGGGATATAATTGTTACTAAACTAAGCGCACTTGGCGATAGCCTTATTGGCTCTACATTTATCGGGGGACCGGGTGACGATGGTGTGAATATTGACTCCACAGAATCAGGCTATGCAAGCCTGAAACACAACTATGGTGATGATGCACGCAGCGAAGTGCAGCAGGACAAATACGGTAACATATATGTAACAGGTTGCACGCGGTCCGCAGGTTTTCCCACTACTGCCGGCGCTATACAAACCACTTTATCAGGCACACAGGATGGTGTTGTGTTTAAAATGAATTTTGATCTTAGCTCATTAATATGGAGCACTTATATTGGCGGCAGCAGCGATGATGCAGGCTATGTACTGGCATTTGATACCGGTCAGACTTCATTATACGTTGCAGGTGGTACCAGCAGTTCTGATTTTCCAAAAACTACGGGTACACTAAATAGCACTTATTTAGGCGGTGGAGCAGATGGATTTGTTTTGAAATTTTTAAATTCTACTCCTTATACATTACAGAAAGGCACTTTCATAGGCACAGCTAATTACGACCAGGTATATGGCATACAAGTGGATGCCCAGAACAGTGTATATGTCATGGGCCAATCCTTAGGTGGCCAATTCCCGGTAACCGCCGGCGTATATTCTAATCCTAATTCTACGCAGTTCATAATGAAGCTGGACTCTAACCTTAGTACAGATGTTTTTTCCACTGTTTATGGTTCGGGAACACCCGACAGTACAAATATCTCACCGGTCGCTTTTCTCGTTGACACTTGCCAGAACATGTATATATCCGGATGGGGGGGAGATCTTGAAATTCCTTCTATGCCATCTTCTGTCGCACGTAATGGAGTAATAGGTATGCCCATCACCGCAGATGCAGCACAATCAACCACCGACGGAAAGAACTTTTATTTTATTGTTCTAAGTAAAAATGCTAACTCCCTGCTATATGGCACTTACATGGGACAAGTAGGCCAGGTGGGTAACCAGGTTCATGTTGGCGAACATGTGGATGGTGGTACCAGCCGATTCGATAAGAACGGTATCATCTACCAGGCTATTTGCGGCGGCTGTGGTGGCTCTTCTGCGTTTCCAACAGTGCCTAATCCCGGCGCATGGAGCAATACTGATAACAGTTTTAATTGCAACGAGATCGCATTGAAAATAGCATTTCAATTCGGCCCTGTAAACGCACATGCAAGCGCATCGCCCAATGGCATAGGCTGTGCTCCATTTACTGTTTCATTCACCAATACTTCTACCAACGGGGCAACTTACTATTGGGATTTTGGTGATGGCTCGCCAACCAGTAATCAATATACACCCAGCGCACATACCTTTACCACAAAAGGCGTTTATACTGTAAAGTTAGCTGTGTCTAATATTAATGCATGCAGTAAACTCACTGATACTTTTACACTTACCGTTGTTGTTGATACGGCACAGATCACTCCGCAATTCACCTTTGCCATTGTTGACAGCTGCCCACCCTACACTGCGTCGTTTGTTAATACGTCACAATACAGCAGCCCTTCATCACAGTCTTATACCACATTTAACTGGTACTTCGGAGACGGTGGAAGTTATACAGGCACTACGCCCCCCGACCATGTTTTCCCTGCAGCCGATTCTTATACCGTGATGCTGGTAATGACCGATACCAGCGCTTGCAATTCACCCGACACGATAAAGCATACACTCGCTTTCTCTAATTTACGCACCACTGCGTCCTTCACATCTCCGGACACTGTTTGCCTGGGTACCACCGTTAATTTCTCAAACACCTCGACCAACTACCAGATCTCCTATTGGGATTATGGAAACGGACACACTTCTACAAACCAGAACGGAACTTATAAATTTGATACCATAGGCACCTATACAATTACTTTGATCGACTATAATCCCGGTGCTTGCCAGGGAACTGATACATTTAGAAAGGTAATAACAGTTATAGGCTTGCCCACAGCTGATTTTTCTTATGCACCGAATCCACCACAACTTAATAAACCGGTAGCATTTACAAATCTGTCTTCTAATGCAGTCCGTTATAACTGGGACTTCGGGGATGGAACAACAACCGCAGACGTTAACCCCACACATTTTTTCGAGGTGACGGGTAATTTTCATGTTTGCCTCACGGCATTTAATACACAAAATTGTCCCTCGCAACTTTGCAGGTCCGTTACATCAGACGTTCAACCTTTGGCCGACCTGCCCACAGCCTTCTCTCCAAACGGGGATGGACAAAATGAAATTTTATACGTCCGTGGCGTGGCTATACAAACCATGGACCTGAAAATATATAACAGGTGGGGCGAAATGGTATTTCATTCCACCAGCCAATCTGTAGGTTGGGATGGCACTTTCAATGGCAAGCCCCAGGAAATGGA
>JABDGU010000049.1:0-1994 GCA_013285905.1 Bacteroidota bacterium | reverse complement strand
AATCTGTCTTCTAATGCAGTCCGTTATAACTGTTATTACCTTTCTAAATGTATCAGTTCCCTGGCAAGCACCGGGAAATGGAAGCTTACGCATTTGTTTTGAATGTGCAGTTTTATGATGGTTCTAAATTGCAAAAGAAGGGTAATATTACTTTGTTGCGTTGATATGATAAAGAGGAGATCACATAGCATTTTGTTAGGCATTTTGATAATGCTTTTCGCCGTGATGAATGATGCGCATGCCCAAAGCATTCATTTTTCACAGTATTATAATGCACCTATGCTTCTTAACCCTGCTAACACCGGTCTGATGCCGGAGAATGATTTTCGCCTTGGCTTGAATTACCGCAACCAATGGGCTACTGTGCCAGTGCCCTACACCACTTTTTCAGCCTTTGCCGATTTTAAAGCTTTTAGTAATAAAGAGAGTGGTGGTAAAAACTGGCTTGGCCTGGGCGGTGCCTTTTTTAACGACGTGGCAGGGGACGGCAAATTATCGCTTACCCGTTTCGAAGTTTTTACCGCCTACCATCTTGCCTTAGGCGAGTACAGTATGCTCTCAATGGGCTTATCCGGCGGCTATGTGCAAAGAAGTGTCAATTATACCGACCTCACATTCGATTCTCAGTGGGATGGTTTTAGTTTCAATTCCAACCAGCCGAACAATGAAAAACTGGGCGTTGTAAAAACCGACTACGCCACCGTAGGCGCGGGCCTTAATTATGCTTATTTCCCCAATGATAAGGTATATATGAAGTTCGGCGTAGGCGCGGCAAACATCAACCAGCCGGTGGAAAGTTTTTATGGTGGCAAGAACCAGGTTATGATCCGCCCGGTGGCAAATGTGGATGTTTTATACAAAGCCGGAGACTCCTGGATATTAAACCCCTCCGCTTATTTTGCCACTCAAAATGGTAGTTATGAGTTGGTTTTTGGCTCTTTATTCCAGGTTTACCTGGGCGGCAGGCAGGAGTCTTATCCTATTCAGTTTATCTTAGGCGCATATAACCGCTTCGGGGAGTCTGTTATAGGTGTAGTTGGTTTTCAGTGGGGTAAGGTGCAACTGATGGGCAGTTATGATATTACCATTTCTTCGCTGGCCCCTTATGACTCGGGAAATGGTGCAATTGAGTTCTCGCTTATATACCAGGGTGTATGGGATGGAGCTAAGGGTCGCAGGACGTATAATTGCCCAAGGTTCTTTTAACAAAAAATTTCGTGCATTACAATTTAAGGGTATTATTTTTGATACTGATTTAGACAACAACTTATTATGGAAAAAAACAAAGTATTGCTGGTAGAAGATGATACTAATTTCGGGCAGGTATTGAAAAACTACCTGGAACTGAATGATTTTGTTGTCGAGTTGGCGCGCGATGGCATCTTAGGCCTTGCTGCTTTTCGCCGTGAAAAATTTGATATCTGCCTGCTCGATGTAATGATGCCTAACATGGATGGCTTTACACTGGCCGAAGAGATAAGGAATGTTGACCCTGATGTGCCTTTGTTTTTTCTCTCTGCAAAAAGCATGAAAGAAGATATCCTCGGCGGCTACAAACTGGGTGCTGATGATTATATAACCAAACCTTTCGATAGCGAAGTATTGCTGCACAAAATAAAAGCGATACTGAAACGCAACCAGGAATTGCAGGAAAAACAACATGCACAATTCGAGTTCATTGTTGGCAAATATCATTTCAATTCCAAGCTCCGCAAGCTGGAGCACGACGGGCAATCAGTTACATTGTCACCAAAAGAAAATGAACTGCTGCTGATGCTTTGCGAATATAAGAACGACCTCCTGCCGCGCGAAACCGCACTTAAACGCATTTGGGGCAGCGATACTTATTTCAATGGCCGCAGCATGGACGTTTACATTGCAAAACTCCGCAAATACCTTAAAGACGATACCGCTGTAGAAATAGTAAATATTCACGGGAATGGTTTCAGACTTGTTGCCCCGGAATAAAAATATCAACCACTAATATTCTTTTG
>JABDGU010000048.1 GCA_013285905.1 Bacteroidota bacterium | reverse complement strand
TTTTTAGTAATTTTAGCGCGGTCGCTCCGGTTTTCCCCCGAAGTTATTTTCATTGTTAATTAATCATTATAATATTTAAATGAAAAAAGTTTTATTGTTATTAAGCGGGACGTTTTTGTATTGCGGTATAAGCATAGCCCAGCCTGTAGTGAATGCCACAAATGCCAGCCCCGTGAAACTGAGCGATGTGATAGAGAAATATAAAAAGGAACATGAGGAACAGGGTGTTACCACTCGTGAGACGGACGATGAAACAGATGCGGGTAATTCTGAAAAAGAGGGAGGAGAATATTTTTATAACCGTTGGTTGTGGTATTGGAAACAACATTTGGACCAGGACGGATATATGGTATCTCCAATAAAAACCTGGCAGGAATGGCAAACGTACCTGCAAAATAATACACTCAACAATACTGCAGCGAAGACAACGGGTAATAATGCACAATGGGTGTTTGAAGGGACCGACTCTTCGGGCGCAAACGGCTCGGGCGTGGGGCGTATCAATGTGGTAACGTTTGACCCTGTCGATTCCAATACATTTTGGATAGGGAGCCCGGGAGGCGGGGCGTGGAAAACAACAAATAAGGGCACAACATGGACCTGTATGACAGATCAAAATCCCCTGATAGCTGTTTCTGATATTGCGATTAACCCACTAAACGCTAATACTGTATACCTCTGTACCGGAGATGTGGACGGTGGCGATTATTATAGTATAGGCGTTTTGAAATCTTATGACGGCGGACAAAGTTGGAGCAATATTGGGCCAGCTTGGACAACGAACAATTTAAGAGAGGCAAACAGCATGGTTATAAACCCACTTGATACTAATACCATTATTATGGCTGCGAGTGATGGCATTCGGCGATCAACAAACGGAGGAACAACCTGGACAATTGTAGCCGGAGGTTATTTTAAACAGGTATTATACAACCCGAGTGACACAAATGTACTGTACGCGGTTACGTATTTGCAGCCCGGCAGTAGCGGGAGCCCGCAAATATTCCGTTCTGCGAACGGAGGCCTTACCTGGACATCGGTAATGCTGCTAAGCGGTGCAACTCGTATTGCCTTGGCTGTTACCAACGCTAACGCGGCTGTAGTTAAGGCAGTGGCCGCTAAAGAGAGTGACTATTCTCTTTTTGGCATATATGGTTCTACCGATACAGGCAAAACTTTTACAGTCACTTATAAAGATTCCTGCAACGGCGCTAATTCTGTTACCGGAAGGCCCAATATTTTAGGTGACAATACCAACGGTTCTGATTGTACTTATGGCCAGGGATGGTATGATCTGTGCATTGCTATAAACCCTACTAATGCAAATAATGTGTTCGTTGGCGGGATCAATACCTGGTATTCCACAAACGGAGGAACAAGTTGGACCATCTCGAACCACGGCTATGGTGGCAGTGGTGCAAAAGTGCATCCGGACAAACATTGTTTAAAGTTCAACCCCCTGAACTCGCACCGTTTGTATGAAGGCAATGACGGAGGGATCTATTGGTCTGACAATGCTTCTTCAAGTACGAGCACCTGGAATAATGCGACCAACGGACTGGGGGTTACAGAATTTTACAGGGTAGCTGTGAGTGGTGTTGCGACATACGAAGTAGCCGGCGCGCAGGATGTAGGCTGCAAATATGTGCAGAATAAAAAGTATAAAGATGCAAATGGCGGTGATGGTATGGAATGCCAGATGGACTATGCTGATAGTACTGTTTATTATTGTGAATCTGAATACGGAGCGATTAACAGGCACACACTTGCAGGCGCATCAACCGCCATCTCTAATAATATACCCTATCTTGCCAATGAGCAAGCCGCCGCAGGATGGGTTACTCCATATATTATAGAGCCCACTTGCCATACCTGCCTGCTTGCAGGCTTTCAGCGCGTTTATAAAAGCACCAATGAAGGTACAACCTGGACGCCAATGGGAACTGCAGCCTTAACCACAGACGACCTTCTTAGGGTTGTTACTACACTTGCCGATTCAAATACCATATATGCTTTAGACGACGGACAGCATAAAGCATATTTTACTCATAATGGAGGTACTACATGGGGAAGTATTAATACCCGTTACTCGGGCTCACCTTCCGATATAAAAGCAGACCCGCACAATAAAAATCGTGTTTGGATAACCTACAGTGGATATGGTGGAGGATCGGTAGCGGAATTTGATTCTTCAAATACAACTTCTATTCCTCCATACTGGACGTCCATGACATATAATCTTCCGCTTGTGCCTGTGAATTGTATAGAAATAGATACAAGCAATATGAGTTTATATATCGGTACTGATGTTGGTGTTTTTTATAAGGACACAACTATGAGCGACTGGCAGGCCTATAACACAGGCATGCCTGTGGTGCGGGTTGACGATATACAAATTAATTATGCAAAAAATGAGGTGTGGGCTGCAACTTATGGCAGAAGCCTCTGGAAATCTCCTAAACAGACCGGCTTTCTTGGTGTTTCTATCGTTCCGTTTGCGCTCAATAGTTTAATAGTTTCGCCCAACCCCAACCACGGTAGTTTTACTATTAATGTAACAAATAATGTACCTGACAATGAGGCGAACGTCCGCATTATGGATATGACAGGAAGAGTGGCATGGTCCGGCAATACCAGCATAAACAATAGTAAGATACTCATTAACACTGAGGGTATTGCACGTGGCAACTATATTATTGAAGTATCAAGTTCGGGTGCTGTAATAGGCCGAAACAAAATTGTGATCTACTAAGATTTGGCGAAAGGCTATTGGAAAAGTTCAGTAGCCTTTCGCTTATATTTACTTTATGGAATTTGGCAAAATAACGGAAAGTGAGTTAGCGAATGCAGACCTCTCCCTGCCACCTGATCCTAAGGTGACAACAGAAGTTTTAAAAGCCTCGAAGAAAAAAAACAAGACAAAATTTCACGTGGGCTGTGCCAAATGGGGGCGCAAAGACTGGATTGGCAAGCTATACCCCAAAGGCACAAAAGAAAAAGACTTCCTGGAGTATTATGCCAAACAATTCAATTCTATTGAGTTCAATGGGTTTTACTACCAGCTGCACGATGCTGCAAGAGTAAGAAGCTGGATGGAAAAAGTGCCGAAAGGCTTTAAGTTCTGCCCCAAATTTACAGAGTCTATTACCCACAGGCGAAGGCTGAAAAATGCCAAGCAGGAAGTTGATGAATACCTGCAAGTGATCTCTGAATTCAAAGAGCATCTTGGCCCTGTTTTCCTGATGCCACACCCCCAGATGAATGTAAAGCACCTGGAAACTATTGAAGAATTCATTTGCGATTTTCCTAAAGATGTTGATCTTTTCCTGGAATTGAGGCACCCGGAATGGTATTTAGATAAATACAACCCCGAGCTTTACGATTTCCTAAAGAAGAATAAAAGGGGCACAATTATTACCGATGCTGCCGGCAGGCGCGATTGTGTACACATGCACTTATCCACTCCTGACTGTTTTATACGTTTTGTAGGCAACGGGCTGCACCCAACAGATTATACACGGATAGACGAATGGGTGAAACGAATAAAAAAATGGATGAACGAAGGCCTTGAAACCTGTTATTTCTTTATGCACCAGCACGAAGAACTGCATTCTCCTGAATTGATAAAATACCTTATAGAACAATTGAATAAGCACTGTGGCCTCGATATTAAGGCACCTGTGATACATAGTGACAATAGCTTGTTTTAGTTAGAAGCCAAGACTGCATTCCTCATGTGATTTCCCTTTTTTATCATACTATGCATTAAATTGCCGCAAATGGTGGTCGGCATGTTTATAAGCTACCTGTCCCACTTGTTCCCTGGTCATTTTTCCGAAGAAAGGATGGACGAAAAAGGGTCTTGAAAAATGAGCGTATTCGCCGATAAGGGCTATCCATTTCTTTTTTTCTGCTTCAATATCACCCATGTTTTCCTTTATTCTGAATTCACTCAATGTAGGCGTGTTTCGTGCCAGGGGACCTTCATCCTTCAATACTTTCTTTAAAGCTATGCGGCCAAACAAGCGGCCGACGAGTACCTGTTTGTTGTCTTTATCACTTTGCATCCATTCATCCCACAGGGTGCAATGCTTCAAGCCCTGATACACATTCATCTTGCCCCAGAGGTTCTTGCTGTTTTCGTTAAGCGTACCGATCCTGCTGATCAATTCATCTCTTGTCGTTTTGTCAAATACTGTTTTCATTTTTATTGGAATGAGCGTTGAAAAATAAATATTTTAAGCAAATTCTGTGAGTAAGGGCAATTCAGCTCCGCGCACTTACAACTTAGTGGCATAAGCCACAAACAGGGCCATAAGCAAAAACACCGAATTTATAATTGCATGTTGATATTCCTTGCGCTTAATGTGTACATATAAGGAACCTGCCATTATCAAAGCAATACAAGCAACACCAACCAAAGTGAGGAGGGGGCCGTACCCTATCAAGCGCGGCACTATCACCAGAAGCCCGCTGATAAGTTCTGCACCGGCTATTATTTTAATGGTGCCCGGTTTAAAATCCCCTGCCCAGGTGCCGCCACTTGCAATAACCTTTTCTTTGCTTTGAAAAAATTTGAAGCTGCCAGTCATTACAAAAATCAAAGCCAGCAAACCCTGCACGATCCAAAGCGCTACTATCATAGTGGTTAAAGTTTATGAATCAAATGTATTAAATATGCGTTGAAAAAAATTGCCTTCCAGGCAGATCTCTATTTTCACCACTTGCCGGTGGCACAATTTTTTAGCATGTCCTGGTTAAAAAATAATGATCATGGACAAGTTAGAATTTAAAGGTAAGTGGAACGAATGGAAGGGCAAGATAAAACAAGCCAATGCAAAGTTCACGGATGATGACTTACAATACGAAGAAGGTAAGGATGACGAAGCACTTGGGCGCATTCAACAAAAGCTGGGAAAAACAAGAGAAGAAACCATTAAATGGTTAAAGTCATTGTAAAAATACGGGTAATGAAAAGTTGGAACCTGGGTCTGCAATCCAGCTAGTTTGCATCTGTATTCAGAGGTATAAAGTGCAATATAATTGTGCCCCCAGGGGAGTGCCTTGTATTTGGTAAAGGCGTGGCATGTCACATTATCAAATTAATTCACGTTTCGATTGGACCGGTTGGTGCTTCGCAAAACGAAGCCATAATTACATTGTCAAATCATCACATTATCAATTTAATTATCGCATTTCCACATTTTCAAATTTGGACATTATTCAACTATCTTCGCCAAAATTTTTCAGCACATGAATTTGCATGAATACCAGGCCAAGGAGTTATTGAAACGTTACAATGTTCCTACACAGGAAGGCATAGCTGTAGATAATTCTGACGAAGCCGTAAAAGCATATAAGCAAATAGCCAGCGATACCGGATCGAAGTTTGTTGTTGTAAAAGCGCAGATACATGCAGGCGGACGCGGCAAAGGCCGTATGAAAGAAGTGCCGGACCAAAGTGGAGTTGCAGTGGTGAAAAGTGCTGATGATGTGGAACGTGTTGCAAAAAATATTTTGGGGCACACCCTTGTTACTATACAAACAGGCGCTGCCGGGAAAAAAGTAAATAAGCTGCTTGTAGCACAGGACATGTATTATGATGGCCCCAGCGAACGCAAAGAATTTTACTTGTCTGTGCTCTTAGACAGGGCTAAGAAACAGAACGTCATTATGTATAGCACAGAAGGCGGTATGGATATAGAAGAAGTGGCTCACTCAACACCTGAGAAAATATACAAAGAATGGGTGCATCCTAATATGCCCCTCTTGCCTTTCCAGGCGCGTAATATCGCTTTCAATTTTGGTTTGAGCGGGACTGCATTTAAGAACATGGTGAAGTTTGTAACTAATCTTTACAACGCTTATGTAGGGCTGGATTGTTCTATGCTGGAGATAAATCCATTGTTCAAATCGGCTGATGACAAAATAATTGCTGTTGACTGCAAGATGAACCTGGACGATAATGCATTGATTCGCCATCATGACCTTGCAGACATGCGCGATAAGAGTGAAGAAGACCCAACAGAAGTAGAAGCAGGCGAACATAACCTGAACTATGTGAAACTGGATGGAAATGTGGGTTGCATGGTAAATGGTGCCGGCCTTGCTATGGCTACTATGGATATGATAAAGCTTGCCGGCGGTGAACCTGCTAATTTCTTAGACGTAGGTGGTTCTGCCAACGCGCAAACGGTTGAAGCCGGTTTTCGTATTATTATGAAAGATCCCAATGTAAAAGCTATTCTTATTAATATATTCGGCGGTATCGTACGTTGCGACCGTGTAGCTGCAGGTGTAATTGAAGCATACAAAAATATGGGTACTATCAATATCCCTATCATTGTGCGCTTGCAGGGCACTAATGCAGAAGTTGCAAAAGACCTGATCGTAAACTCAGGGCTTAAAGTGCAATCTGCCATACTCCTTAGCGAAGCAGCAGAACTGGTACAAAAAGCCGTTAATGCCCATTAGAAAAATATGCACCGGAGATACTTGTCAATTTTACAGGTTTATAAAATATTGTAAAAAAATAGTCTATACAGATTATTTATAAAATATTATATTTGCCGCAGCTATAAACCGACGAGACAATATCGTGGTGTAAATGGAAGGCAAAACAACTAGTATAAAAGCCCAAAATACCTGGAATAAACTGACTGGTGACCCATCGGAATTTACGATGGAGAACCGCGCCTTTAATTCTGTAAGCGCCATTACAACGCTTATGCTGATACTGGCGCTCCCCGTAAATTTCATTATTGATCTGCCCGAGGCCAATATTATCACACTTGTTGCCCTTTTTATTCAGTTTTATTTTTACTACCGCGCCCGTTTTAAGAAAAAATATAAAACCGGCCTTATTGTATATGCAAGCCTTTCTTACATCATTTTAGCCCTCACATTCTGTTTCAATTCGGGCAGCGAAGGGCCAACACTTTTATATTTTATTATAACGTTCCTATTGCTCTTTTCCATTACCCGAGGCAAATATTTTGGCCTCTGGCTTTGCCTGCATATCTTTTCCGGAATATTTTTGATCGCCTGTGAATACTACAAAGTCCCCTGGATACATTTTACATACACAAACAATAATAACAGGCTGATAGACATTGTGTCGTCTTACGTGGTAACGATCATTTTCGTATTTTTTATTACTAACTACCTGCGTAAAAGTTATGAGAATGAGAAAAAACTTGCAGAAGAAAGATCAAAAGATATAGGAAAACAAAACCAGCAGATACGGATACAGAACGAACAATTGGAAAAGCTGAATGAAGAAAAAGATAAACTCTTCTCTATCATTTCGCATGACCTGCGAAGCCCGCTTAATTCGATGCAGGGTTATCTTGAAATATTGACGGAAGATGATATTGAGGAAGATGAAAGGGATATGATGAAACGGGAACTCCTGGACCTTACTAAAAATACTTCTGATATGTTGCAGAACCTGTTGTCGTGGTCGAAGACACAGATGCAGGGAGTAAAAGTGCAAATAAAACCAATGGCACTGGAGAACACAATAAGCCAGGCGCTTGAATTTCAGAAATCCATTGCAGCTAAAAAAGGGATACAAATATCTATTCAAAATAATGAGCCCATAGAAGTTTTAGCGGACAACGATATGCTGGAGCTGGTGATACGTAACCTCGTGAACAATGCAATAAAATTTACAAATCCCGGCGGCATCATTACAGTTTCAGCAAAGAAAAAAGGCCAGCGGGCTGAGATAAGTATAAAAGACAACGGAATAGGAATATCGGCCGAGCAGCAAAAAGAGATATTTACGCTGAAGTCTAAATCCACTTACGGAACAACAAATGAAAAGGGAATGGGTTTGGGCCTTTTATTGTGTAAAGAATTTATAGAACTACAAAACGGGCGTATATCATTTAGCAGCATTCCCGGCTCAGGTTCTGAATTTATTATTGCGCTGCCTCTATCCTGAAACCTCTCCCCAGCCCTCTCCGAAGGAGAGGGTGAGGTCGAATGAGTTACCGAATTGGAGCTGTTGAATTCAATTGAACAATCAAATCTATCTAGTTTACTTCCTCCCGAGATTGTTTAGTATGTCTTTCGTACTTTTGCAGACATTTAGCATATATATACAGAAACTTATCTATGGAGTACGCTTTTCGCGATATTGAGCAGAAATGGAAGAAATACTGGAATGACAATAAGGTTTATAAAGTAAGTAATGACAGCCCTAAACCTAAATTCTATATCCTCGACATGTTTCCTTACCCCAGCGGGGCAGGATTGCATGTTGGTCATCCTCTTGGTTATATAGCTTCTGATATTTACGCACGTTATAAAAGGCTGAACGGTTATAATGTATTACACCCGATGGGCTATGATGCCTTCGGCTTGCCTGCAGAGCAATATGCCATAGAAACAGGACAGCACCCGGCAGTAACTACCGAAAAAAACATTGCACGCTATAGGGAGCAATTAGACAATATTGGTTTTTGTTTTGACTGGGACCGTGAGGTGCGCACCAGTGACCCTAAGTATTATAAATGGACACAGTGGATATTTTTGCAGCTGTTTCATAGTTGGTACGACAGGAAAGAAAATAAAGCCAGAAATATCAGTACCCTCATCGAAATATTTGAAAAAGAAGGCAATATTAATATCCCATCCCCCGGAAATGCAGCACTGAATTTTGATGCGGATGATTGGGAAGATTTTTCTGAAAAAGAAAAGCGTGATGTATTGATGGCTTACCGACTGGCTTACCTGAGTTTTGCGGAGGTATGGTGGTGCGAGGCTTTGGGTACAGTGCTGGCGAATGACGAAGTTGTGAATGGAGTATCTGAACGTGGTGGGCACCCCGTTGAGAAAAAAAGAATGCGGCAATGGTTTTTGCGCATTACAGAATATGCTGACCGCCTGCTGGAAGGATTGAATGGGCTTGACTGGAGCGAAGCCATGAAGGAGATGCAGCGAAACTGGATAGGGAAGTCAACAGGTGCTCAAGTAAAGTTCGGCATTGCCGGCTATGCAGGCAATGGAGTGGACGTGTTTACCACACGCCCCGATACCATCTTCGGTGTTGATTTTATGGTGCTGGCACCTGAGCATGAACTGGTAGATGAAATAACGACAGAGAAACAAAGACAGGCTGTAAACGAATACAAGCAATATGTAAAAAGCCGTTCGGAGCGCGAACGTATGACTGAAGTAAAACAGGTCACAGGTTGTTTCACCGGTGCATATGCAATGCATCCACTTACCGAAAAAGAAATCCCAATCTGGATATCGGAGTACGTATTGGCTGGCTATGGCACAGGTGCTATAATGGGAGTGCCAAGTGGTGATGAACGCGACCATGCTTTTGCTAAACACTTTGATCTGCCCATCACTAATATCTTCGGTGAAAAATATAATGGCGAAAATGCTTATTCCGAAAAAACAGGAAAGCTTGAAAACTCAGGTTTTCTGAATGGCGTAGAAATAAGCAAGGCAATAGATATTGCCATAGCAGCCATTGCAGATGCAGGCAAAGGGCGCAAGAGGGTGAATTACAGATTGCGTGATGCAGGTTTTAGCCGCCAGCGTTATTGGGGCGAGCCTTTTCCAATAATATATGTGGATGACGTGCCTTATGGAAATGACGAGGCGATATTTGATGCATACCCTGAATTAAAACAACTGCCGGTTGAATTGCCTAAGGTAGATACTTATAGCCCCGGGCCGGAAGGACAGGGGCCATTGGCAAATCTTAAAAACTGGGTGGAAACATCCGACGGCCTACGCGAAACCAACACCATGCCCGGCTATGCAGGCAGCAGCTGGTATTTTCTGCGCTATATGGACCCGCATAATGATGAAGCATTTGCGGACAGAAAAGCGATCGATTACTGGAAAGCAGTGGACATATATATAGGCGGCAGTGAGCATGCCGTGGGGCATTTGCTTTATAGCCGCATGTGGACAAAGGCTTTGTATGACCTTGGACTTATTGGTTTTGATGAACCCTTTAAGAAGCTCATAAACCAGGGGATGATACAGGGGAGCAGCAGGTTTGTCAGGTTGAGTAGGGAAAATAAAACGTTCTACACTTTCAATCTAACAGAACCTCCCATCGGGCTGGGGAAAATCGAAACGCTGCGGGTTGATATTAGTATTGTTGATGGAACAGTATTGGATATTGAAGCGTTCAAAAAATGGCGGCCGGAGTATATTGATTTTAAATTTGAGTTGGATAAAGATGGGAAATTTTATTGCGGTGCGGAAGTAGAAAAAATGTCCAAATCGAAATATAATGTTGTCAACCCTGATGACATGGTAAATCAATATGGGGCAGATACTTTCCGCATGTACGAGATGTTTTTGGGGCCGGTTGAAATGAGCAAACCCTGGGACACAAAAGGCATTGAAGGTGTACATCGCTTCCTTAAGAAAATGTGGCGTTTGTATAATGATGAGCAGAATGGAAGTATTGTTACTGATGAAACAGCGAATGATGCTGAATTACGGATACTGCATAAAACCATAAAAAAAGTTGGCGAAGATATTGAACGTTTTTCTTTCAATACCTCTGTGAGCCAGTTTATGATATGTGTGAACGAACTGACTGCTTTGAATTGCCATAAGCGTGAGGTGCTGGAGCAACTGGCCATTTTGATATGCCCCTTTGCGCCGCATTTTGCAGAAGAGCTGTGGCACCAGCTTGGGCATGATGGTAGCGTGATGGACGCAAGCTTCCCAAGGTTTGAAGAAAAGTATGTTACAGAAAATTCTAAAAAATACCCGGTGGCAGTGAATGGCAAGACGAGGGTGGAACTGGAATTTGCATTGGATGCCGAACAAAGCTCCATAGAAAAAGAAGTGCTCGCCGACCCGACAGTAATAAAATGGCTGGAAGGCAAAGCACCCAAGAAAGTGATATATGTGAAGGGGAAAATGATAAATGTGGTGGTGTAGCCCCCTAACCAAAATATATAACCCCAACCTTTAGGTTGGGGATGGCGAACAAAAAAATCTTAATCGGCTTTAGCCTTGAAAAATCATAACAATGGCATTTGTCAGAATTTGGGTTCACGTAGTTTGGAGAACAAAAAGCAGTAGTAAAGTATTGACAATTGATAAAAGAGGAAAGTTATTTGAACACATTCGTGAAAATGCCGTCAAAAAACAAATTTTCGTTGATACTATTAATGGGCACCTCGACCATGTTCACTGCCTGTTGGGGCTAAATGCAGATATGTCTATCTCAAAGACAATGCAATTGATTAAAGGAGAGGCAGCGTTTTGGGCCAACAAAGAGAACTTGATTTCACCAAAATTAGAATGGGGAGACGAGTACTTTGCATCATCGGTAAGTGAATCTATGTTAGATAAAGTGAGGGTTTATATCAATAACCAGGAAGACCATCATAAAAAGGTGAGTTTTCAGGAAGAGTATGATTTGTTTATTCAAAAATATGGATATAATAGTCATGGCTAAAGCCGATTAGTTGAAGCGTTTAATCTCCGCACTAAAGTGCGGAGTTATAAAATAATTACGAAGAAAATTTAGTTTATATAATGAAAAACAAAAAGACGGTAATATTCCTGGTTTCTTTTTTTATTGTGTTGAGCACGGTGTTCATCGGTTATTTTTATAAGGTGACGCGTGGAAATAAAGTCACCTTACAAACGTTTGGTAATCCCGGTCATAAAGTGGCCGATTTTTCTTTTACCAACCAGGACGGAAAAATCATCACCAATAAAGATGTGAAGGGCAAGATCTATGTGGTCTCTTATTTTTTCAGCACCTGCAAAGGGATTTGTCCGCGGATGAATGAGCATCTTACAAAAGTGTATGAAGCAATAAAAGGCAATAACAATGTTTTGATATTATCACATACCGTGGACCCGAAGAGAGATACTGTGCAGGCGCTGAAAGAATACAGCCTGCGTTATGATGCGGATGCCAACCAATGGATGTTCCTTACCGGGGACAAGAAAGCGCTCTATGATATGGCGCGTTACAGCTACTTGATAAGCGCACTGGATGATACGGCAGGTGTTAGCATAGACAAAGATTTCATTCACGATAACCATTATGTGCTTGTTGACAGGGACGGACGCGTGCGGGGATTTTATGATGGCTTAAAAATGGAAGAGGTAAATAAACTGATAGGCGATATCAATACCTTGCTGAAAGAGGACAATTAGTGCATAGACCAGCCAAGCAATAACCAACCGACCACAATTAATGGCGCCGGTATTTTAGTATAATACAGCAGCGAAAAAGTAATTACCACCACTATCAGGTTACTCCACTCAAAAGGAACAGACTGGAACAATACAAGCCCCGAAGCCCATATAATACCTACCACAGCCGCATTGATACCCTCCAGTGCGCGAAAGATGATAACATGATGTTTCAGGTTTTCATAAATAGGATAGAAAAAGAAAAGCAATAAAGCGCTGGGTAGAAAAACGGCCACAGTGGCTGTGATGCAACCTATTAATTGCCAGGTGGCGCCGTAAGGACTCAATGCCATGCCCCCTACAAAAGAACAAACTGAGAACACCGGCCCCGGCACAGCCTGGACTATTCCAAAACCGGTAAGCATATCGGGTGCAGTAACGATAGGCGTAAGGCCGTGGTGTACCGGAGTATTTACAAACTGGTACAGCATCATCGGTAGTAAGGCCTGCCCTCCCCCAAATACGATACTTCCAAAGCGATAAAAATTCTCAAAAAGATTAAAGACAAGTTTATGTTCCCATTTGCCGGCATTGGCGAGTGAGCTTAAAACACCCGCCACTATAAAAATGAGTGCAAATACCCACAGGTTCATCCAATTGATCGGCTTGGGTTTTACTAAGGGATCTGGTATACGCTTGTTACTGAAATTGCTGATAGAACCCGCTAAAATAAGAATACCGGGGAATACCCAGGGCGACCTGAAGGCCAATGTAGCCGCAAGCCCTCCTGCCATTATGCACCATGTCGCGAAGTGTGTAATGCTTGTTTGCATCATTTTAGCCGCTGCATAGCACACAAAACCCACGGACATAGGGCGTATATATGCAAATAAATTTGTCTGTACGTCTTTTATATCAAAGTAATGGACGAGAAACGAAACGGCGCCCATAATGAGTGCGGCCGGTAATATCCAAAGCAATAAAGTAATGGAAGCGAGCGGAATGCCCCCGCGTTTCATTGCTATGAGGGTAACTGTTTGTGTGGAAGAAGGGCCGGGAAGCATCTGGCAAAACGCATTCAGTTCAAGCAATTCATCTTCGGTAACATCTTTGCGCTTTTGCACAAAGGTTTTTGCCATCATCCCTATATGAGCCTGAGGCCCGCCAAAAGCAGTGAAAGAGTATATAAATACTGCCTTTAAGAACGGTATATGCCTCAGTAACATTACTTCTAAATGTAATTAATACGGAAATGTACTTACAAAAAACGGTAAATCCCAAATGTTGATATACTAAGCGGTGTTTTGTATATTGCAGCACAAAATCAAAATCATGAGTCAATTAATGCTTAGCGCGTTTTACGATAATGTAAACAGGAATGTCGGCCCTACACTTATGTGGGTATTTATGTTCCTCATGGCTATAGAGCTGATCTATGTAATGGCTAAATACCTGGGCTCAGACGACAAAAAATAAAACATTTGTCTGCACATAAAATAAATATTGCAGAAATAAGAAAGGATTATCAGTTGGCGGCGCTCGATGAGGCAACGGCAGGCGATGATCCTTTGATTTTTTTTGGCAAATGGCTTGCCGAAGCTGAAGCAGCCCAGATAAGTGAGGTGAATGCAATGACCTTAGCCACGGTGGATGCCTTTTCAAAACCTCACGCACGCATTGTATTATTGAAAGGTCTTGATGACCAGGGCTTCGTTTTTTATACAAACTATAGTAGTGCAAAAGGGGCGGAACTCGATAGTCATCCCTTTGCCGCATTGGTATTTTTCTGGAAAGAATTGGAAAGGCAGGTACGTGTGGAGGGTGCAATTATCCGAGCATCAGATGCCGAGAGTGACCAGTATTTCAATTCCCGCCCCGAGGGCAGCCGCCTGGGCGCCTGGGCGTCTCCGCAAAGCCAGGTTATCCCAACCAGGGATGTTTTAGATGATAATTACAAAAAGTATCAGGCAAAATTCGACGGGACATCTATACCAAGGCCTGAGCATTGGGGAGGTTATAAGTTGATACCAGCAAGCATCGAATTTTGGCAAGGTCGCAGCAACCGTATGCACGACCGTATTGCCTTCAAAAGAACAAAGGTGAGTGTCTGGGAAAAGAACCGTTTAGCCCCATAAAATTGTCTGTAAAATATTATTTTGTATTATTACAATAATATTTTAACCCGTTCCGGATGCAATTAAGCCATAACAAGAAGGTATTTATTCTACTATTTGCAACGCTGATAGTCAGAGTACTTACGGTTTTTATTATTGGAAAAACCCCTTGTATGGACCCAAATTATCTTGCACAGGCAAACCATATCATTAATTCAGTGGGCAAAGTAGACATCTATATCACGCCGTCATATGGTTTTTTACTATATTTTATAAATATTTTTACTAAAAGTCTTTTCCTATCGAGTTCTATCATTTACATTTTCTTCTCATTTGGCATTTCGCTAATGGCTTATTTTGTTGCCAAAGAGCTTTTTAATGAAAAAACAGGCATTGTTGCCCTGATTCTTCTGTTGTTTTTCCCTTGCATAACAGTTGCCGTGGCCGGCTATTCGCACACTTCTATAGTCAGTTCCTTTTTTATATTACTCAGCATTTATACATTAGTAAAATTTACGCTATCAAAGACGGGTTTTGTATATTCAGCACTTCTTTTTTCATTTTCCACCATTATTGGTACTTATATAAGGCCTGAGAGTGCATTTATCTTATTGATACTTGCCTTGATGATATTTTGGAGAAATGGGCTGCCGCTGAAGCAGAAAGTGTATTTCCTGTTGCTTTCTTACTTTTTGGTCATTTCCGGGGTATTTCTGCACGGTGCGTTTATCAAAAACAGGTCTAGCAGCCCCTATGCATCTACTTTCAGCGATGCGAAGTATATATATATAACCTACGTCTGCGTATTCAGTGACATGAGGAGTATGTACAATGGGACATCTGCAAAAGCCAATACCAGCAACGGATCTGCTTCTTCCGACTCTGTTTCATTAGCGCTAAGTACAGAAGCCTTTGGAACACCTGAGAGTAACAACTGGTCTATACGGAATGCAATAATGAAGAACCCCAAAGTGGCCCTGGTGCATTGCTTTTATATACTAAAACAGTGCTTATTCTATTTTGGCCACCCCTTATTTTGCCCTGTTTACATGTATTTTGTCGCGGGCATAGGCCTTTATTTTTTGTTCAGGCAAAAACAAATTTTTACAACGGCTTTCCTGGCCCTCATGTTTTTTATATCCCTTATACCTCTATTGTTTGCCCATGCAGAAATAAGGTACCTGATGAATTGTGTTTATCCCGTCATTTTTATGGCAGCCGTGGGTATTGCACAGTTTGAGTCTAAAAAGGCTACCTCGGCTCTTATCATCTCAGTATCTGCTGCTAATTTTATTATCTACCTTATGTACCTGGTAAATAATGCGCGCTTAGGAAGCCTCTGTGGTTAAAGCGCTTTTGATACAATATTTTTTTGCATAAAACACGACGAGTATAAGGCACACCCCAAGCCACTCTCCGGCAAAAGCCTCGGGCTCATATTAAATCATTTAAAACAAATTTTTACTTTTTGGTTAATCAAAAATAAAATATTACTTTTATAGCGTCCCACAATACATATAGTTCCGATCAGAAGAGTCCTATTTTACGAGCCGGCCTGCATTTTTATTTTGCAAGTCTGGGGGTATTACGTTTTTTCAATAGGCACTTAACAACACAATTAACACAAAATACACATTTACGAATCGTTAATAAAAGTTAACGATTTGTAAAGCCGGGGGGAAATACAATTAGGTAAAATACTTCGTTCTATTTTGCACCCTGAAATTAATATTGTAACAAGTAATGTTTATGAAAAAACATCAAATTTTATCAGTTCTGGCAGCAGTTTGCATCTTGTATATGTCATCGTGTACAGTACCTCAGCAAACTATTTATTTTAAGAATAATACTCCGACTGATTCGACTGTATTAGTGACTAAGATACCTCCTTACCTGCCGAGCAGGATAGCACCGGATGATATCCTTGCTATAAAAATAACGAGCATAAGCGATTTTACAGAAAAAAATCCTGTAAGCATTTTTAATGACGGTGGTATCGCGTACGCACTTACTCCATCATTAGGTGGCGGCGGTGGTAGCACCAGCGGTAGCGGAACATCAGGCGGTGGTATAAACGGATACCTTGTTGACAACCACGGCGACATTGATTTCCCGGTTATAGGCAAAATGCCTGTTGCAGGAAAGACACTGAGAGAAGTGAAAGATATGATCGCTATCAGGTTAAAAGAAAATTATGTAAAAGACCCTGTTGTTGAAATAAGGATATTGAACTACAAAGTAACCGTGATAGGTGAAGTAAGGTACCCGGGTGTGGTAATTGCCCCCAATCACAGGATGAATGTATTGGAAGCAATTGCAGCTGCAGGTGATATCCAGTTGACCGGCCGTCGCGATAACTTGCTTGTAATGCGTGAACATGACGGCATACGTGAATTTGCACGTGTAAACCTCAATAGCCGTAATGCATTTACCAATCCCTATTTCTATTTAAAACAAAACGATATTGTTTACGTGGAGGGTTCACGAGTATCCCGCCAGGATAACAATAACTCATTTTTCCGATTCTACCTGCCGTTTGCATCAGCAATCGTGGGAGCTTTCGTAGCATTTTTAGTAGTAAAAGATTTATCTAAATAATTATTAAATACCGAGGAGAATACCATGGATTATCAACCATTAAGAACCGGATCTGTAAACAACAGCAACAGTACTACACTGACTGCCGGCAGACGACAAAGCATTCCATTCGACTTCAAGCGATTTATCGCTGTGGTCCTGGCAGATTGGTATTGGGTTTTATTATCCGTACTGATAGCGCTTACCATCGCTTTCCTGTATATCCAGGTAACAAGGCCGGTGTATGCGATTAAGAGCGCATTGGTCGTGAACGAGGACGAAAACTCGAACAGCGATATACTCGACAAGTTGAACCTGGTGAAGAAAACACCGGTGAACTTCTTCAATGAGATGAATGCGATTCACTCTGAGGACCTGGTAGCACAGACAGTGGATTCACTGAACCTGAACGTTACTTACTTTGTGAAAGGCAAACTGCACGACAATGAGTTGTACAAAGAAAGCCCTATCAGAGTTGTTTTCGATTCTGCAGGATATAAAGGTGACCATACGGAACTCGCGGTAAAATATACTTCTGACGGCCATTTCGACCTCAGGGAAAATGACCATACAGTAGATGTAACCAATGATACATGGGTTACTAAACCTTATGGCCGTTTTAAAATATTATATGCTTATGACCCTACTACGCCGAACAAATATTTGATGAACGAAATAACAGTGAAGAT
>JABDGU010000047.1 GCA_013285905.1 Bacteroidota bacterium | reverse complement strand
GGCAAAATACTTTGGTAAATTCGGCAGACAATGTGTTCTCTGACACAACGAATACACAATATGAACTATTAAACATTGCTGCAAATACATCCGGTGGCTATGATGCCTCGTTGACAATAGGAGTTGATGTGCCTGTAACAGGCGTCATAAACCTGACACCTGAAACAGCAGGGCAATTTGTTTTAAATCAAAATTACCCTAACCCTTTTAACACCACCACCACTTTTAGCTTTTGGCTTGCAGAAGCATCTACGGTATGGATAGATATTTTTGATGTAATGGGTAAAAAAGTGGCACAATTATTAAACATAGAATTAGGTGCCGGAAACAATAAAATAGAATGGGATGGTCGCAATAGCGACGGCGCACGCTTGCCGGCAGGCAATTATGCCTACCAGTTAAATGTGGAGAACCAAAATGGCAAACATGGACAGGTGAAAGTGTTAACTATAAATTGAAATTGAGTAAGGAGTAAGTTTCATAAGCCATTTTGTTTCTACAAAATGGCTTTATTGTTTTATAACTTCTCCACCACTTTTTTTATTTCATCATTGGAGGGATTATATAGGAGGGCGCGACGGTAATAATTTTTACTTTCTGTTATTTTGCCCATAGCGAGTTTTACCTGGGCCATCAGTAATACATTGTCATAGTCGAAGGGATAGTGCTCTATATTTTTCTGCAATTGTTTTTCAGCCCCTGAAAACTCTTTTCTGTAATAGTACATTAGCGCAAGCCTGTAATTAACCAACAAATTATTGGGGTCCAAAGCAAGTATTCTTTGATACATGGCAAATAATTCGTCCCATTTCTGCAGAGCAGCAGCAGGATACGCATAACCCAACATCGCTTCAATGCTATTAGGCCTTAATTTAATGGCCAGCTGATAATAAATAACAGATTGGTCATAGTTTTTTTGCTCGTAGGAAAGCCAGCCTAACCTTAAATTAGCTTCATAGGATTTTTCGCTATAAATTGATTTAATATCTTTTATGGCCTGGTCGTAATCTTTAGAAGTTTCGGAAACATAGCTTGCGCTATAAGCATTTATCACCTGAGTATTAATTTCCTGCCCTTGTGCAATACAGGAAATGATGAGAATATAACTTAGCGATACGAAAAATTTCATAACTTATATTTTAGAGTAAAGTAGAACGAGTTGTATATTAATTCAGCATTGTCCTGTAAACGGGTATCTTCTTCATATTGATACGTAAATAAGGGCGATAACCTTTTTGAAGGCCATAGCTGGAATGTAATGCTGCTGCGGTTATCTATCTTATCTGTAAAGTTAAAATAGAGATCCCCAGAATTCAACATCCATGGCAAACTACCTTTATTTAACCAATCCAAATGTATCCAAAAATTTTCTTTCAGTTTTAATAATGAATAAAAGTGCAATGCGGGTGCACTTTGGCTATGTTCTCCCATTAAATAATAAAAAGCAATCCTGGTGCTGATCATTTGTTTAAAAGCAGGCCAGTTATATAATAAGGATATTCCCAACTGCCCTATATATGACCTGATAGTCGTATCAGAGGAGCCGACACCCGAAGCAGTAAACGGTGCTGAACCTTTATAAATAGAATTGACAAATGAATCTGTAGTGCCGTTTGAGAAATACTGATAAAGAGTTGTGCTCTTATCGACTGAATAATGAAAGGCGGGTTCCAGCTCAAAAGTAAACAACTGTATCCTTTTAGAGAACGATACAGATAAGTTGAGATAATGAGAATGACCAGGAAATGCATAATTAGTTGTTTGCGTTCCTGAAGTTTGGTAAAATATTGTCTCCTTTGGATCTATAAAGTTTGAGAAGGATTCGAGGTCGGCAGTTTGAGTATAAATGGAATTATAGGAGGTATAATAATAATTAGCAGATGGCTGGATATTCCAGCCATTATTTAATTGCATGCTTAAAGATGAATGAAGGCCATATTGTTTATAGTTACCTAAATTATTGTCTTGCTGTAAATAGGTAGCGGTTTGCCAGTATTGCACACTGCTTGATACCTTATAGAGAAAGCCTCCGTTGGCGTAATCTATATTCCCTGCATTCGCATTTGCAGATATGCGTGGACCAAAATCTATATAAACGTTTCCAAACCCCTTTTTGTCATTGGGCCATTCATTGATCAAATCGGGCTGCTTTTTTCTGAAAACATCGGCTTCGGCTTCATAACCCTGCTGTAACATGCAGGAGTAGATATAGTTGGCAGCTTCCCGGTTCTTTATTTTAGAATATGCTCTGCGAAAATATTTTTCCGCTTTGGCATATTGTTTTTGTTCATAAAAATTAAAGGCAGTTGAAAAGTTAAAAGCATAGTTCGTTACAGCAACACCCGATTCATCAGATGTATCTTCAACAGGCTCTTCATCCTTAGCAACCGGAATTGAGACCTGGGAATAGGCGCAAGCCGGAAGTACCGCAAAAAACAATATGACCATCAGTATCCGCACGCCGCAATTATTTTACTCTTCGCATTGGTTATTTCTATCTTACAAGTGCTGTCTTCGTTCAATTGCATCTCTCCCTTTATCCCGTTCCTGCTCTTTCCAAACATTATCCCTTCGCTCTTTGTCTGAATGGCAATTGAACCAGAATTTTGTGATTTTCCAAGTTCGTCAAACCGGAACTGGTATTTCCCACTTGTGAAATGGTAAAAGGGCGCTATGAAATCCTGTATATACATTATTAATGGATTAAAAAAGAAATGTGGCATCAAGGCATCCTCTATGTTTACTCCATTATAATAGCCTAATAGTACCTTTTGAAAAACAAGGTAAAATTTATAGAGGTAAGATTTATGACTGCCATAAAAATCTGTGAAGTAAAATAGTACCCCGTCATTATAGAAATAGACAATAGCACCTGTAAGATGGCAATACAAATATTTCCTTCCATCAGCAGCTAAGCAAACCGACCACTTATTTTCATATTCCCTTTCTCCATCTACCACTGTCCAGTTGAGTTCTTTGCCATCAGGCAAATCAAAGAAGTTTGCAAGTAGAGGATTCGTAATAATATTTCTCACAGTTTCTCCTTCCTTGGGTATATCGAAAGCGTGGAATGCATATTGTCCTTCTTTTTTAACAAGGTAATATGCTATAGGGTACAGTATTGTAGAAGAACCTATGTAAGGATTCGCCTGCAACTGGAAATGCAAATGAGGCTCCGGCGAACGGCCGCTGCTGCCGCTATTTGCAATTATCTCACCGCCAATAACATAGGATCCTTCTTTTACTTTTATACTGCCGGGCTTCAGATGGGACAACTTGGAGTATAAACCTTCTGCATGTTTTATAATAATGGTATTACCCCAATTATTGTTCAGGTTCTCCTGACCAATAATATTATCGCTTACCCCATCCATTACAGTAACTATATAACCCGCGGCTGGCGCTGTTACCGGCCGCTCGTAACAATAATAGTCTGCCAGGCTAAGCCCAGAGCCATTATAAGTTCTCCCGCTCTCGTCTGTTATATCAAAATCCCAGGCATATTGGTATGCATCTTTATGCGTAATGCTTCCTGAGTGTCCTTGTGAAATATGCCATTCGCCTATTACAGGCAAAAACAAGTGGTAATAAATGTCTTTCGCAAAGCGCTTGCTGTGATACACACTTTTATAATGGTTCATCTCCGGCGAATGCTGCTGCAGTAGCACCAATTGCAAACCGTGGGTATATTGCCGCATTTGTAAAGCCCCTATCATGAGCAATACGATAAGATTAAACGGCAGGGAATACAAAGGCAAATGAAACTGGCTGAACACCGTGTGCAGGGCACTGAGAATAAGTGCATTAACAGGGATAACAAAAAACAAAAGCAAATGGCTGCGCTTGGAGGGCACAATAAAATATCCGCCAAGCGCAATGGCTGTGAGAATAAAATTAAAGCCAATGTATGAATAAACGATCTGTGCAAAGTCGCCCTCAAGGAAATAATAGAAGGCGTAGCCAATGAGGAATCCGTATATACTGAGGGCAAATGCCATGCGGGAGCGCCACAATAAAACCAAAGCAATTATAAGCCCGGAAAGGTCGTTGAACTGAAATATAATAGCTCCCAAAGATCGCAAGTAGATATGAATGATATCCTTGCAAGGGAAATAATCTATCGCATTACTTAAAGATTGAAATATGCCGGGGAACCAGGCCTGGAAAGAAAAAAAAGTTTTGCTAACCAATTTGATACCGCTGAAATTGGACAAGCCCAATAACAATATCCATATTGCTACCAGGAATGGGATGCTCAAAAAGGGCAGGCCTATGAGGTAAAGCCTGCCTGCTATCCAAACGGTAAGAAAAAACGTAAGTATAGACGCTATAACAAGCACTATAAAATAAGAAAGGCTGAGTTGATAAAAGCTACCCATTGCGAGGCCAAGCAAAAGAGCATTGTAAGTATGGGCACCGTTAAAAATGGCTGCCTTGTTAAAAGCAAAGAAACGGCTGCATACCTGGCAAGTTACTACGGCTATTACCCCTGAAACGCCGATGCCTGGATCGAAGAAAGAAACAAGCATTAAGACCACCCCAAGCCAAAGGCTATCGCTGAAAAAAATCTGCGAATAACTTAAAAAGCCGCCTTTAAGGTAGTTCCTGATGCTTAACATTGAGTAAGGTTGTTCTATAAATGTCAGGATAATTTAAACGAGCGTAAAAACTCGGGCATTGCTTCATTATGCTGTATATCCTGTAGTGTTTCTTTACGCTTAATTAAGTGCGCCTTGCTCATGCTATCCACAATAACCACAGCCGGTCTTAATGAAATAAACTGCATGCTTTGCGTAATATCATAAGCGCCTACGTGGTGCACCACCAAATTATCGCCGGCATTCAGCGGCGGCAATGCTACATTCTCCCTTATCACGTCAATATTCATACACAAAGGACCATATAAAATAGTGTCTTCCGTATGCATACCGAATTCCTGTGCAGGAGATATTTTATGGTCGTACCAGAAGGAGGTAAATAAGATATTGACACCAAAATCAAGTATAGTAGCTTTTCGTCCATCACTTAACCTTTTATTGGCGATAACTGTGCCCAACAAGAAGCCCGCATCATCTATCAGCACACGGCCGGGCTCCAGGATAAGCGTTGGCAACTCATTGCTTTTAAAGCCTGCATTTATCAAACCGGTACAAATAGCTTCTGCATACTCATTCACAGAAGGCACCATGTCGGCCCCTTTAAGGTAACTGCCCTTTAATGTGTTTTGAGATGCAAAGCCACCGCCCATATCAATATACTGAATGGTAGTATCATGCTTCTGTTTAAGGTTTATGGCAAGATCTGCCAATTTGGTTGCAGCTACGTAATAGGCATTGGTGGATATCATGTAGGTACCTATGTGCGCATGCAATCCGACAAGGTTCAATTTTCCAGATGCCATTATTTTATTCAGCGCGTCCCATGCCTGTCCGTTCTCATAATTAAAACCAAACCTATCCCACAAAGGATAGATGCCTGTGTCCATATTGATACGGATGGCAACACGCGGTTTCACCTTCATTTCGGTTGCCTGCTCTGTTAAACGGTACAGTTCGTCCAGGTGGTCGATATGAATGGGAGAATTATTTTTGATCGCGGTGCGCAGATCATCGTCCGTTTTGTCAGGCCCGTTAAATAATATTTTATCGCCCGGCACTCCGTTCAATATGGCTTTATCATATTCAAAACGGCTTACCACTTCTGCCCAGCTACCTTCCTGGTGAAAGATATTGCAGATAGCATTGAGGTAATTTGTTTTGTAACTCCACGCAAACTGAACTTTAGGATAACGTGTTTCGAACGCACGTTTTGCGTTGCGCATGTTCTCCCTTACCTGTCTTTCCGAAAAAACAAATAATGGAGAGCCGAATTCTTTAAGCATATCTTTTACAGATGCACCATCGATATGTGTAACGGGTAAATATTCAGACCTTGATCCGAATTTATTCATCAGCCCTGAAGTAAGAGGGCGGATAATGGGACGTTCGTATAATTTCTTTGCCATAGAATAATATTTTTATAATTCTCCGATCGTGGAGATTTTTTCAAATTCTTTTATATCAACAATAAGGTCGTTGGAATAACGGATAAATAAGGTGCCTACTTTATAAGTTGTAAATGCACTTACTTTTTTGCCCATACCCATATTAACAAGAGCTTCCACCTGGTTCTGTCCTGCGCCTACTGCCAGGTAACACCATGCAGGGAAACGCGGGTTGATCTCCAAAAGGTAATACTCGTCATCCACAGTCTTGATGAATTCCATTTCGAAAGAGCCTTGCCATTTTGTTTTCTTCACCATCTTTTTAGTTATGGCAAGCAACATTTCGTCATCAATGCTCACCCCGGCCCAGGCCTTTCCTTTATCGGTAATATACAATTTACGCATCGGCACTGCACCTATCAGCTTACCCTTGCCATCGCCCACACCGCAGACATTCACTTCTGAGCCATGAATGAATTCCTGCAATAAGATCGGCAAACCCCACTGCTCACTTATCTTATCAAAATGCTGTGCAGCCTGGTCGTTGTTATAGGCTATCTTGGCATCGTAGAATTTACCTTTTACAACAAGCGGGAAACCGAGTTGGCCTGAAAAAGACTGGATCTCATTTGAAGAATAAATGGACCGTGCTTTGGGCACTTTGATATCGTTCTTTATCCCGAATTCATACAGGTTCACTTTATGTCTCGCTTCAAACTGTTCCATGCTGGGCAAAAACATCTTAATGTTCAGCTCCTCCTCAAGGCGCTTCTGCATCTTAATGAAATTGTAGAGCTCCGCATCAAAATTCGGGAAGAGAAAATCTATCTTCTGTGCCTTGTTTATGTAGGCAAGCCTTTTCACAAGCATCTCCTGCCCTGCTGCCGGATAAGGCATCTGGTAAACCTTGTCCACAAAGTCGCGCATATAAATGCCCGGCTCCAGAGTTTCATACGACAAGCCGATGATGTTTACATCAAAACTCTTCGCTGCTTTTAAGGCCCGAATCACAGCAAGGCCAGGCCCGGGATTGTCCGTGGCATTAAGGCCTGTTACCGCTATGGTATATGTTGGTTTATTCATGCTCTAACAATTTATAATTACGAAGCATCATTGTGAAATCATAGAAATCTTTTTCAAAAGTGGCTTCGTCACAATTGTATTCATTCATAATACTATGCTTTATCTCCTCTTTGGGCCTGGTCTCCTTCAGTTGCCTTATGATCTCCATGCCTATTGGGTTGATGGAATAGCTGTCTCCTGTTGATGGGTTAAAAATGAACCCATTATCGCTTACGGCTATGTTTTTTTTAATTCTCATATTCGAGGCTTTTACTTGTTAATTGCTACTGTACAAATGTTTTTTAAAAATTTACTATCTGCTATTCTGTTTTAATCTGCGAGCCTATATATCTTCTATTGCTTTCCTGTACTTTGCAGGGTCTTCTTTAAACTGCGAAACCGTTGCACCCGTTACTTTCTTAAACTGGTTGCTGAGATATTGCACACTGCTATACTCCAACATGTATGAAATTTCACTAAGCGAATACTTATCGCTGGCAATAAGTTCTTTTGCCTTTTCAATCTTTAATTCTATCAGGTATGTCTCTAAGGTTTTTCCGCATTTCTTAGAAAATACCCGGCTCAATTTATCGTAAGACATTTGCAGTCTTTCACTTATGTAGTCGGAATTCCGTATCAGCGAATTTGTGTTATTGGCATAGTGTATCAATTCAATGGCAGCAATGCGTATGCGTTCTATTATTTCATCTTCGGCATCGTCAATTATATCAAAGCCTAATTTTTGAAAAATACCGTAAACATCATTGTCGTTGTATTTAGCGGGGTCATAATACAACGCCACTTCGCCCAGGTGCACAAAATGCGGGTCGATCCCTTCCAAACTCTGCAGGTGTATCTCAATAAGCCTTACACCCGCTTTACTGATCAGGTCTTTCAGCTTTAGATGTAGATATTTCCTGCCCTGTTGTAGCATATTTGTTTTGTCTTGAGGCCATCAAGCAAAATATATATTAACCTATTTGTTTATCTGCAAAATACTGAAAAAACCCAGCTTTTTCCGCCGGGAAAGGCCCCATCCCGAATCTTACACAATTAACACAGAATACTATAACAGACGAAAAACAGGCCTTGATAAATTTGTATTGTCTTAACGAACAAACAGAGTGAGTAAAGGTTAGCCGTTTTGTAGTCTTACAAGATGGCTTTATTTAGAAAATAACAAATTTATATATAGCCTAAATTCCGGATTATGAAGTATTATGAAAATGAAAACAACTTAGTGCAGTTGATGATGAATGGCGACCCTGCCGCCTACCAGTTTCTATACAATAAGAATTATGACTGGATATATAATAAAGTAAATAGCATTCTGCATAATGAATGCGAGGCAGAAGAAGTGGTGCAGGACATTTTTACTGAGATATTCGATTCTATAACAAAATTCAAAGGTGCGTCTTCCCTCAATACCTGGATATACCGCATCACCCTTAATAAGGCTTTTAACCGTGTCAGGTATCTGAATGCGGCAAAACGTAAAAGGGAGATACCCCTGGAGCCCTACCTGCTTATGAATACATTGCCCGTCTATAACTATTCAGAAAACAGCACTGTAGATTACCCTATTACGTATGAGCAATTAATACCCATCGTAAACAAGCTGCAGGAAAAACAGCGCAAGGCCTTCATTTTGTGTATGGTGCAAAAAAACAGTTACGAAAAAGCCGCCATCTGTATGAACTGCAGCATAGATTCCATACGTGGCCTGCTTCACCGGGCAAAAAACAATATCAGGGCAGAAGCTACCAGGAGCATATCGCAGGAAAAGAGTGTGGAGTTGATGTGCGCGTAGGGTGTTTATTTGGTAAAAACGGAAAACGCCGTTAGGCGTAAAAGCTTTGTAGAAAAAGGTTCTCCCTCCCCAATAGCACCGTAGGTGCTATCCACCACAATCTACTCAGCAGGCAACGAAAAAATATAACGCTCATCATATTCAATACCAAAATCATTAAGCATCTTTTTGTATTCTTCAAGAAAACTTATTTTGGAATGATGCTCCTGTTGGTTATGAATATATTGCACAACCTGGTTTATCTGTGACCTGGAATGACTGAAAGCACCATAACCTTTTTGCCAATGAAATTTATGGTTGGTTAATCTCTCATTATTTATCCATTCTGATGAATCGCTTTTTATCAATCTCAATATATCCGAAATGGATTGATTAGGGTTTAAACCAATAAAACAATGCAAGTGGTCCGGCATATTGTTTATGGCTATCATTTTATGCCCATTATTCTGAACAATGGCAGAAATATAAAACCGTAATCGCTCATCCCATGCATTGTTAAGCATCGCTGCACGGTATTTTACAGCAAATACACAATGGATGTATAGTTGGGTGTAAGTATTAGCCATAGTAAAGAATTACAGGGCAATATATTAATTTATTGATTAGTGTACAATTGGGTAGCCCCTACAGGGCTAGTGGGTATAGGTACCTGTTTTCTACAAAGCTTTAACGCCTAACGGCGTTCTGCAAATAAATATTCAATACAAATATATTATATATTTACACTTCATGACTGAGAATTTCTTATTAGTTGAAATTGCTAAACCTCATTCACTATTTTTACGTATTTAATAAAGCAGGTTTTTACTTTTTATGGCCATTTTAGTTTTTTTTCTGTGTCATTGGTTTATATCGCTTTTCTGCCAGACGTTTTTTTTGCATCGCTATGCATCGCATAAGATGTTTAAAATGAGCAAAGGCTGGGAGAAGTTTTTTTATTTTTTCACTTTCCTCGCACAGGGTTCTTCTTTTTTAAACCCAAGGGCCTACGCTATTATGCACCGCATGCACCATGCTTATAGTGATACCGAAAAAGACCCGCACTCGCCACATTTCATTAAAGATGTATGGGGTTTAATGATAAATACTAAGAACATCTATGTTGATTACCGCCATTATAAAACAGAACCCGAGCCACAATTCCGCGATCGTTACCCCGCTTGGCCCGCATTAGACCATTTTGCTGACCTTTGGGTGGTACGCATAAGCTTTGCCCTGCTTTATACGCTCTTCTATATTCATTTCGCCACCTATTGGTGGATGTTTCTTTTATTACCTGTTCATTTTTTGATGTCTCCCATACATGGTGCGATCGTTAATTGGTGCGGGCATAAATATGGTTATGCCAATTACAATAATGATGACCATAGTAAAAATACTTTACCCATAGATTTTTTAATGATGGGTGAATTGTTTCAGAACAACCATCATAAAAGCCCCAACGATCCTGACTTTGCAAAACGTTGGTTTGAATTCGATCCGGTTTACCCGATGATTCGTATATTGAATAAAGCACGCATTATACAACTCAGGAAAGAAGCATGATAAATGGACTTAAAATACTATTTAGTGCACTATTAATATGGATGTGCTATATAGTTATTAGTACCAGCCTTGAAAGTAACCTCTTTAAGCAATGGGATTTTCTCGGCTCCATACCATGGATGAAAGCCACCCTCTGGGATTTTTATACAAATGTGATCGTGATTTTTTTATGGGTTTGTTATAAAGAAAAGAGCATAGTCCTTAAAATAGTTTGGTTGGTCTTATTAGTTGCTTTGGGCAGCATAGCTTCCTGCGCTTTTGTGCTGGTGCAGCTGTTGAGGCTCAAGCAAGGAGAAGGCTTAAAAGAATTATTTACAAAACAAAACACCTGACATGTCAATATTCAGTATTGTTCTTATTTGCTTGTTTGCATGTTGCCTCATCATGGTTTTTGTATGGTTATGGGCTTACAAAATTAAGAATGCGGGGGTGGTCGATATTTTCTGGTCGTATAATTTTCCTGTTATTGCATTGATATTGTTTTTTCTTGCAAATGGTTTTGAGACGCGCAAACTCCTTATTTGTTCCATGGTGTTTATTGCGGGGCTTCGGCTAGGCACTTATTTGTTGATCAGGGTTACAAAGCATCTTGATGACGAGGAAGGGAGGTATAAAAAGATACGCGAAGAATGGGCGCCTAAGCCTGACAGAAAGTTTTTCTGGTTCTTCCAAATGCAAGCCGCATCAAATGTTTTCTTAGCCATACCCTTTTTTATTATTACTGCCAATACGAACCCGGAACTTTCTGCTTTAGAATATGCAGGGACGGCACTGTGGATAATAGGTTTGCTGGGCGAAAGTATTGCGGACAATCAAATGAAGATCTTTAAGAAAGACCCAGCGAATAAGGGTAAGGTTTGCAATATAGGCTTGTGGAATTACTCCCGCCATCCTAACTATTTTTTTGAATGGCTGATGTGGCTTGCCTATTTCATTTTTGCTTTGGCCTCTCCTTATGGCTATTTAGCCGTCATCAGCCCATTGGTTATTCTGTATCTTTTATTAAAGGTGACAGGCATACCACTAACAGAAGAACAATCCATCAGAACGCGTGGCGACTTATACAGGCAATATCAAAAAACGACCAGTGCATTTGTTCCCTGGTTCAAAAAAAGCAATTAAGCCCTAATGTGGTACGACAAACTAATTGAAAAAGACCTTGTCCCTGATACCCTGCTGCGTAGTGGCATACGAAAGCTTTTGAGACAACGCCTCGCAGACGAAAATAAAGGAGGTGTGGAAGCACAGCAGGCACATCTGATGACTTTGATAGAGCAACTAAAACAATCACCCATTGCCGTTAATACCTCTGCGGCTAATGAGCAACATTATGAGTTGCCTACCAAATTCTTTCAGTATTGCCTTGGCAAGCACATGAAATACTCATCAGGATATTGGAAACCGGGAGTTACAGATATTGATACTTCCGAAAGCGACATGCTGGGGCTGACTTGTGAAAGAGCCGACTTGCAAAATGGGCAAAAGGTATTAGAACTGGGTTGCGGCTGGGGTTCTTTATCGCTTTATATGGCAGCCAAATATCCCACCAGTGTTTTTAAGGTGGTATCAAATTCTAAAACACAAAAAGAATATATAGACGCACAGGCCACTCAGCGCAATATTACTAACCTGCAGGTAATAACTGCCGATATGAACACTTTTACGATTGATGATAAATTTGACAGGGTAGTATCGGTGGAAATGTTTGAGCACATGCGCAATTATGAATTGCTGATGGGCAAAATTTCGTCCTTCTTAAAACCTGATGGTAAATTGTTCATCCATATTTTCACACACAAAGAATATACTTACCTGTTTGAGGTGAAGGATGAGAGCGACTGGATGAGCAAATATTTTTTTACCGGCGGCATTATGCCTGCTGACGACCTTTTATTTTACTTCAACAGGCATTTTGTTGCTGACAAGCATTGGCATGTAAGCGGCTCCCATTATGGCAAAACATCAGAGGCATGGTTGAAGAATATGGACGCTCACAAAGCCGCCATCATGCCCATATTTGAAGAAACTTATGGAGAAGACCAGGCTTTGAAATGGTGGGTGTACTGGCGTATATTCTATATGGCTTGTGCTGAACTATGGAATTACAATAGTGGGAATGAATGGTTAGTAAGTCATTACTTATTTAATAAGGCAGGCGTATGATAAGATTGATCCTTCTTTCTCTTTTCCCGCTCATTTCGTTGCTGGCAGTGTTCCGTGCCCCCACTTATCGTTTGTGGCAATTGTCTATAGCTGTAATGGAATTTCCCTGGGTATTTGTCATCTTAACTATTTTGCTTTTGTGTTTCGGCACATCACAGTATATGCGCGCTGGGACTATTATAGGCATTGCCGCTTTAGTCTTGTTTATTTCTCCCGTAGTTAGAGCATACCTGGTTGCTGCGGAGCTTAATAAAAACATTGAAGGTTCTTTAGGCGCCGGCAGTTCACAACCACAACAAGCTGCTTTTAGTTTTTGGAAAATGATAAGAGGAACGCGCAATAAAAGAACCGCCTATCAGTCATTCGTCTATAGCAAAACTGATTCCTACTCATTAAGTTTGGACTATTACCCATCGCAGATCTCGGGTAAGAAACCTTGTGTAATTGTGGTGCATGGAGGCTCCTGGAGTGCCGGCGATAGTAAACAGTTGCCGGAATTAAATTCTTACCTCTCGCAAAAAGGCTATAATGTAGCTTCTATAAATTACAGGTTGGCACCACAATATCTAAACCCTTTGCCTGTGCAGGATGTTAAAGCGGTGATACAATACCTGAAACAACATGCGAATGAATTGAATATCGATACTAATAATTTCGTGCTGCTGGGGCGGTCTGCCGGGGCACAAATTGCGTTGTTGGCTGCATATACCCTGCATGAAACAGGGCTAAAAGGGGTGATAGATTTTTATGGCCCGGCCGACATGGTGTGGGGCTACTCCGTGCCATCCAACCCGCTGATAATGGACTCCCGAAAAGTGATGGAAGATTATTTGGGTGGTACTTACAGCAAGGTGCCTGAAAATTATGCCGCAAGTTCTCCTATTGAATTTGTAACAAAGCAATCCGTCCCAACACTCATTATACATGGCAAACAGGATGTGCTGGTTTCTTACCTGCATAGTGTGAAACTGAATAAAAAACTTGGGGAGAATGGTATAAAACATTTTTTCCTAAGCCTGCCATGGGCAACACATGGTTTTGACTATACGCTTAATGGCCCCGCCGGGCAATTATCTACCTATACTATTGAACGTTTTTTAAAACAAGTAACAAAGTAAATGCAAAATATAGCCATCATAGGTACGGGCATTGCCGGCATGGGTTGCGGGCATTTTTTGCATAAACATGCTAATCTTACTTTTTACGAGCAGAATAACTATATAGGCGGACATACTAATACTGTAACCATAGACGAAGACGGCAAGCCTGTTTATATCGACACCGGTTTCATGGTTTTTAATTATGTCAATTACCCTAACCTAAGTAAGCTATTCAAAGCGCTAAAGGTTCCTGTTAAGAAAACAGACATGTCTTTTAGCGTGCAGCATCTGCCTACAGGTTTGGAATACAGCGGCTCCAGCCTCAATCATTTGTTTGCGCAACGGAAGAATATTTTTAACCTCCCTTATATTAAAATGCTATCCCAGATAGCACGTTTTAATAAGGAAAGTCTCGAAATACTGGACGACCCTAAATACGCTGATTACACCATCGGACAATACGTCCGCGAGTTTAAGTATGGTGATGATATGCTGTGGAAATTTTTAGTTCCTATGAGTTCTGCAGTGTGGTCAACGCCCATGGAGCAGATGCTGGAATTTCCCGCAGTAACACTGATACGCTTTTTTAAGAATCATGGGTTTCTTGGCTTAAACACACAACACCAATGGCATACACTGCATAATGGCAGCCAGTCTTATCGTGAAATACTGATACAGCCTTTTAAGGAGAAGATATATATAAACCGTAAGGCTGTAAAAGTCTCCCGAATTGGGAATAAAGCAGAAGTCCATGCTCCCGATGGCACAAAACAGAGATATGATGCAGTTATAATGGCTTGCCATGGCGACCAGGCTTTTTCTTTATTAGAAGCGCCGACACATGATGAAAACCACTTACTCCGAGCTTTTAAATATCAGCCCAATAAAGCGGTCTTACATATCGACGAGCGTATTATGCCCAAAACCAAACTGGCGTGGAGCAGTTGGAATTACCGGATCAGGCGGGAAAAAACAGGCTTAGTGCCCAGCACTATCTACTGGATGAACCGCCTGCAACAGGTATCTGATAAGAAGAATTACTTTGTTTCCATAAATCCCCATCCCGACCTTGACGAGAAAAAAATACTTTTAGAAATAGACTATGAGCATCCCCTTTTTGATTTAGCAGCTATTAAAGCACAAATGGAATTGCATAGATTGAATGAAAATGGCCCCCTTTACTATTGCGGCAGTTATTTCAAGCATGGCTTTCATGAGGATGCTTTTACAAGCGCCGTGCAGCTTTGCAGGCATCTGTTAAACATGGGGACCGAAGAAGAATTATGGGATTTGACAGCAAATATTAATCCATAATTAATTTTTTTACGTACATTAATTACATGAATTCATGCTTATATAAAGCGAGGGTGATGCATCACAGGCTGGAACCTAGAAATCACAGGTTTCATTATGATGTATTTATGTTCTATTTAGACCTTGACGAAATAGACAAACTTGCCAAAAAATTGAAATTCATGAGCAGGAACAGGTTTAATCTTTTCAATTTTCGCGATAAAGACCACCTGCAATTACCAAGAGAAAACCCCGATAGATCAAAAAACACCAGGCAGCATATAACTGAATACTTACAGGAAAATAAGCTAACAATAGGCAATGGCAGGATCATGTTGCTAACCAATCTATGCACTTTCGGCTACCAGTTCAATCCCGTCTCTTTCTACTTTTGTTATGATGAAGAGGGTAATCCTCTATGCTCTGTGGTAGAGACTTGCAATACTTTCCTGGAGATGAAACCTTTTTTCCTCGGACAGGATACTATGCAGGATGACAGCTTTAAACTGAAGGTGGCTAAATACTTTTACGTTTCTCCCTTTATTGATATGGACACCTCCTTTGATTTTGATCTAAACATACCTGGTGAGAAATTGCAAATAAGAATAGACGATCATGACAAGCAAAACAAACGCTTTTTTATAAGCACTCTAAGCGGACAAAAGAAGGCATTGACAGACGCGAACTTACTTTTATACTTTTTCAGCTTTCCGTTTATTACCTTAAAAGTTATTTTTTTAATACATTGGCAGGCAATAAAGCTATGGCTGAAAAAACTGCCTTATCATAAAAAGGACGCGCATAAAGAATTGCAGCGCGAAGTTTACAGGCCTTATAAGTCAAGCTAAGGCATAAATTATAGCCTATGGAATTGGACAAATCTATATCCGGCATTCTTTCTCACAGTAGAAAAAATACTTTCTACCAGGATATTGTACTGAAGTTCCTGTACAAAATGGATAAAGGCAGACTGCACCTTACTTTAGCATCCGGCGAAAATATTACCATTGGCGATGGTATAGATAACATAAGCGCAAACATTACCGTTAAGGACCCTGATTTTTTTAAACGTTGCATTTTGTATGGGGATATTGGTTTTGGAGAGGCTTATGTAGATGGCCTTTGGGACACAGGCAATATTACAAACGTTATTAAATGGGTCTTACTGAATATAGAAAATGCGCCTGGCGTATCAGGCAGTAAAACACAGGCCTTTGCCCTTAACCTGTTAAAGTGGTTCAATAAGCTCTATCATTTCAAAAGGGCAAACACAGTGGAGGGATCAAGGAAAAACATTACGGAACATTACGACCTGAATAATGATTTCTTCGCCACTTTCCTCGACCCCAGCATGACCTATTCCAGCGCCTATTTTTATAAAGATGGCCTGAGCCTGCAGGAAGCCCAAATAGCAAAATATGAGCGTTTGTGCCGGCAACTGCAACTTAAACCAACAGACCATGTGCTGGAGATAGGCAGTGGTTGGGGCGGTAATACAATTTATATCGCTAAAAAATACGGCTGCCATGTTACTTCTCTTACTATATCAGAAGAACAATTAAAGATGGCAAAGGAAAGAGCATTGGCAGAGGGCCTGGCAGACAAAATAAGTTTCCTGCTGAAAGACTACAGGCTGGTAGACGGGCATTATGACAAGATCGTATCAATAGAGATGCTGGAGGCTGTGGGGGATACTTACCTTGATGTGTATTTTAAGAAATGTCATCAACTGCTAAAAAAGAATGGCATACTTGCATTGCAGGTTATCACCTGCCCCGATTCCCGTTACGACAGTTTGAAGAAAGGAGTTGACTGGATACAAAAACATATTTTCCCCGGGTCGCTTTTACCCTCTGTAGCTGCAATTAACAATGCTATAAACAGAACAGGAGACCTGACCATGGTTGACCTGAAAGAGATGGGGGCTCACTATGCAAACACGCTGCATAGTTGGCATAATAGGTTTAACAGTAATTTGAATCAAATAAAGGCACTCGGCTTCGACGAGCATTTTATCAGAAAGTGGAACTATTATTTATGCTATTGTGAAGCTGCCTTTGCTATGCGGAATATTAACGTGATGCAAATAGTGTACACACGACCTAACAATACAGAACGATAATCATCAAGGTGTAGTTTTTTCTTTAAACCTGCTGAAGAAAATAAAAGCAAGCACACAAAGCCCAAAACCAAAAAGGCCGTTCAATCGCAAACCGTAATCGTGCCCCGGGTCTTTGCCATATATGGTCAGGAATGCAAACAGTGCTATGCCTGTAGTCTGGCCGATCTTTACAAAAAAGTATTTTACTGCAAAGTACATACCCCCTCTGTTCTCTCCGCCCTGTTCTTCGTCATCCTGTATAATATCAGCTAATATAGCATTGGGAAGAATACCCAGGGCTGCCAATGGAAAACCCGCAAGCATCATCAGGGCATATATCTGTGTTTTAGGCTCAAAGGGAAATTTTCCTAAAAAGAAAATAGCTATAAAAAGTAAACTAAGCAATGCAAACGAAAATAGTACTACGCTCTTTTTCCCTACACGTTTTGCCAGGAAAATAATAAGTGGATAACAGATAAGTGAAACAAGCACCATAGAGCCCATAAGCCAGCCTCCAAGTGATTCCGGCAGGCGAAGCAAAACAGTTACAAAATATAAGAGTCCGCTTGAAATGATACTTAATGCCAGGTAATAAGAAAAATCAGAGACCAGGTAATATTTAAAATTCCTG
>JABDGU010000046.1 GCA_013285905.1 Bacteroidota bacterium | reverse complement strand
ATTTAATGATGTCTGAAAATGCCCGATATTGTACCATTTTGCGGGCATTTTGAGCTTAACCACGAAGTACACAAAGGATGCCACAAAGTGCACAAGGTTCTTGGAAAGCGATAGAGGAAATTGGAGCTATACAAGTATTACGTACGAATAATATCACCCGCCACTGCGGGTTTATCTTTATTGCATATTTTCTACTATAATCATGTCAGTCCTTCGGACTTTTTGTTGAACAATAACACAATCAATTATAATAGCATTACCCCAGTGCTTGTTTTAGTTGATCGTCAGTATAACCTTTTGCGAGGAGTTTGTTCCATTCTTCGTCTGTTATCCGGCGGTGTATGTTGGTGGCAATATCGCGAACCAGAAACGCGCCTGCTGCTTCCCAACGGCCATTGGGGAATAGTTGTTTTAAGGCGAGACGAACCTCACCCCCAACCCCTCTCCATACATGGAGAGGGGAGGTGTTATCTACATCTTCTGGTCTGAAGTCAGACTGAGCCTCATTGACCTTTCCGCCTTCGGCACCCTTCTTTGACGAAAGGGAAGGAGAGAGGGAGGTGTTATCTGATTTAGTTTTGTTGTTTGGTTTTGGAGGTGGTATGACTACCAGTTTTTTTTCGTCGGGTGTGGTGTTTGTTTTTTCGCGGAGCTTGTGGCCGGAGTATGCACCTGAGTTTGCGAGGGCTTTGGGGTTTGCTTTATTTGCGCGATAATCTGCCATTGTCTGCTCCCTGCCCTTTCTCATATTAATTTCGCGCTTCTCCTTTTTTGTAAGCGGCTCGCCCGCAGCAAGAGCGGCTAAAATTTCATCTTCTTCATAAGGATCGGGCCGGGTTTGTATGGGTGGATTTTCGTCTTTTAAGGAGGAGCCATCCTGAAATTCGTCTGATATATTTTCGCGAACCGGTTTTAAATGATTGGCTTTGTACCTGATGTCGTTGCGATCATACCAGCAGGACAATTCGGCTTCGCGCAAAAGGTATTCATCAATTTCTCTTGCGATGAGTTGCCCTTTGTCATAATCTTTCCTGATAACGTAATCCATAAAGCCGGTGATAGATTCGCAGTGGTCGCCGATGGAGGGACGAGCGCTGAGGCGCTTGATGGTGGCAGCGATATTAAGCATAGTACGGGACTCCTCAAATGACGGATATTGTTTTTCATTTTCGCGCGTTCCGATATCCATGCACATTCGATTGAGATGCCCATATAGTTTTTCGGTGATGACGGCAGGTGCATTGAGTGCGGCTTGTTTGATACGTTCCCAATGGTTTTGTTTGATCCAACGGTAAACGGTTTTGGCATTTACTTTTAAGAGGCGCGCTATATCGGCCTGGGAGAGATCGGCCTGAAAGAAGAGTTCGCGGGCCTGTTGTTGTTTTGTGGTCATGTGTTTTATTTTAGGAATTTGGTCCCGAAGTTTCGGGATGGGGATTTGGAATTTGGATTGCGACGGTAATTAATTTTACCGCAAAGACGCGGAGACGCAAAGTTTTATGCTTTGTTAATGGCAATGGGGATACTGCACCAACTTTATGGTAGTGTTTGCAATAATGTAATACAGCGAAATAGTATTGATGCTTTAGTATGCTAAGGCGGGATGGCAGTGACAATCATAATGATAGTAGTTATAGTTTAATCGAATCAAATTTTGGTACAAAGGTATAACTGGAAAAAATAAAGTGCAAAAGAAGATAAACACATTTTCGACCATGATACTTTTGATTAGGATGATTTACCTTGAAGTGGCGTTAGTAGTACGTTACAGCTTGTGAAAAGTGTAGTTGTGGTTGGGAAAAAGAGGGGATTTTGTGGATAAGACCTCACCCCTAACCCCTCTCCAAACTTGGAGAGGGGAAGAAAGTTCTGTTCAATACCGAGGCATGGTTTTAGCAGGCTTATTTGTAAAACGACTTACCATGTTTTCTATAAAATTCAGGTGCACAATATGGATGCTTTTGCTGGGCATAGGGCTATTCATTGCTTCTGCCGCCCACGGCCAGGACAGTAAAATGGCAGATGACATTCTCTTTTATGTTAACAAACACAGGGCAGAGATAGGCTTGCCAAAACTGCAAATGGACAAAGGCATATCTGAGGTGGCGGCAAAGCATAGCCGGCAGATGGCCAATGGCACAGTGCCTTTCGGCCATGATGGTTTTGACGACAGGGTAAAAATGATATCGAAAGATATAGACCATGTTAACGGATTTGCAGAGAACGTGGCTATGGGGCAAATGAGCGCGGAGGCTGTTGTAAACTTGTGGCTGGGCAGCGAAGGGCACAGGAAAAACATGGAGGGCGATTACAGGCTCACAGGCATCGGCATAGCTCCCGCGAAAAACGGCGACCTATATTTTACCCAGATATTTATCCTGAATAAAGAAATATCATTGCCCGCGGCTGGAAAAAAGTAAGATACATATAAGGGTTTCTGCAAGGCATGGTTTTTGTAGAAAATTGTGTGAGAGATAAATAATTGAAGAATGAGAACGGTAGACAATTATTGGGAGAGGACAGAAACAGATATTTTTTGGGGAGAAATTGCACCTTGCGACCATGTGGTACAGATCTATGAAAACGATGCTATTTTCCTGGATGCACTTGTGGGCTTTGCCGGTGCCGGCATCAATGCGGGAGATTGCGTTATTATTATAGCTAGCCCGGCCCACCTCAAAGCGCTTGAGGAGCGACTCAAATCATACGCAGTGCATGTTGATGTTTTAATTGCTGAGAACAGGTATATACCGCTTGATGCAGAGGCTACACTTGCCAAATTCATGGTGAATGACTGGCCGGATGAAACCCTCTTTATACAGACGGTTTCCGCACTTATAGATAAAGCACAAAAGAACAACAGGCGGGTGCGTGCATTTGGTGAGATGGTAGCGCTTTTATGGGCTGAGGGCCACAACGGCGCCACTGTGCAACTGGAACAGCTATGGAGCAGGTTTTGCGAGAAAGCTTCTTTCTGTTTGTTTTGCGCCTACCCCAAAAGCTGTTTCACACAGGATATCAGTGCATCTATCATGAACATTTGCTGTGCACATTCCAAGGTCATAAGAGGTACCGAAGAATCCCTCAGGGAAGTATATTATCAACTGCCCGAACGCGCATAGGTCACAAACTTAGCTCCAGGTAAACCGGGCAGTGATCCGAATGTTTTACATCGGGGTAGATTGCTGCATCTTTGAGCGAAGCTTTCAGCGGTTCGGTAACATTCACATAGTCTATGCGCCAGCCCCTGTTCCGTTCACGGGCTGCTGTGCGCAGGCTCCACCAGGTATATTGGTGCGGGTCCGGATTAAAGAAACGTAATGTATCGACAAAGCCTGCGTCAAAGAATTTATCCATCCAGGCACGCTCTTCAGGCAAAAAACCGCTGTTCTTTTTATTGCTTACCGGGTCATGGATATCTATTGCTTTGTGGGCGATATTATAATCACCTGTTACGATAAGTTTTGGGCGTGTCTTCCTGAGCTCAGTAAGGTAATCATGAAATTCATCCAGCCATTGGTATTTGTAGGTCTGTCTTTCGTCTCCACTGGTGCCGCTCGGATAGTAAGCGTTTACCAATGTTACATCACCAAAATCGGCTCGTATCACTCTGCCCTCTGCATCGCTTTGCATAATGCCATTGCCGTATTGCACATTGTCGGGCTTTATTTTGCTCAATATGCCCACGCCGCTGTAACCCTTCTTCTGCGCAGAATACCAATAGCTGTGAAAGCCTAGTTCTTCGAACAGTTCAACAGGGATGTCCTCCCTATTGGCTTTCAATTCCTGGAAGCATACAATATCTGCAGGGTTTGTTTTTAACCAGTCAATCAGTCCTTTTTTAACAGCGCTTCTTACACCGTTTACATTATATGAGATGATACGCATTATTAATTCAAAATTAAAAAGTCAAAATCAAAAAATGTTTATTTTTTCTTCTTTTTAAGGCTGTCCGGTATTTGTGCATAGATGGCCTTGGCCCAGTTGCTGACCAATGCCTTTTCTTCGTTTGTAAGGATAGCGTCCTTGTGTATCCAGGTATAGCTATCTAAAGGCATTTCATTGCTGTCCACCTGTTCGTATATATGCCTTATCCATTTTGCCTGTTTCTGGGCCGGCTGTGCAGCGAACTCATCGAAATTAAGATGCCTTTTGCCTTTTATAATATGATTGTTCATCCACCAATACACGGGCTGGATATTTGCGTACCATGGATATCTTGTATCGTTACTGTGGCAATCATAACAGGCCTTAGCCAATATCCGATGCACAGAATCCGGCATTGGGTAAACCACAAAAATATCCTGTGTAGGGGCTGCCGTTGACAGGTTCTTTGCAGGACGGATGAACTGGATAATTATTATCGCGGCCAAAAGGACGAGCAGTATTTTCTTTAGCATAAATAATTAATCATGTTTAATATAGAGCATCTGAATAATGCCACCCCTTCGGGGTTTATACTTATTTAACTGTGTTTTTGCTATAATCATACCAGTCCTTCGGACTTTGAAGTTGCTGAGACTTTATAATCAAAGTGTTTCTTTCAGCCAGCTAAAAAATTCGCGTTGCCATGCTATGCCATTCTGTGCGTGCAGCACCCAATGGTTCTCGTTGGGTATATAAAGCAATTTGCTTTTTATGCCGCGCAACTGTGCCGCCTGGTAAGCTTCCAGACCTTGCTCTATGGGCACACGATAATCCAAACCACCCTGCACGATCATGATAGGCGCTGTCCATTTATCAACAAAATTGCTTGGGTTGAATTTTTCATAACTGGCCGGCTGGGGTTTAGCCCAATATGAACCACCGAGGTCCCAGTTGGCAAACCAAAGTTCTTCCGTAGTGCCATACCAGCTTTTCAGGTCAAAGAGGCCATCGTGCGCAATAAAAGTTTTGAAACGATTATTGTGCATACCTGCCAGCATATAAACACTGTAACCGCCATAGCTTGCACCTACGCAGCCCAAACGGTTTTTATCAACATAAGATTCGCGGCTCACGTTGTCGATCGCAGCAAGATAATCGCGCATGGGTTGGCCGCCCCAGTCTTTGCTGATGTCTGCATTCCATTTCACACCCCAGCCTGGCATACCACGGCGATTGGGCGCCACAATAATATAACCCTGTGCGGCCATCAACTGGAAATTCCAACGGATGCTGTAGAACTGGGAGAGCGCCGATTGCGGGCCGCCCTGGCAATATAAAAGTGTAGGGTATTTTTTAGCGGGGTCGAAATCAGGCGGATAAATAACCCATACGCCCATGTCCTGTCCATCGCTTGTTGTTACGGTCCTCATTTTCACATCACTCATCTTGATACCACTGTAAGCAACATCGTTCTCGTGGCTGATGGCACTCATTTCGCCATTCGTAGTGTTCACGGCATATATCTCGGCCGCATGGTTCATATCGCAGCGGGTAACCACCAGTGTTTTGCCGCTCTGCCCTACTATACCGTTTATATCAAATTGCCCGCTTGTTATTTTATGCACCGCAGCTTTCTCGTTCTTCGATTTCGGCACATTCACTTCAAACAATTGTTCTGTGCCGCGCCATGCCGCAGTGAAAAATATCTTAGCACTGTTATTGCTCCATATATAGCCACCGGCAGATTCATCCCAGTTTTCAGTAAGGTTATATTTCTCCATACTGCCCTTGGCCATGTCCATGATGCAGATGTCTGTTTTGTCGGCTTCGAAACCATCGTGCGCCATGCTTAACCATGCCAGGTGTTTGCCATCGGGGCTAAAGGAAGGTTGGGTATCATAGCCTTGCATACCATCGGTCCAATTGCTGGTGCTGCCTGATTTAAGCTCGTAATAATAAATGTCTGTATTAGTGCTGGTCGCATAGTCCTTACCTGCTTTCTTTTTGCAAGAGTAAACGATCCCTTTGCTGTCGGGCGCCCAAACCAGGTCTTCGGCACCACCAAATGGTTTCAGGGGTACATCATATTGTTCGTTGGGCATAATATCTTTTACCATGCCGCCTTTTACCGGCACAATGAATATATGGGAGAACTTACCGTCTTCCCATGTGTCCCAGTGGCGGTACATAAGGTCTGTATATACCTGTGCAGTGGTCTTCGGCAGGTCAGCATAAATATCGCTGCCCATCATGGGTTTTACCAAAACCTCTTTCGAAAATGCTATATATTTTTCATTAGGCGATACCCATACATTCTCTGCGTCGTTCAACCCGTTATAGATAGCTTCCCAATGGATGCCCTCGTCAGTGCTGCGATACAGGTTATAATTGTCCATAGCATACCATGCAGTTTTGCTGCGCTGCACAATGATCTTGCCATCGCCAATAAAGGGCTTGCGCGAATTGCCCGACAGGTCACTTACATAATGATTAACAACGCTTTTCTCAGTTTTCCAGTCAACCTGTTTCGATGAAAAATAGACGTGCTTATTGTCTTTGCTCATGCCTTCGGGGTTCACGCGTTTCAGGCTCCATAACAATTCGGGCGTCATGTGATCTTGTGCCGACAGGCTGAAAGAGGACAGCAACAAAAGGAAAGAAAGTATCCGTGTCATATTATATAGATTGTTAGCGTAAAATACTTATTTAGGTTTGATTTCAGCTGCACTTGCCCTTGTTTTGGGATTTGCCGGCTTTACAGGTTTTACCGGCTGCTCAAAATCCTCGACAATTTCCCATCCCGGCTTTAAGTTTATCACATTCTCATGCGGCACAACTATCTCGGGCTGCACTTTGTGAAAAAGGTCGCCCGTGGTCCATTTCAGGTCGCCGTTTTCATCAATAACTATGCGCATCGAGTATTTTCCGGGTTGCAACTTCGTTAGGTAAACAAGGGTATCGGTAACGGGCTTATAATACACCGTATCTTTTTCGTTATTCACCATCAGTAAAAACTTCTTAGCCCAGTATTTTGTTGGCAGATGTATCTCCAGTTTACCATAGTCATCCTCACGCTTGGTCCGGAAAATATACCTTGAGGGCATTGCTTCCAGGCCACCTGTGTCTTTTGCGAAGCCTTTTAGCATACGCAGCGTGTAAAGCGTATTTTCTCGCCAGTAGGTATTGAGGATAATGACTTTTTTACGTGCAGTATCCTGGATTGCAGTTACTGTCGTTTTTATCTCAGTGCCGGAACTGTCATACGCAAGTGTGATCTTAGTATCAAGTATAGAAGCGAGTGGCCTTGAAAAAGTAACCTCCAGTGGTTTGGTGATCTCAACCGTCCGTTTGCCGGGATTAGAAGTATCCGCATTCACAAAATAAGACAGGCTTGGTTTTGCATCCGATTTTTTAGATGAGAGAGCAGGCAGAATTGGTTTTACCAGGCTGGTATCTTTTTTGCTTAAGGTATCAATTTCCTTAAATATCCTCAAGTTAATTGGTGGCATCGCAGTATCTCCGGGCCTTACTACATTTTCAGTGAAACCGATCCGTTCATCGCCACCGTCGTAGATAAGGTTGCCGTTATAATCCTTAAGGGCGTAAATACGGAATTTCTTGTCGGGGAGCCCTTTAAATACAAAAGTGCCGTCAGCCTGTACAGGCGTAATATATTTTGGCTTTTCGCGCACCACTGCACTATCCAATTTTGAGGCACTGTATAATACCGCAACTACAGAGCCCGTATCTGGTAAGCCCGTGCCCGCGTTCGTCACTTTGCCATGCAGCTCCAGCGAATCGAAATAAGCGCCGGTGCTGAACATGTAGAAATAGTTAGCGAAAATATTGTTCTCATGGAGGTCCTTTATGGCCTTGCCAAATGATATGCGATAGGTGGTATTATCTTCCAGCAGGGAATCGGCCAGCTTGATTGTTACGGTTTTATATTTGGAAGTAACATTGGGCTGAATGGTGAGAATAGGAGATATCTGCACTTCTTTTGTTACATCGCTTATAACTATGTACTCATCAAAATGCAGGACTATCTTTTTTACTTTGGTATTGAGGATAGAATCAGCCGGATCAACAGAAACTAATTTTGGCGGTATTTTATCTTTTTTACCCCCCGGTGGCGCGGTGATATTAGCGCAACCTGTACACAGGCATATAATTATCAATAAACAATAATGTATGGGGGAAAACTTCATTTGCGCCCAAAAATAATATTAAAGCCGCAAGAACGAGCTAAAAATATTAAACAGGGCTTGATCCAAACGGGGTTTTTTCAGAAATTTTACTGAATATTGCTAAAAATAAAATCTCATGGCACTACTAAGCATTTTCTTTTTCTTTAAATTTTTCTTTTCCCCGCCCACACCCAAAGAAGACGTACCCCAAAGCATCTATGCGTTTAAAGTGGAGGCCTTAGATGGCAGCACTATAGACCTTTCAAAATACAGGGGTAAGAAAATACTGATAGTAAACACAGCCTCCAAATGTGGTTTCACCCCTCAATATAAAGGACTTGAAGCATTGTATGAAAAATACAAACGCACCATGGTAATAGTTGGTTTCCCCGCCAATAATTTCGGCAAGCAGGAACCGGGCACTAACCAGGAAATAGCTACTTTTTGCCAGGCTAATTATGGCGTAAGTTTCCCGATGGCTGCAAAAATATCTGTGAAAGGCGATGATATGGCGCCCATCTATCATTGGCTAACAGAGAAGAAGTATAATAATTACTCTGACAACAGCGTGAAGTGGAATTTCCAAAAATACCTTATAAATGAAAGAGGAGAAATGGTTGCTATGTTTCCATCCAACGTGACTCCTGACGACAAGAGCCTGATAGATGCCATTGAACATTAGTTATGCTTTGCACACCCAGCGGTCTGACCCCGCTCCTGCGGGTTACTGACCGCCGTGCATAAATGAAAATATCCCGGGAAAACCCGGGATATTTTTTTTCAAACAACCCATTATCCAACCACACAAAAATCCATCCAATTTATATTAATAACGGTGGTGACCGTAATGTCCGTAACCGTTATGGTATCCATAGTGCGGGTGTGCATAAGCATAAGGCCTTGCATAACCACGACCGTAATAAGCGCCACCGTAAGCGGGACCATAGTAGCCACCTCTATATGCAGGGCCATAATAAGGAGTACCAATAACAACTGGGGGAACTGCAATGCCTATACCAATCCTTGGGCCACCCCAGCCGTACCTATGTCCCCAGGGATGTGCACTTGCTGTGCTACTAATACCAACAGAAAGAAATACTACTAATAAACAGGCGGCAACAATTCTTATCTTTTTCATTTTATTTTTTAAGCTTTTTTAATCGCTTTATATAGTAGATACAAATAGCTTGCCAAAGTTTAAATAAAGAAATGTTAATGCCCTATCAGGCATTGGGAATTAGGGATTTGTAATTGGGGATTCGGATTGATAAAGCAAAACAGATGGCGTTTTCATGGCTAAAAGCAGCTGAAACTGTTTCCTGTTTTTCCCCACGCTGAAGCGTGGGGTTATGTAATACACTTGTTTTTGTAAAAAAGGTAAAATCACTTTTGCTGCAAATTACCCCTGTTGGTTTTCCATTTGCTGGGTTTGGAAACTGTGGTAGCGGACATGCTGGTTGGCTTTTTTTCTTTTTCCCATATATGGGCTGCCAGTAATGCGGCAACCTCTACTGCCTGCTGGTCATTTTCAAGCAGATATTCCGGCTTGAAATATTTGCCTATAAATCCGGTATCGAATTTACCCGTTCGAAATGGTTCGGTATCCACCGCCCATTTGCCAAAGCTTAACGTGGTTTGTATGCCCTGTATATAATATTCATCAATAGCGCGGCGCAGACGGTCTATCGCTTCATCTCTTGTTGGGGCATAAGCAATAAGCTTGGCTATCATGGAATCGTAATAGATAGGAATTTCCTGTCCCTGTTCGTAGGCATCGTCTACCCTAATACCCGGCCCTTTGGGCGGCTGATACATCACAAGTGTACCTGTATCGGGCAGAAAGTTGTTCATAGGGTCTTCTGTGCATACACGCAGTTCGATGGCATGGCCATTTATCTTTAGATCATCTTGTGTGAAAGATAATTTATTGCCGCGCGCCACATTTATTTGTTCCTTTACAAGGTCTATGCCGGTTATCATTTCTGTAACGCAGTGCTCCACCTGCAAACGGGTATTCATTTCAAGAAAATAGAAATTAAGGTGTTCGTCCACTAAAAATTCCACCGTACCTGCACCATAGTAATTGCAGGAACGCGCCACAGATACTGCACACTCCCCCATTGCTTTGCGGATATCAGGTGTAAGGCAACTTGATGGTGCCTCTTCTATCAATTTCTGATGGCGACGCTGTATGGAACATTCTCTTTCGAAAAGATAAACATAGTTGCCATGCTTGTCGCCCATCAGTTGTATCTCTATATGCCGCGGCGCGGCCACGTATTTTTCTATAAAAACATCATCATTGCCGAAAGCGCTTAAAGCCTCGCTTTTAGCCATATTCATCTGCTGCTCCAATTCAGCTTCCGAGTTTACTACCCGCATACCTTTACCACCACCACCTGCCGATGCTTTTATAAGAATAGGATAACCCGTGCGGCTGGCAATCATTTTTGCTTCCCCCAATTCTTTCACCGGCTCATCTGTGCCAGGCACCATAGGCACATTGAATTTCTTCGCAGCCTGCTTGGCCGCTATTTTGCTGCCCATCACTTCGATAGAGGCAGCCGAAGGGCCTATGAATATCAAGCCTGCCGCAGCAACTGCCCCTGAAAAAGAAGCGTTCTCGCTCAAAAAACCATATCCGGGATGTATAGCATCTGCACCCGTTTGTTTTGCAACCTCAATAATTTTATCGGCTTTTAAATAAGATTGAGAAGAAGGAGCCGGGCCTATACATACTGCCTCATCAGCATAACGCACAAAAGGCATTTCTCTGTCGGCATCGGAAAATACGGCCACTGTTTTAATTCCCATTTCTTTTGCTGTGCGCATCACACGCATAGCGATCTCCCCACGGTTGGCAACCAGAATTTTTTGCATGGGGAGCTAAAATAAGAAAAAGAGCTTAAACGATTTATATAAATACAGCAGAATAGTATATAATTGCGCATTAATTGCAATACATTTGTATAATATTTTTTAGAAAGTATTGCAGTCCTCGGGAAAAGCCATTAATTTTACCTTATACAATAATTGAGTACTAAGGCTAAATAAAAAGTGTTTGAAAAATTAAGAGCAGCGCGTTTGATATAAATATTTAGTTTATTTTTTTATCCTGGTACTCTAAAACGGCCAATTTTACTCAACATCAGGGATAGTTTACGGTTTGCTCAAAGATAAGCGCAGGCGTAGTCTATTTTGATGTGGGGTGCTTGGTCGTACCTTGAGACTCAATAGCTACTAACCTGCGCCTTTTTTTGTATCAATATCAACAGAAAAAACAGATAGTAAACATAACAAAATTACAAAATAGTATTATTTCTGATACTAAAATTTATTCCTTAATACATAAGTTATATTTCCTTTAGTTATTATCAATAGATGTAAAACATATTCTTTAAGGTTTTAGGAGAAATATAATTTTATACCACTCAAGCATACGACCACGATTTTATACTTACTTAATCATTCTAAAAATGGATTTGATTAAACAGGTTTTAGAATTCCGAGAGAAAAACAAGCTCAAGATCGAAACCAAGCCGCAGCTGATGGATATTTTTTCCCTGGTGGAAAAACAATGCGAGCTGCAAAAGCACATAGACGAGATACAGCGGTCTTGGATGAAAAAGGATATGGATGGCCTGTCCCGGGCAATGTCCGAATCTATCTTTGCAATTCTATCACTAGGCAGTGAAATGGGCATTCATGAAGACATCAAAATGAATCTGTATGAAAAAACCGCCTCAAGACCCAACAGGACATAAAAAATCTGATCAGGGAATTCAGCAGTCGAAGCCGACCTTTCATTAATCTCCATTTACCGACTTTAACAAGACCTTAGCCGATATGCTGTTCGTTGGCAGGGCAGGTTTACTTAGTTTTGGTTTATCAATTTATGATTAGAACAATACACCACCAAAACACGAATAACATGAACACGCAAACACAACCGGACAATCATCTGTTTAAGAAAATGATGATAGCTGTATTATTTATCATCGCCAGCATTTTCTATACCTTCTTCCGCATACAATTTTCAGGTAATCTTTTATGGCAGGACAATGCTATTATTACCACACTTTCAGCAATTGGCGTTTTTATGTTCGCGAGAGCGACCAAAAAAGACAGGTACAGGCTGGATAAAATATAGGAGCAAAACAGCAGTATTCTTAAAAAGCCGCCACAATAAAGTGTCGGCTTTTTTATTAATATATCATGAATACATTAAATTTTGGTACAACCAGTTGCGCACCTACGGAGCGCATTTCAATATTTCCTTGTTGGCTACAGAGCTTTGGCCTCTACGAGGCCGTCCCAAGCGATAACAAAATTTAAAGCCTAAATGGTATTATTCAAGTTTTCGGCTAAAGCCGTCCTCTATTTCATAAGATCCCACCCCCGCCCGAAGGGCTTGGCTAATAGTAAAATATTTGTTGTTGGTCAGGCAAGCAATAACGGTGCCCAATATAGCTATCACACTGTTACAATCGTAAACAAAAAAAATCTTCAAAAAAATTTGCGTAGACGAATAACTACATTTATATTTGTAGCCGAATAGCTACACAATGAACTTAAGACGAGACGTATTTCAAGCCATAGCCGATCCCACCAGAAGGGCCATTTTGTTGTTGCTTACTTCCCAATCTATGACTGCAGGCGCAATCGCGTCCAACTTTGACACGGCCCGGCCCACAGTATCAAAACACTTGCAAATACTCACCGAGTGCGAATTGCTTAAACAAGAGCAAAGCGGCAGAGAAATTCATTATCACTTAAATCCACAAAAAATGAAAGAAATAGCAGCCTTTATTGAGCCATTCCGCAAGATGTGGGATGAACGGTTCAACAAGTTAGAAACTATAATGAAACAATATAAAAGCAAATAAGATGGAACGAAAAACAAAGGTGAATGCCCAGGACGGCAAACAGGACTTGACAATAACAAGAGAATTCGACCTGCCGGTGGAATTGCTATTCAAGGCGCATGCTGAGCCTGAAATTATTGAGCAGGTAATGACCAACCCATACACTACTGCCAAGCTGTTGAAATTTGAAGCTAAAAAGCATGGCTCTTATCAATTGGAATCAAGCGATGCACAGGGTAAAGTAGTGTTCAGTGCAAACGGAACTATACACGAGTTCAAGCCGAACAAAAAAATTATCCGCACATTTGAAATGGAAAACACTCCTTTTGGTGTGCAGCTTGAAGTATATGAATTTGAAGCGCTAAGCGACAATAGCAGCAAGCTGAATATGCACGTGATCTATGAATCTGCTGCACAAAGGGACGAGGTACTGAAATTGCCATTTGCGCAGGGCATCAGCATGGCACATGACAGATTGCAGGAAATAGTAAGCAAACTAAAATAAAACATCATGACAAAGACACACAAAATTATCTATTGGGTTGCCACAGTTTTATTGGCAATCGGTATGTTGCAAAGCGGCATATTTGCTGTGCTCAGAACAAAACAGTGGGTTGACCTTGTAACAGCACTAGGTTACCCGGTTTACTTTCTGAGCATACTTGGGACGTGGAAAATTCTCGGTGTGATCGCCATTTTGGTTCCGCGATTTAAACTGCTTAAAGAATGGGCTTATGCAGGCTTCTTCTTCGCCATGACGGGCGCTCTTATTTCCCATTTGGCGGTCGGGGACCACGAGACAAAAGCAATTCTCGGACCACTGTTCCAGACTATTTTTGTTATCTTGTCATGGTATTTCAGGCCTGCGGACAGAAAGATCGTTGTGGTAAATCAATAAATGAATAGTATGAATCCAAAAGTTGATTTTTATTTTGCCAAGGCCAAAAAGTGGCAGGAAGATATAGAACTGTTAAGAACGATCGTTCTTGACTGCGGGCTTAAGGAAGAATTGAAATGGGGTTGCCCCTGTTACAGCCTGGAGGGGGCTAACATCGTCTTAATACATGTATTTAAAGAATACTGTGCACTGCTGTTCTTCAAAGGCGCTTTGATGAATGATCCTAAAGGCATACTCATTCAGCAAACCAAAAATGTACAGGTGCCACGCCAGGTACGGTTCACCAGTGCAAAAGAAATAACGAAACTAAAAAGCATACTGAAATCGTACATCCGCAATGCCATTGAAGTGGAAAAGGCCGGCCTTAAAGTGGAATTAAAAAAGACATCAGAATACGAAATGCCTGAAGAATTTAAAAACAAACTGGATAAAAATGCGGCTTTGAAAAAAGCCTTCAAGGCATTAACACCAGGGCGGCAAAAAGGATACCTGTTTTATTTTTCTTCGGCTAAACAATCCAAAACCCGCGAGACGAGAGTGGAAAAATATATACCCCAGATCATGGCCGGCAAAGGCATAGATGATTAAAATTATTTAACCTGTCGGCGTATTAAACTGAACACAAAACAACTTATTTTTAAAATCTAATAATCATAAAAAAACAAAACAATGGCAAGCGTATCAATTTATTTAAACTTTAATGGCAATGCCGAAGAAGCATTTAACCATTACAAAAAAGTTTTTGGAACAGAATTTTCCAACCCGCCAATGAAGATGAAAGACATGCCACCCAGGGAAGGGGCGCCGGCCCTGTCTGAAGCCGACAAAAACAAAGTAATGCATGTGGCTTTACCCATACTTGGCGGCACACAAATAATGGCGACCGATATGCTGGAAAGCATGGGGCATAAACTGGTAGAAGGAAATAATTTCACCATCAGCCTGAACCCCGATACTAAAGAAGAAGCAGACAAACTTTACACAGGGTTGTCTAACGGCGGCGCAGATTCAGTAGCACCTCACGATGAATTCTGGGGATACTGGGGCACTTGCAAAGACCGTTTTGGTGTTCGCTGGATGTTCAATGTGATGAAACCACAGGGACAATAAAACCCTTCTTTATATGCTGTGGGGTTTATGTGGTGTCAGGTGATAACCCCTGACACCACATAAATAAATGTAATAACTCCTGACAGCACATAAATTGACAGCATAAAATTTTCTTTCCCCGGATGCCTGCTGAGGCATCCGGAAATTATTGATACTCGCTAAAATTTGAACCCACCGGAGAGGGCTATCCCGGCCCCGGCCCGACGACCGGTCGTATAATCTTGCAAATAAGTATTGTACAGAATGTATTTGTAAGAGTTGACCACAGATTTCAACGATACATACCAGCCCCCACCACGTTTTGTCACCACATGAAAATACCCGTAGCCCCCACCGGCATAGAATCCGTTGTCTTGAGTTACATGCACAAATAGTGCGTTATAGTTGCCAGGGTCGTCATTGGCTTTATAAAAATTAATACCGAGGTCCAGAAAATAAAAGAAAAAATGTTTTTTTCGCATCAAGAAATAGAGACGCAGATCTCCGAATATCGCGGGAACAGATTCACCGTAATTGGTTAATGTAGGCTCAAAATGACATACCTGGGCGCCCACCCCCAGGCCAAGATGTTTAAGAATTTTATAGTTATAAGTTAGCGATATGTCTGCGGGAATTCCGATATCAGCATATAAATTGCTCCTTTGTGCCGATGCCAATACGGGATTGAAAACCGCCAGCAGAGCAATAAGAATATATTTCATAAAGACTGTTTTCATAAACAAGCTGACAAATGATCTTCTCGAGTGACCAATTCCACCACTACCTAATTGCAAGATAAATAATAGCGTCCGAAATTAAAATCTAAATATCTTGTATAGGTCTCATTTATTAAGTATTTTTATTCGTTCAGTTTTTCAACTATGAAGTATGTAATCGTCTTGGCATTATGCGTTTTACTATTTCCGCAATGTCATCCTGCTTATAATGTTCAGCCCACGGGCAGTTACGATACATTGGGAATACACTGGACGAAAGTAGAAGGAACGAATATCATTTATTATTTTGAGGATTACAGCCTGCAATCGGGCTATGCAACGCAATATGTTAACTTGCACGAAGCTGCGTACACACAGTTAAATGCTATATTCGATGCGAAACTTCCACAAAAACTGCGCTTCTTTGTGTGGACAGATACGGCACTTGCAAGGCAGTTATTAGGCTATCCCTTAGGGCTCACCTATCCCTGGCAATGCATTGTTTACGCGAGGCCTGAGGAAACCATTGGGCATTTAATGACAGATGCATTAATTTATTGGGCGTGGGGAAGAACACCATTAGCAGAAACTGACTTTGTTGAGGTGGGCCTTGGCACTGCTTTTGACCTTACTAATATTGACAGGATAGACGCCGCAAAAACTGCTTTGTCGGGACAAAATATCCATAGTGTTGCAGATCTATGGTCAGGCAACTATCAAAATGTACCTGAAGAAGTTTTCTTCCCTGTGGCAGGTGCTTTTATGGACTTTCTATATAAACAAAATGAAACCGCCCAATTTGATTCCCTCGTAATGAATCAAACAATAACAAGCGCTGAAAACATATATGGCCAGGCCCGCTTAGATTCACTGATCGCAAAATTTAATTCCCTGGTGGGTCTATAAGGGAGACGATATCAATAGCCACAAAAGGACAATTACAAACAACACAAACCCGCTTCATTTCTTTAGCAGATAAATATGATGAACATGAAAAAGCAACTCTCAACTGAACAAAAAGCGAAACTCTTCAGCATATTAAAAGCCCGTTTTGAAAAATACAAAGACAGGCATAAGGGCCTTGACTGGGCCAAAGTGCAGGCAAAGCTGGAAGCTGAAGCCAGGAAACTATGGTCGCTGAATGAAATGGAAAGAACAGGTGGCGAACCCGATGTTGTTGCTTATGATAAAAAAACAGGCGAATATATTTTCTACGATTGTTCGGTTGAAAGCCCTAAAGGCCGCAGGAGCCTTTGTTACGATAGCGAAGCGCTAAACTCAAGAAAAGAAAATAAACCGGCAGACAGTGCAATGAATATGGCGGCCACAATGGGCATTGAATTACTGACAGAAGAACAATACCGGGAACTACAGCAAATGGGAGAATTTGATGTAAAGACGTCGAGCTGGGTTAAAACGCCGGTTGCTATCAGGAAACCCGGAGGTGCTGTTTTTTGTGATCGACGCTATGGCACTGTCTTCCTGTATCACAATGGCGCGGAATCTTACTATGCTGCCAGGGGTTTCCGGGCTTCGCTCAGGGTGTGAACTTGCACTGCCAGCCAGTTGATTTAAGCTATTAATAATCCCAAAACTTAAAAAATGATTTTATAGCTTCGCTTTTACAGCGCTCTATACTGAGAACGGTAACAAAGATGAAGTATTTTATCACCTCCTTTATTGTGTTTTTTATTTACCTGCCCTCGTATGCACAACAAAAAAGCTATACTATAAAGGGGAAAGTCTCCGACTCTGTAAGTAAACAAGCTATTGAATATGCAATAGTGAGCGTTTTGGCAGATGGCAGCAGTAGCCCGGCAGGTGGTATGATCACCAACGAAAAAGGCTTGTTTATGATAGATGGCCTGAACGCCGGAACATACAAATTAAAAATTGATTTTGTTGGCTACAAAACAAAACTCAGCGGACCTATTGTATTAAGCGGAAATCAAAACGTTGTTGATATGGGAAAAATAACACTCAGCCCCAAATCAAACTCGCTGAATGAAATTACAGTAAGCGCACACCGTAATATGTTGGAGAACCATATTGACAAATTGGTTTATAATGCCGAAAAGGATGCAACAAGTATGGGCGGCACGGCTACCGATGTGCTGAAAAAAGTGCCGCAGGTATCTGTAGATGCCAGTGGCAATTTGGAACTACTCGGCAACAATAATGTAAAAGTATATGTAAACGGGAAACCTTCTCCCATGTTTGATAATAACCTGGCAGAAGCCCTGCAGGCCATACCCGCCAGCCAGATAAAGAGTATAGAAGTAATAACGAGCCCCGGCGCAAAGTATGATGCCGATGGCAGCGGCGGCATTATAAACATCATACTGAAAGACAATAAAGCGAAAGGCATTAATGGGAATGTAAGTTTATCAGCCGGAACTTTGCTGGAGACCGGGTCTGCAAGTATCCATGCACGCAAAGGAGCTTTTGACATAAATTTATCCTTAAGCGGCAATGCATTTTTAAACAGCACAACCATAAGCTCCCTAAACCGCAACACCGACAATACCCTGTTGGTACAAAACGGGCAAAGCAGGCTGCAAAGAAATTCGTATAAACCCCAATTGGGTTTTAGCTGGGACATAAATAAGTACAACAGCCTGAGCGGCTCTTTCAAGTATAACAATTACGGCAACATGATTACAGGCCTTACAAGTCAGCAATATACACTTGAGCCCGCAAATGCAATACAGAGCTACCGTAACGCAAATAGTAATTTCCGGAACAGGATACTGGACGGCAATATAGATTATAAAAAGAAGTTTGATAAAGAGGGGGAAGAGTTAAGTATTTCTTTGCAAAGGAGCCAGGCCGATAACAGCAACAATTTCGTACAAGGGGAATACTATAACAATGCAGATTCTTTATTTGCAGGAGTAAAAGGGAATAATACAATAAGCGATAAGGAAACGTACATTAGCATAGACTATACTGAGCCTATACGAAAAGATGTGGTTTTAGAAATTGGCACAAAAGGCAGTTTTAGCCGC
>JABDGU010000045.1 GCA_013285905.1 Bacteroidota bacterium | reverse complement strand
GACACCTTTGTATTCCCTTGAATCCTGAATTTTGATGAGTTTTTGAATGCGCAAAAAATCCTTTCTTTGTTGGTGCGAGAAGGCGTGATGATAGTATTTCGCCTGTGGGTGTGCTTCACGATGCAGGAAATATTTACCTGAAAAATATAGTTTTGTGCATAGCTTAGAAGTTTCGGGACAAAGAAAGTACCATACCAATCCTTTGCCAAGATTAGATGGCTTTGTAAGCAGAAGAACTTTATATTTTACCTGTTCGCCAGCTATTACATATTCAAGAAGCATGTTAGGAGAGGCATCCATTGTGTTTATAATTAGCGTGATGTTAGCTGTTTCTTTTTCATCGAGTTGCCAAGATATTATACATTCATTACAGGCATTTTTGCATAAAAGACCATTTTTTAGCAAGTCGGATATATTGATGGTTTTGCAGGCGTTGAGGATAATTGTTTGGCTAAACATTCTATAAAAATTGTTTCTGATTTTTCTATTTTGCCATTAAGGATAAAGTCAGTTGCGCACCTACAGTGCGCATTTCAATATTTCCTTATTGACTACAAAGCTTTAGCCTCTACAAGGCTGTCCTACATCACGACGAAATTTAAAGTCTAATTGGTATAATGTCACCCCATGGGGGTTTATGCATAATTATCTATTTTGCTATAATCATATCAGTTCTTCGAACTTTCTTTCCTAAGTGAAAGGATAAAAGAATATTGGAAAAATGTTCCAATTCCTAAGGAAGTTTCCTGTTTAATCGAAATCGGCGGGTGCTTTTGCATAGAACGCGGTTTCTTTCTGAAGTATAATTGGAGTGAGCTTTGTCAATATTTTCAATTTATCATCCCTGTCATAAAAGTCTGAAGCATCCAATACATCTTCGGCATTCCTGGCAACAATTTGTTTCAAGGTGTCGCGAAAGTCTGTTATATTTTCATTGTTCTCATTGCTCACTTCCTTCTTCAATTTTTTCCGAAAGGCTTCCATGAGCAATCGAACATGTTCGAGATGCGAATCGGTGAAACGATTATTTGCCATGCATTTGCACAGCCAATGGCAAATAAAATATTTCTGAAAAGTGGAAAGCCCATTTACTTCCAATTCTTTTATCCAGGTATTAATCGCTTCAATCGGTTTTTTGTAATTCCGGGAAAAAGAATAAATACCATTCCAGAAAAGGCTGAGAGGAATTTGGGCATCGGAGAAGAGTTGAGTATTCAATAGTTCGCAAAAAATGCCAAAGGCGAATTTTTGATAACGCTCCTCGCCACAGGAACATAAGGCCTGAATTTTTTCGAGGTTTTCGGAGTTTTGGTTTGTGATAAGATCCATAGATAATGATTTATTGGACCAAAGGTCGGACGAATGGGTCATTTGCTCCAAATCGAATTTCTATGGTACGGCAGTATTCTACGTGGCATACGTGTAAAAGTGCCGTATGGCCGAAAAAAGTTTTCAGTATTGGCGTGGGTTTGAGGGTGTTTGAGGTGTTTTTTTGAAAACCAACATTATGTTAAATAGAAAATCGGCGATTTTTGGAGATATTATACAAAATCAGGGACTGATGCACGCTTATTTTGCGTTTCCTGCTTCCTTCTAATATCTTTTTTTCTTATCGGGCAGTTTGAATTTACAGGTATTGGCATTGCCGGGACTGGCTTAACATTGCATCGAAATTTAATCAAGATCGCACAATCATAAAGATATGACACAGGAATACCAGATATTATTTAGTCCCTATAAAATGGGCGGTTTGTCTTTGAAAAACAGGGTAGTGATGGCCCCGATGACACGCAGCCGTGCAATAGGAAATGTGACGAACGAAATGGTGGTAAAATATTATCGCCAGCGCGCTGAGGCCGGCTTGTTGGTCACCGAAGGCACCTCACCCTCTCCCAATGGCCTGGGTTATTGCCGTATACCCGGCCTGTATAACCCGCAACAGGTGGCAGCATGGAAGGAAGTAACTGATGCCGTACACGCAAATGGAGGAAAAATATTTGTGCAGCTGATGCATACGGGCCGCATAGCACATCCGCTTAATTTGCCGGAGGGGGCAAAGATGGTAGCGCCATCGGCTATTGCTGCACCGGGCCAGATGTACACCGATGCCCAAGGCATGCAAAACCACCCTGTACCTGAAGAAATACCGGGCAATGAAATAGCCGCAGTGATAGCCGAATTTGTACACAGCTCGCGCTGCGCTATCGAGGCCGGTTTTGATGGCGTAGAGATCCATGCTGCAAATGGCTACCTGCCCATGCAGTTTTTAAATGCAGCATCAAACCAGCGTATGGACCAATATGGCGGCGGGCATGAGAACCGGAATCGTTTTGTGCTGGAACTTGCGGAGGCTGTAAGTGCAGCAATAGGTAAAGAAAAAACAGGCATACGGCTTTCTCCTTTCAGCACATCAGGCGGCGCATTACCGGGTGAGGATGAGATTGCACAATATATTGCGCTTGCAGATGGCCTGGGAAAACTGGACCTTGTTTATTTGCACCTGCTTGCATTCGCCATGCCGGCCGGCATGGCCGATAACATCCATAAAGCTTTCGGAGGCACCCTTATCCTGAATGGTGGCTACACAGCAGCGCGCGCGGAGGCCGACCTGGAAGCAGGCAAAGCTGAGCTGATCTCTTTTGGAAGGCCTTTCATTTCAAACCCTGATCTCGTACAGCGCATTGGAAAAAACGTAGATCTTGCCAATCCCGACCCGTCCACTTTCTTCTCTGCCGGAGAAAAGGGCTATATAGATTATCCGGTATTTGCAGGATAGTAGAAATACAAAACTAAGGTCCGCTCCCCAGGGAGCGGCCTACTTTAATTGCTTAAGCATCATTTCGTTGTACAGCACTTTTATCAGTCCATCCGCAAGGCCTATTTTGGGTACGTATATTTCATCGGCATTGGCCCAGCGCATGATGGCTATATATACCTGCAGGGCAGGCACTATTACATCGGCACGGTCATCGCGGAAATGGTAAAGGTGTTTTCGGTCTTCTATTGTCGTGTAGCTGAGCTCTTTGTAATAATCTTTCAGCAGTTCCAGCGGCAGGGGTTTGCCTTCTTTGCGCTTGGAGATGGAGAATATCTTATTGATGTTGCCCCCGGTACCAATAGCTTCCACGGGCTGGTAATCTTTTACATGGGTCTTTATATACCACTTCATGTGCTCCCATTGTTCGTCCGCTACTTTTTCGTGCAGCAAACGTATGGTGCCTATATTAAAAGACTCCTTGAAGATGGTGTGGTTTTGGGAAAAAAGCGAAACCTCCGTACTGCCCCCACCTACGTCAATATACATATAAGATTTGTTGACGCTGAGGTTTTCGGCAATATGCGTTTCGTAAATGATGTTGGCTTCTTCCTGGCCGGTGATGATATTGATGTCGAGGCCGGTAACTTTTTTTACTTCGTCCAGTATCTCTTTGGAATTGCTTGCATCGCGCATGGCAGAAGTGGCACATGCCTTTACAGCCTCCACTTTATAAATGCTCATTAAATGTTTGTAGGCCTTCAGCGTCTCTATAAGCTGCTTTTTCTTTTCGTCGGAGATGAAGCCATTGTCAAATACATCAAAACCAAGGCGCAGGGGTATGCGCAGCAGATTAAGCTTAGTATAATCCACTGTTCCGTCTTTATACACTGATGTTTCACAGATCAGGAGACGTGCCGCATTAGAACCAATATCAATAGCCGCCAGTATCAATCTTTATAGCGCTTGTTTTGCAGGTAATTATAAGTGGCCAGCTGGGAACGCAGTTTGGGCGTTCTGCCAACACGCGGCACATATTCATTACACTGCTCATTGTCTAATATACGACCTTTAACGTTTTCGGAGAACTGAATATTTAAAATGTCAATTAATTCTTTCTGAATTTCCACATCATTTATGGGGCAGGCCGTCTCCACGCGATGGTCCAGGTTGCGCACCATCCAGTCGGCAGAAGAAATAAATACTTTAGGCTTACCCGCATTATGGAAAACAAAGATACGAGCATGCTCAAGGTATTCATCAATAATACTTATTGCCCTCATGTGGCCATTAAAGACCTTTTGGTCGGTAAAGGCACAGCATATGCCCCTTATCACCATTTTTACTTCTACACCTGCCTTTGCGGCTTCATATAGCTTGGTAATAAGCACCTGGTCCACAAGGCTATTGAGTTTAAGGCTTATAGATGCCGGCTTGCCTTTTTTTGCCGCCCTTATCTCAGCATTGATAAGCGTGATAAAAAACCTGCGCATTGTGTAGGGCGCCGCAGGCAAAGTTTTACATTTTTTAAGCAGATCTGCTCTGCTGTGCGGGGCCTCGAGAAAACTAAAAACGCGGTTAATATCTGCTATAATATTTCTGTCGGTGGTAAGCAGGCAATGGTCGCCATAATACTGCGCAGTGTTTTCGTTAAAATTGCCTGTCGATATAAAGCCATATTGCGTGGTGCGGTTAAACTCGCGCTTTTTGATCACACAAAGTTTAGCATGCACCTTCAATGATGGGAGGCCGAACAGTACTTTTACTCCTTCTTCCTCCAGCCTGTCCTTCCACATCATATTGGCTTCCTCATCAAAACGGGCACGCAATTCCAACACTACAGTTACCTGTTTGCCATTTCTAACCGCGTTGATAAGAGCATTCACTATTTTAGAATCTTTCGCCAGCCTGTAGCAGGTGATCTTTATACTCTGCACAAAAGGATCGATGGCGGTTTCGCGCAGCAAGTCTATAATAGAGTCGAAAGAATGATAGGGAAAGTGCAGCATGATATCCTTCTTCTCCAACACCTCCATAATGCGGACAGGCTGGCGAAGCAAAGGATGTATGAAAGGCCTTTTACGCGGTTTGAGGTCGTTAAAAACGGCGTGTGGAAAATTGATAAAATCTTTGAAATTATGTATCCTTCCACCGGGTATAAGATTGTCTTTTTTAGTGAGTGTGAACCTTTTTATCAGGTAGTCGAGCAGATTTTTATTGATGTTCCTGTCGTAGATAAAACGCGTGGCGCGGCCTTTCTTCCGGTTCTTCAGGCCCTTTTCCAGTTCGTCTATCAGGTTGGTATTAACATCATTATCTATTTCCAGTTCCGCATCGCGAGTAACCTTGATGATGTAGCCGAAAAAACTGTTGAAGCCAAAAGGCGAAAAGAGACTGTGCAGGTTTGCCCTGATGATGTCTTCCAGCAAAATGATATCTATCTTCCCTTGATCGGATGGCAAAATGACAAAACGATGTAAAACCTTTGTAGGTATCTCTATCAGCGCATAACGCTTTATAAGCGGGTCTTTGGTATTGCCCAATACGCAGGCAAGGTAGATGGACTTATCGCGCAGATAAGGCATCTGCGGTATGGTCTCTATCATCAGCGGCACGATCTCTGTACGTACCCTCTCTTCGAAAAAAAGTGCAGCATATTCTTTTTGTGTTTTAGTTAGCTGCTTTTCATTCTTTATATAAATGTTGTTCTTTTCCAGCTCCTTAATAATGTCGGCATAAGTATGGTCAAATTCAGCTTGGTGCTCTACAACAGTATGCTGTATCTTCCTGAGTATCTTATCGGGGTTGGCTTCAAGATGCATTTTAGCAGATTTGCCAAGCAGTATCATTTTATTAAGGGCAGCCACCCGCACGCGGAAAAACTCATCCAGGTTGTTGGAGAATATACCGAGGAAACGTAAGCGATCGTAAAGGTGGTTTGCAGGATCTTTGGCCTCCTGCAATACCCTGGCGTTGAATGCGAGCCAACTGATATCCCTTATAATAGTTTGTTTAGTGGCTTTCAATGCGTATCACTGGTTTAGTGTGGGGACAAAAATAATCCCCAAAGGACATGATAGGGATTATTAAGGCAGAAAATACGAAAAGTTTACAATTTCTTAATATGGTCGATAAGCGAAGAAGTAGAATAGCCCTGTACAAAAGGCACCGTTTCCACTTTGCCGCCATAACTCATTACAAATGATGCTCCTACAATTTTATCAATTGTATAATCACCTCCTTTCACTAATACATCCGGTTTCAGCGCTTGTATCAATTCCAAGGGAGTATCTTCGTTGAACTTGCAAACAGCATCCACGCACAATAAGGAGGCGAGTTGGAAAGCGCGGTCTTTTTCGTTAGTTATGGGGCGCTCGGGACCTTTTAACCTGCGCACAGAATCGTCACTGTTAAGGCCAACGATAAGTATGTTGCCCATGTCGGCAGCCTTAGCTAAATAATCCAAATGGCCATGATGCAGGATATCAAAGCAACCATTTGTAAAAACAATTTTTTGCCCTTTGATGCGCCAGATATCACATTGACGAACAAGAGACTCTAAAGGATATATCTTATTTAATATCCACTGGGCTTTGTGCATATCTTTTGCGATTGAATAAAGGAAGCATGACAATAGAAACAGCACCAAGAATAACTATTATGCCCGTTTGCACGGCCCATGCCACCCAGCCAAAAGCCTGGGCGCTGCCCGGGTTTATCTGATAGTAGGATAAGATGTGCGCAACAAGAAAAGGATAGGCGCCAATGCCACCTTGTGTGCTTATCATACCTATGCTGCCAAAAATAAGCACCACTAAGGCCGCAAGCATAGATAAATGATCGGTGGCAGGAAGGCCGAGAAAGCCTAAATAAACCTGCAGCAGATACATCAACCAGATAAGAAAAGTGTAACCTATAAAGCCCCATCTTTTTTTCATGTGGATAATGGAACTAACGCCGTGGCTCATGCCCTTGATAAACTTGCCTACTTTGGTTTCCTTATGCCTGCGATAAATTAATACGGTGGCTATAATACCTGCTGCCATTATTACGAGCAAGCCGAGAAAAACATTGCGTTTCTCAACGATCTTAAGTAATTGTTCGTGTGCATAAGTGCCTATTATATGAGCCTGAACAACGCAGGCCAACACAATTATTATCAAGAGGCAGAGTACATCAAAAGCACGCTCGGCAAGTATGGTACCCACCATTTTATCGGCAGGCACTTTTTCGTATTTGGCAAGTATGGTACATTTGGCCACTTCGCCAGCCCGGGGCAAAACAAGATTAGCAACATAGCCGATAAGGACAGCTAAAGTAGTATTAACAATACCGGGATGAATCCGAAGCGGCTCGAGCAATAAACGCCAGCGAAGGGCACGGAAAAAGTGAGATAAAAAACCTACTATAAAAATTGGTAAAATAATCCATAGCCTTACGCCCTTTATTGCAGTCCACATCTCCGTCCTCTCGGCAGGGGAAAGGGCGTTGTACATGTAAAATATGATGGCTATTCCCAGCCCGAGAAAAAAAACGTATTGGAATATCTTGACGAGGTTTTTCTTCATGGCTTAAATATACTTATTACAGGGTATTATCCTCTTTAGGAAATATTATAAAAGGTTTATGTTTTTTGGCTTCTTCCCATTCCATTATGGCATAAGATACAACAATAACCGTATCTCCAACATCCACCCTGCGGGCAGCGGGCCCGTTCATGCAGATCATACCAGATCCGCGGGTGCCTTTTATTACGTAGGTTTCAAGCCGGGCCCCGTTTTCAATATCCAGCACATGCACTTTTTCGTTCTCTATCAAATTGGCAGCATCCATCAGGTCTTCATCAATCGTTATACTACCGATATAATGAAGATTTGACTCCGTGATCCTGACGCGGTGAATTTTTGATTTCAGTACTTCTATCTGCATAAGAGCTGCAATTTACAAAAACATCTGAAGCGTTTTTAAACACATTATGTTAAATGAATATTTCGGAAAATTTAATTAAAATCGGATAGTGATGACTCTGCTATAGAAGGCAAGAAATTTTACTGCAAAGTTCGCTAAGGACCGCAAAGAATGCGCAAAGTTTGTTTTGGGATGACAGGCATTTAGGTGCCTGATTGGTATAATATAGAAAAGCCATGGTATATATCATGGCTTTTCTATCAAGGTAAATCTTCTGAATCTAAAGCATCGTGGTCTATTCAGCCACTACTTCGAAGTCTATTTCTACAATATTGTCTTTACCAAAGTCAACCTGTGCTTTGTGCATACCGGCTTCCTTAATGTCGTCGATAATGCTGATGCGGCGGCGATCAATTTCGTAACCTTTCTGCTCGCGGATGGCACGTGCCAACTGGATAGCGGTAACGGAACCGAATATTTTGCCACTGGTACCAACCTTAGCACCGATCTTAAGCGGTGAAGATTTAAGAACGGCTGTAACGTTTGCTATTTCGGCTATAAGTTTATTTTCTTTCTTTGCTTTCTGCTTGTGACGCTCCTGCAATATTTTCATATTAGAACCACTCGCTTCGATCGCAAATTTCTGCGGGATGAGGAAGTTGCGGGCATAGCCGGGCCTTACATCCACTGCTTCGTGGGCCGAGCCCAGATTATCTACGTCTTTTATAAGAATTACTTGCATGGCTGTTTTACTTTAAAAGGTCAGTAATAAATGGTAAAAGCGCCATCTGGCGTGCTTTCTTAACGGCCTGGGCCACTTTACGCTGATATTTCAGCGAGTTGCCGGTAATACGGCGCGGAAGCATTCTACCTTGTTCGTTAATAAATTTTTTCAGGAATTCTGCGTCTTTATAGTCGATATACTTGATCCCCATCTTCTTGAAACGACAGTATTTTTTCTGACGTTTTTCGACGCGTGTAGATGTAAGGAATTTTATTTCGTTTGGTTTTGCCATTTTTTTTAGAATTAAAATGTTTTTAAGAAGCAGCTAATGCTGCATGTTTGTTACGCCTTCTGAGGTTGTATGCTTCTGCATACTTATCAAGGTGTGTGGTCATGTGGCGCATGATGTGTTCATCACGGTTTAGCTGAACTTCCATTTTGGCGTTCAGATCAGTTGGAGCTTTGTACTCCATAAGCCAGTAAAGACCGGTTGTTTTTTTGCGGATGGGATAAGCGAGCGAGCGCAGGCCCATTGCATCGCTGTGGGTGATGTCCCCACCATTTTCTTTGATGAAGTCCTGGAACTTCTTTTGAGCGTTCTTGTAGTCTTCTTCCGCCAGTACAGGGGTGAAGATGACCATCAGCTCGTAACTCTGAAGGTTGTTAGTTGCCATAAAAAATTTAAATAGTTAAAAAATATTCCCAACTCGCCCAGCAGCAACGCTTGGATATTCCGATGAATTGGAACAGCCGGACATAATTTGGGATTGCAAAGGTATGTGATATAATTGAAAATGCCAAAGGGATTTGGATTGTTGGATTAAGGGATTATTGGATGTGTGTTTGATTGGCTGATTTGGCCTACTGTGGCCGCTAAATGGCTGCTCCCGAAGTATCGGGATTTCGCGAAAAGCTCAATTTATGACCGCTAATAAAAATGATAATATGAGCTGTGGTAAAGGGTTTTACGGTCTTCTTATCCCTCGCGAGTGTTCATTTCTTTGGGTGGCCAAAGAAACGAATCAAAGAAAGGCCACCATTAGGCAAATCGCTCCGCGTGCCTAATGGATAGCTTAGCTGCGTGTCGTGCAGGGTACTCCGATTGTGGGGCACTGCGTTTTGCCTTCTTCCTATTTGGCAAGATTACAAGGGCAGGATTCTGTTCACTGATTGAGCATATTGCAATCCTTGACAGCAAAAATGTGCCTTTGCAAATTCGGAACTGCAACATTCTGAATAACAGGAATCATTTCTATTCGTCACGTTTGTCATAGCGGCCCTCCAAACCGCTACCTCATCTGGTGTGTTACGGACATATTTATTATTTTTTATTAGTGTCCGTGAGCTCGTCGTTCCTCCTCGGTTGTGTTACGGACATCTTAATGATTTTTTTGTCGGTGTCCGTGAGCTCGTCGTTCCTCCTCGGTTGCGAAAGCAAATATTACTCTTCTCATTGCCGTTTTTTTCTCTTCGATATTTTTTCCGCTTTTTAAATGGTTTTGGGTGGTTAATTCATTTTATTGTATTGATTATCAATTATTTATGTTTATTTTTTATCCTAAAAGATTTTTTCCGCTTTTCTTCCCATTTGGGCCATTCGGGTTCCGATTTGGGCTGTTTTGTTATCAATTGGGGAGCTAAAATTTCCTGTTTTTACTTAGGTTTTTTGATTGGTTGAGTGTGTTGAATGATTGAAATAATTATTGCGTTGAAATTTCACATAAAGATACGAAACCGGGGTAGCTGAATCCAAATTTTTGTTTGAAAGTGGCTGTGGTAGCGAGTATTGCGTTGTTAATGGACTGAAAGGCTTGTCAGAACTGCGATGTAGGGCTTCCGAGTCCCGAATTGGAGACTCGGAAGGGAAGTAATGGTTTGATATTGAGCTATAGTGTTATGCTGTCGGTCGCAGACCTTCTTATTATTGGTGGATTTCAGTGATCCTAAAGGAACACTGAAACCAGTGGGGGGGACTGCTTTCGAATCCGAGTTGGAGACCAGGGAGGGAAATAAATTAGCGGATTACCTGCAAATGAATGAGCCCGGTCTGAGTGGTTTTTCTGATAAGAACCTTTGGAGAATGAAGCAGTTTTATGAGTTGTATAAAGACAACCCAAAACTCTCGCCACTGGTGAGAGAAATTAGCTGGACAAATAACCTTATCATTTTATCCCGCACAGGAACCATTGAGGAAAGGGAATTTTATCTAAGACTTTGCATCCGTGAGAAATACAGCAAACGTGAATTAGAAAGGCAAATAAACAGTGGTTTTTTTGAAAGGACAATGATAGGAAACCTTACACTAACCAAAACAATACAAGAAACTCATACCAATACAATAAACACTTTTAAAGATAGCTATATATTTGAATTCCTGGACCTGGCGGAGCCACACAACGAAACTAATCTGCAAAAAGGCCTGATAGGGCAAATGAAAAATTTTATCCTGGAACTTGGGAAAGATTTCCTGTTTGCAGGCCAGGAATACCGATTACAGGTAGGCAATAGCGATTTTTATATAGACTTGCTATTTTATCACCGCAACCTGCAATGCTTTGTTGCATTCGAGTTGAAGTCGGACAAATTCAGACCCAAGTATTTGGGACAACTTAATTTTTACCTCGAAGCTCTTGACAGGGACGTAAAAAAGGAAAATGAAAATCCAAGTATTGGTATTTTGCTATGTAAAGACAAAGATACCGAAGTGGTGGAGTATGCTATGAGCCGGAATATGAGCCCAAGTATGGTTGCAGCCTATAAGATACAATTGCCTGATAAAAAACTATTGCAACACAAACTGCATGAGCTTTTTGAAAATGCAATAAATAAGCCGGAAGACCAGTGAAATTTTAAAACAGGTATTACCGTTTTAGCAAGAGTGGTTTTGCCTGCACCCGAAAGCCCACAGAATTGAATAATCATTGAGGTATTTTATACTAATATATGGAAAGATAGATCCGCAAAGGCGAGACAAGTAGAATTACCGAACCATGCAGGGTGCCAACCCGCCTACGCAAAAAAGCTACGGACGGGCGCGGCGCCCGGAACTTTGCCATGAAATGGAAAGCTGATAACCAAAAAAATTTACGTTATAGATCATGGCATTCAATTTATTGCTATATGGGTTGATTATTATTAAAACTCAGAAAATAAAATATCATTAATTTATCTATGTTTCGTCCCGATTATTTTGCCTGTGTGTACTATAAAATCCCGTTTAAATTTATAATTTTAAAACTCCTAAGGGTGCCTGGCTGCGAATGGCCATGTACTTATTTGTGCCTGCACGGAATTTTGGATGGAAACAGTGCTTAAGAATAGTGATGCGCCGGATGCTGTTGCATGCACAAGGGAATAATTATTATTTATGAAGAAATCGATACTTGGACTTATACTTATTGTTTTAGCAAATCTCAGCGCTTTCGGACAGCGCTACTTTGGTATAGCCACCAGTAACTGGAGCGGAACAAATGCACTATACCTTAACCCGGCGAATATTGCCGATGACCGCGATAAATTCAGCATCAACTTAATTTCCTTCAATGTTGGTATTGATAATGACCTGGGCACCATCAATACAGGAAATGTACTGAAGCAATTTGTGAAAGGAGACAGTACGGGGCTAAACAAAATAGTAAATATTAAAAACAAAGGTGCTTTCAATATGATGGCGCCGAATGCGGAGGTGAGATTACCGGGATTTATGTTTAGCATCAATCACCGTAACAGCATAGCGCTGACGATGAGTGTGCGGGCGATGAACCAGTTCAGCAATTTTGATCAAACACTTTTTCGTGTGCTGAGCGGCGCTAACACTATCAACACTGCTGTTGACAACACAATTGTGAACCTGAAAGATTTCAGGTGGATGCTGCACGCCTGGAGCCAGATAGGCCTTACCTACAGCACCGTGGTATTGGAAAAACCCAAACACCAGGTGAAACTGGGTCTGACCGTAAATTATTTAGGCGGTATAGCTTATGCAGGTTTTAAAGGCAACCAGCTAACGGCCACCTATCATGTAGCCAACAATAGCAAAACAGGCTTACCGGATTCTACTACGATGGATGTGACGAGCTCGGACGTGGAGTATGGAAGTAATGTATTAAAGAACACTTCCGAACTTCAAAACGGCATATCAACTGTTGATATTGCTAATTATTTATTTGGCAAAAAAGGCGGCGTGGGCATAGGCGCTGACGTAGGGATAGTATATGAGTTCCGCCCCGGTTATCCTGAGCGCTATGAATATGAGATGGACGGGATGAACCATTTTGACTACACGAAGAACATGTATAAACTGCGTGTGTCGGTTTCTGTAACAGATATAGGTTCTATCAATTACAACCAGAACAACCTGACTGCCACCATGAGCGGATCGGGACATATAAGCAGCAATGACCCGGCAACGAATTTCAGCAATTTCAGCGACGTAAGAAATTATGCAGTGACGCATGGTTTTAGTTTGGACACCAGCAATTCAAAATCGCAAAGAGTGTACCTGCCGACAGCATTGCTTGCAGGTATAGATTACCACATTGTAGGCCGCGTATACGTGAACGCCACGTACATGGCAGACCTTACCAACCATAATAATTTCGGCACCTATTATTATAACCAGGCCACTGTAACACCAAGATATGATTCGCGTAACCTGAGCATAGGGGTACCGGTTACTTATAGCAGCCTGAACGATAATATAAAAGTAGGCCTGGGCATACGATATAGCGGTTTCTTTATAGGCAGTGATGACGTGATGGCTGCCCTTACAAATAACCAAACGGGATTCAATGTTTATTTCGGGGCATTTGTGCCTATCAATAAAAAGAAAATAAAAGACAGGGATGGCGACAAAGTATCGGACAGGATGGACCTTTGCCCTACTGTGCCGGGAACTTTAAAAGCCCACGGTTGCCCTGACAGGGACAATGATGGTGTAGCAGATATGGACGATCGTTGCCCTGATGATTCAGGATCGGTAGAATTGCAGGGCTGCCCCGACAAGGATGATGATGGCGTGCCGGACATTGATGATAAATGCCCTGACGTGCCCGGCCTGGAACAATTTGACGGATGCCCAGATACGGACGGAGACGGTGTACCTGATAACGAGGACCTTTGCCCTACTATACCAGGCCCGGTAAAATTCCACGGATGCCCTGATACAGACGGAGACGGTGTGCCTGACAATGAAGACCTTTGCCCTACAGTGCCCGGACTGCCAAGCAATCATGGCTGCCCTATAGAAACAAAGAACGAAAAAGAAAAGGCAGTTTCAAGAGCGGTGCCCAAGGCTGATGTAAACCAAAAGATAGAACATGCGGCACATGCATTGGAATTTGAAACAGGTAAAGCCATCATCAAAAAGGGTTCATTCAAATCATTGGACGAAGTGGTGAGCATACTGAAAGATCATCCCGGCGCTTACATGACCATAGATGGTTATACCGATAATACGGGCAAGCCTGAAAAGAATATACAATTGTCAGAAGCGAGAGCAGAGGCAGTGAAAAAATATTTTGTGAAACATGGTGTATCCGCCAACAGGTTAATCTCGACCGGGCATGGTGAAAGCAACCCAATAGATACTAACAGCTCGCCGGAAGGCCGTGCAAGGAACCGCAGGGTTGTGATGGAGTTGAAGGAGTCGTAGACCTCTCCCCGACCCTCTCCGAAGGAGAGGGAGGTGTTACCGAAAAGGCGGTAGTCTGTCAGTTTGAAAAATTATTACATTAGGGTTTATTAAAGAATAGACGGTACAAGCCAATAGCAACACAAAATATAATAAGTAATATTTTGTACCATCTCCAAATCTTTCTACCCTCAAAAGCAATTAAGGTAACGGCAACGGCAGCAATAATACTTACAACAACATAAACTATTCCTTTCAAGTTGGCGTGTTTTAATCAAATATAATAAAAGGGAAAAGCAAAGTGTTTATTTTTATTTGCATGTAATGAGAATAGCCTACCTTCAAATAAGAGGAGGCAAAAATTGCTAAAGAGATCTACCATACAATTATTAAGATTCCGGTTTTCATTCCTGCTTTTACCGGTTTATCTTTTTGCGCTTTCGGTGGCGGAAAATATCCATATTAGAAATGCCGTCATTATTTTTTTGTTGCTGCATTTTTTACTGTACCCTGCCAGCAATGGTTATAACAGTTATATGGACCGCGATGAAGGCAGCATAGGCGATTTAGAAAAGCCTGAAGCGCCTACGCGACAATTATATATAGTAACGTGGGCAATGGACATTGGCGGCAGCCTGCTTGCATTTTTAATAAGCCCTTTATTTGCCAGCCTCTATATTGTGTATGTCCTATTTTCGCGGCTGTATAGTTATCGCGGTATTCGTTTAAAGCAGTACCCTTTTATCGGTTACATTACTGTGGTATTGAACCAGGGGGCTTTGGTTTTTTACATGGTTTATTCGGGAGTAAGTACCGGGCACTATGCCATGCCATGGATGTGTATGCTGGTAAGCACATTGCTTATCGGGGCATTTTATCCCATCACCCAAATTTACCAGCATGAGCAGGATATGAAAGACGGTGTAAAGACCCTTAGCAAAACCTTGGGGGTGAATGGTACGTTTATATATTGCGCTGTGTTATACACTCTTGCATTCAGTTTGTTGGCATGGTATTATTACGGAAATGGAAAGATGATTTACTTTTTTATTTTAATGATATGGTTCCTGCCTGTGATAATCAGATTTTTAAGCTGGGCAACGCAATGCCGTAAAGACAAAAGCAAGGCGAATTTTAAAAATACCATGAAAATGAACTGGCTGGCTGCCAGTTGTACAAACCTGGCTTTTATCACCTTAATACTATTTAAACATTTTGGCTAAGATCATTTCTATATCTACGGTAGTACCCGAGCATTGCCACCGGCAAGAGGACATATTGCATTTTATGGAGAACGCGTATAAAGCCGATGGGGGCCAAAAACGAATTCTGCGCTACCTGTATGGGCATAGTGGTATAGAAACACGTTATTCTGTAATTGCGGATTATACCTTGCCAATGGAGGAATGGACATTCTTTCCAAAATCGAAGGATTTAGAACCATTCCCCCTAATAGAACAGCGTATGGAATGGTTTCAGAAATATGCATTGGACCTCTCGCTTGATGCCGCACAGAAATGCATAGCAGGGAAAATAGACAAATCTGAAATAAGCCACCTTATAACAGTGAGCTGCACCGGCATGAGCGCACCGGGCCTGGAACTGCAAATGATGGAAGCGATGGAGCTGAATGCATCCATCTACAGAACGGCCATTAATTTTATGGGTTGCTACGCAGCTATACATGCTCTGAAACAAGCCGCGAATATTATAGATTCAGATGCGGGTGCGAAAGTGCTGATAGTATGCACGGAACTCTGCACGCTGCATTTTCAAAAAACATTTTCTGAAGATTCTATTACGGCCCCCTTGCTATTCGGAGACGGGGCTGCGGCTGTACTGGTGGTTGGTGATGAGGTGGCTGATCCGGGCCTGAGTTTAAAAAGTTTTTATTCTGAAATACTGAAAGAAGCCAAAAATGATATGTCGTGGAATATTTCTTCAAAAGGATTTATCATGACCTTATCGGGCGATGTGCCGGAAATTTTTCAACAAGATATAGCTCCGCTGAAACAAAGAGCATTGGCCAAGGCAGGACTTGCAGAAGGAGATATAAAATACTGGTGTGTGCACCCTGGCGGCAAAAGGATATTGCAGGGGGTTGCAAAGGGATTGTCATTAAGTGAGGTGCAACTTAAAGCATCGTACGAGGTTTTGAAGCGTTATGGCAACATGTCGTCGCCCACCATATTATTTGTACTAAAAGAAATGTGGGAATCTATATTAAATGAACCTAAAGCCCATATCTTTGGAATTGCATTCGGACCCGGGCTGACAATGGAAAGTTTTATAATGACGGTAATATAATGCTTGAGCAACGTTCGTACCAGAAAGAATTACTGGATAAAGACGATATACCTTTTGAAGATATCCGGCAGAACATGAAGGAGCTGGAAAAGGTGAATACCCTGCTTGGCGGGCATAGGGTAAGTTGCAAAGGTGTGCGTTTATTTCTAAAAAAGATCATAGCATTAAAGAGGCCTGTGCACATTGCAGAGATCGGCTGCGGAGGAGGGGACAACCTGCTTGCCCTGCAAAAATTCTTCAAAAAGAATGGTATTAAGTGCAAATTTACAGGCATAGATATAAAACCTGAGTGCATATCGTACGCCATTAAAAAAAACAGGGGGCTTGATGCTACCTGGATCATAAGTGATTACCGGAGTGTACAGTGGCTTGAGGGCAATAAGCCCGATATTATTTTTTCGTCTTTGTTCTGCCACCATTTTACCGACACGGAATTGACAGAGCAATTGCGATGGATGAAAGGCAACAGCCAGCTTGGTTTTTTTATCAATGATCTGCACAGGCATCCTATAGCCTATTATTCCATAAAATGGATGTCGGCTGCTTTTTCAAAGTCGTATCTTGTTAAAAATGATGCTCCTTTGTCTGTGATGCGTGGTTTTAAAAAAGAAGAATGGAAAACCCTGTTGCATAAGGCAGGTATCAGTCGATTTAAGATAAGCGCTGAGTGGGCATTCCGCTACCTTATTTATGTAAAGAATGAATACTGAAGCCGAATATGACGTAGTTATTATAGGGGGGGGCCTTGCGGGGCTTAGCTTGTCTATACAGCTAAATAATGCGGGATACAAAGTAGCGGTGCTGGAGAAAGACCAATACCCAAGGCATAAAGTTTGCGGAGAGTATGTGAGTATGGAGAGCATGGCCTTCCTGGAAAGAACTGGGGTGGCTATTTCTTTAATGAAGTTGCCCGTTATTAATACATTGCAGTTGTCTGATGTGAAGGGCAGGGTATTAAACACTCCGCTGCCGCAGGGTGGTTTTGGTATAAGCCGCCATAAACTGGATGCTACCCTGGCTATGATAGCGCAGCGAAAAGGAGTTGCTTTATTTACTAACACAAAAGCCGAAGATGTGCGTTTTGAAGATGATGTATTTAGCGTAAAAGCCGGCACTAAGGTATTCACAGCAAAGGTAGTTTGCGGATGCTGGGGCAAAAGGAGCAATGTTGACAATAAGCTGGAACGGAATTTCATTAAGGAACAAAAGAAGGCGCTGAATAATTTTATTGGTGTAAAATACCATATTAAACACCCCTGGCCGGAGCACCTGATAGCCTTACATAATTTCAAAGGCGGCTATTGCGGTATATCGCGCGTGGAAAATGATACTTGTTGCCTTTGTTACATGACCACTGCAAAAAACCTGCAGGTAAGCGGCAATGACATAAAACAGATGGAGCAGAAAATACTGATGCAGAACCCTTACCTGAAAGAGATATTCGGCCATGCTGTGTTTATGTATGAGCAGCCATTAACGATATCGCAGATAAGCTTCCAGGCAAAGGAAGCAGTGCAGGGGAATGTACTGATGCTGGGCGATGCGGCGGGAATGATAAGCCCTCTGTGCGGCAATGGCATGAGCATGGCCTTTCATTCGTCTGTAATGGCATATGAAGCGATAGATAGTTTCTTAAAGCAAAGAACAACGCGCGAACAGATGGAAGGACAATATGCTGAAAGATGGCATAAACAATTTTCCAAACGCCTGGGTATGGGCAGGTTTATACAAAGCCGATTTGGCAAGGAAAAGAGTACTTCTTTTTTCCTGGGGGCAATGAAACTATTTCCGTTCCTGCAGAAACCAATGATAAAAGCGGCTACGGGGCAAACATTTTAGGAAGATAAAGGGCTATTTGCTATGAGCGACAAACTGCGTATTGATAAATATTTATGGGCTATTCGCATTTTCAAAACGAGAACGCAGGCCACAAGCGCATGCGATGACGGAAAGGTAAAGTATGAAGGAACAAATGTAAAACCATCGAAGGCTGTAAACATCGGCGAGCATTACGAGATAAAAACTGCTGCAAGAAAATGGGTGATAGAGGTAAGAGGATTATTATTTCAGAGGGTGGGCTTTGAGGAAGCCGTAAAGCACTATGCTGACCTGACTCCCGAGGAAGATAAAGTTATCATCCCACATTTTGAGGGCACAAGTTTCTACACGGGTAAAAGACAAAGCAAAACGGGACGGCCGACTAAAAAGCAGCGGCGCGGTATGGAAGATTTTCTTGAAAAAGGTGAAGAAACAAATCAGTAACAGGAAACGAAATTGCCGATCTGCATACGAATCCAACTCTGACCGAGATCCTCACTCCTGTACAGGCCCTGGCTCGTAGCAAG
>JABDGU010000044.1 GCA_013285905.1 Bacteroidota bacterium | reverse complement strand
GTCTATATAAATATTAGATACTTCATCTGCCTGCACCGGCACACCGAAAAAAGTAATATGCCTCAACAAGCTCGTATCAGGCTGCGCAGAAAATGAACTGCTCTGCAAGTCGGAGTAATAATAAACATCAGCACCTTCAGCCGTTTCGTTTTCCAGTATGCTTTGCACCTGCGCGAGTGTCTGGTTGACTGTCTTACTTGATGGTGAAACATCCAGGCTGTTTATTTCTGTTATCACCTTATCGGCAGGCAAGGGCTGGTAGCTTGGGGGTTTGTCATTGCTGAGCAGTAAAAAACGTGTGCCGGGTGTAGCGCGCTGCACTTGTTTCCGGGCTGCATCCTTTGCTATCTCCAGCAAACTGCGGGCGCCTTTTTTAAGCGACATGCTGTAGGAATTATCTATATAGATAGCCTTTAGCTTATTGCCCGTGTCTTTTTTATTATGGCTAAAGAATGGCTGCGCAAAAGCTAAGATCAGAAACAACAAGAAAAGCAGGCGGGCGGCCAACAACCATTTATACCTTACTTCCGACTGGCGGCGTGAATTGAGCTGGATATTCTTTAAAAAACGGGTATTCGGAAAAAAAACGGTTTTATACCTGCGCAGGTTGAAAAGGTGTATCAGCACAGGTATGGCAAGGCTAAGGCCCGCAACAAGAAAAAGGGGGTAAAGGAAACTCACTATGGCAAATATAGGGGAATGTGCCAATCCGACAATTTGATAATTTGCCAATGTTTAGCAAATATTCTGAATTGGTTTACTATTTTATAAATAAGTAAATCGCTAAGATTATTAACGGCAGATAAACGAGCCCTAATATTTTTAAATGGTCCTGTTTATAAATATCTGAATTCGTAAAAATAAGGCCTAATAAACGAATGGTGTAAATAACAATGACAATGATATCAATGGTAAATAGTCCGACTAGCCACTCCAGGCAATGATATTTTTGACTTGGAATTCTTTTGATTAGAAATATATTGTATCCCAACCACAGGTAATAGAGGGAGAGAAAAACAAAGGATCTTATATGTCTGGAAAATAAGCCCATTATGTATTTTCAGCTATTAGTTTAAACAAATATACAAATTCATATTTCTACGGTCTCTAACGGAAACCAGACAGACAATATCGCAACCTGAGGTAAATAAAAGTTTTCTATTGGAAAACTTTTATTTACCTTTATATCGTGTTTAACATCATAACAAGAAAAACACTCTTGGAATATTGCAAGAAATACCCTGAAGCAGCGATTGCTCTGCAGGAGTGGTATCATGAACTGCTGAAAAGTGATTTCAGAAGTTTTAATGATTTGAAGAAAATATACCCTTCTACAAGCCTTGTGGGCGATGACCGTGTAGTTTTTAATATAATGGGCAATAGGTTCCGACTTGTTGTAAGAATGGTTTTCGAGTTTAAAGCTGTTCAGGTAAAATGGTTTGGGACACATGCAGAATATGATAAGACAGATGTAAGCACAGTTCAAAACAAAAAGAAAAGATCATGACGCTGAAAATAATAAACACGAAAAAGGAGTACGAAAGCTACCTGGAATGGGTAGATAAAATGTTTGATAAAAAGGTGAAGCCCGGCACTGCGGAGGGCGACAAACTACAGGTGGCCTTGCTGTTAATAAAACAGTATGAAGATGAGCACTATCCCATACCATCACCCGACCCTATCGATGCAATAAAAATGAAGATGAAAGAAAGAGGGTTGAAGAATAAAGACCTGGTTGATAAGATAGGTACGAAGGGCTATGTTTCTGCATTGCTGCACAAACGAAAACCCTTAACGCTTGAACTTGCAAAAATTTTTCATAATGAACTCGGTATTCCTGCCGAGATCTTATTAGGATAACAAAAGATCATCATGTCCTGGATACAACACCCGCTAATATTAGAAGGCCAAAAAGTTATACTGGTCCCGCTGGAGCGGAAACATTTTGATGGGCACGCGGAGTTGGCAAAAAATAAAGACATCTGGACATGGTATCATTATGATGGAACCAATAAGGATACTCTAGTAAAGAATCTTGAAGACACCTTAACGCTATTTGACAGGGGAGAACAGTACCCTTTTACAGTTATAGATAAACTGAAAGGCAAGATAATAGGTACCACCCGTTTCTTAAGAATAAACCCGGAATTCAGGAACCTGGAGATAGGCGCAACCTGGTATAACCCTGACTATTGGAGCAAAGGATATAATGAAGAGTGCAAGCTTTTACTTTTGACCTATTGCTTTGAAACATTGCACTGCGTGCGGGTGCAGTTCACCGCCTGGGATAAAAATCTGCGCTCGCGAAAAGCTATTGAACGCATAGGCGCAAAGTTTGAGGGTATTATGAGAAATGCAGGAATAAGATTGGGTGAGGTGAGAAGCAATGCCTGTTATAGTATCATTATAGAAGAGTGGGACGAGGTGAAAGATACATTGCAGGGCCTCATAAAAATAAGACAAGCTACAACCGTATAGAGCGGTTCTACTTTCTTTTATAAAGTTCGTAATCTTCCTCTATGCTCATAACAAGCGAATACCGGTTGGTAATAGTCCCTGTTATGTTTTCTGAGGGCCTTATAACGTAATAATCTTCATTTCCTTTGGGGCAGCGGCTCACGTTAAGATGTCGTTTGCGGCAAAAATAATAATAATAAAAGCTTTCATTTGAGAATGCTATAGAATTGCCCGCAGGAATATTATCAATAACCTTGGAATGTACAGAGTATAAGTAATTTATGGGGTATCCGTACATGTCAGAAATATGTTCAGGGTCTGCATCTCTTCTATATAAATGCAGAGAGAAAAGCGCAATAATAATTGTAAACGCGGCAGTCTTAAATGTATCCTGTTTTTTAATGATGGCAATTTTGCTGATTACATACTCTAAACAGGTGTAAATAGTGTAAATTATAATGACCAGTGAAAAATTGAAATGCAGTATAATTGTACGAATTGCCGGGTGGGATTTCATGTATATCGCAATTGCAATAAACGATAGCCAAAATAATGTATAATACAAACCATACAAGAGGTTCTGCTTCTTTTTTGAGAAAAATAAGACAAGAGGAAAAAGAAATAGCATATAATTAACCGGGTGATTCTCACGCAGTAGAAATGAAGAAACAAAATTGATATCGTATTTCAAATTTGAGAAGAGCATGGGGATGTAAGAGCCTATATCCTTAGCCATTGCAGATAAGGCATAATTTCCGCTAAACGAACCTGAGCCGGAATAGCAAATGACAGGCAGGTAAAATAAAAATACCACTACACCACAAAATAATTGATACTTGATAAACTTAAGATCAATGCGTTTGTTATAGACCATAAATAGTAAAACAAAAAGCAACTGGCTTAAATAATAGTAGAAAAAGGTGGGCACTATGGCAAAACCAACAAAGCAATAAAACCCATTGGCCCTTAAGGAGGTCTTTCCATTTTTTTGAACATAATTAAAAATAGAAATGAATGCCAGCCATGTAGCAAATGCCTGCAACTCATAGCCCCTGCCCTGGCTTGCAAATGCCCATGTCGTAAATTGCAAAGAGACAGGAATCACAGCTAAAAAAGCATGCCATTTATTCCTCATCATTTTTGAGAACCAACAGAACACACAACATAAAATGCCCGCATAGGCTATTAAAGATATAAACCTGCTGGTTTGCAGCAAGTCTCCATACCAGCTAAATAATAAATTATTAAGAAAATTGAAAAGAATATGATTGTTTACAAGCATGTAATAAGACATAGTTTGGAAGAGTGGGAGATCGGCGCAATTAACAGCAGAAAACAGCTCATCATAAGAGCTATCTATGTGTGCGTTTCCCCAACACCACAATCCTATTGCCATGATAATTATTATTACATACCATGAACTATTATATTTTGCACGAGTGCCATCTTTCAGCGCAGGTTTTAAAATCCAATATCTTTTGATATTCAAAAAGGAATATACTAGGCCGGCTATGGAAAAAACAATGCCAGCTAAAGCAAATTTGTTCCCTTTCAATTTTACAGCAGATGTAAAAAAATCCCTTGTCCAATATTCATGCCTGTAAAAGCAATCATTCAGGCCTAAATACCAGTTTTTTATTGTCTCATGGTCGTTTATTAAATAAAAAAAACAAAGGATAGCAGAAACACAAAGCGCCACGGCAATAATAATAAATATGATTTTGGGAAAGAAAATGCTGAATGGCCTGGCGATATATCTATTAATTAATGAGTCCATACTTTATTTAAAGAGTACACTGTATTACATTTTAGGACAAGACATAAATATTATACAAAACTAATAAAGTATGCCTGATCTCAAATTTCATTTTGACAGGCTTAAAAGTAATATCCACTATAAACAATATTTTCTCTATTTTTCTTGCTTAAAATCATTTCCCGATGAAAAACCATTGTTTATTATTTGCTATTCTTTTTGCTTTATTCCTGACTTCCTTTAAAGGAGACCATGAGGAAAGGGCCAACCTGAAAGTGATAGAAAAAATAAAACAGGAGGAGTTCAGCAATTCGAAGGCAATGGAAAGCCTCTTTCAGTTAACTGATGTAACGGGACCCAGACTAACCGGTTCCAGCGGTATGAAAAAGGCGGAACGATGGGCAAAACAGCAATTTGAAGACTGGGGATTGGAAAATGCTGAAATAGAACCCTGGGGCGGTTTCGGCAAAGGATGGGAAACCCACAAATCCTACCTGGCAATGACAGCACCCTATTACCAACAATTAATTGCTGTGCCGAAAGCTTGGACGCCGGGTACTAACGGATTAATAAAAGCCAATGTTGCCCTGATAAGAGTAGATAGCCCCAAGGACATGGAAAAATATAAGGGCACATTAAAGGGCAAGATCGTGGTATATGCAACAACAAACGCTTACGAACTGAAGGTGAATTTTAACCCTGATGCCAAAAGGCTTACTGATGAAGAACTGCTGAAAAACACATACGACACTCATTTGGACGACGCAGGCGCAAACCCTAATCCGCATATAAAAGCACCGCTTGGCAGGCCCATAAACACATTAAGGCCTAAGCTGGATAGTTTTCTGATAGCTGAAGGTGCAGTGGCCGTGTTAAGCGGCGGTCGTGGAACAGATGGTACCCTCTTTACATCCAACGGCGCCTCAAGGGCATGGAATGCAAAACCTGTTTTGCCGGAAATGGAAATGGGTGCAGAGCACCTGAACCGTTTGGTACGCTTATTGGATGCGGGCAAAGAAGTATCACTGGAAATGGATATGGACAATACTTACCTGATGGCAGACTCGATGGAAAATAATGTTGTTGCAGAGATACCCGGCACTGATCTGAAAGACGAGGTAGTGCTGCTGGGCGCCCACATGGATTCATGGCACGGGGCTACAGGAACTACTGATAACGGTACAGGTTCAGTTGTTGCCATGGAAGCTATACGAATATTAAAAGCTATCGGCGTAAAACCACGCCGCACCATCCGTATTATACTTTGGAGTGGTGAGGAACAAGGTTTGCTGGGTTCGCGCGCTTATGTTAAGAAACATTATGGTGATAAGGACACACGGAAATTCAAAGCAGGGTATGAAAAAGTATCTGCCTATTACAATTTAGATAATGGCGCAGGCAAAATACGAGGCATTTATATGCAAGGCAATGATGAGGTAAGGCCTATTTTCGAAGCCTGGATGGAACCGTTCAGGGATTTGGGCGCAAGTACCCTCAGCATACGGAATACCGGATCTACAGACCATATTTCATTTGACGAGATAGGCATACCGGGCTTTCAATTCATACAGGACAACCTCGAATATCAAACACGCTCGCACCACACCAATATGGATACTTACGAAAGGGTGAACAGCAACGACCTGATGCAGGCATCTATTATCATGGCATCATTCGTTTACCATACGGCTATGAGGGACGAAAAATTGCCGAGGAAGCCTTTGCCTAAGAAACAATAAACGGTTGCCTATTATTTTACCCGTTTTCTTTTATTGCGCTCGTAATCTTCGAAAATGAACTGGCCAAGACCATCGAGGCTGGAGTAGAACGCTTTGCCATTGTTTACCTCTGTAAACTCCCTTACAAATTTTTGCAGGTATGGGTCGCTGGCTATCATAAAAGTTATTACAGGTATTTTCAGGCGCCTTAGCTGCCCGGCAAGGTTCAGTGTGCGATTCAGTATTTTGGAGTCGATACCAAAACTATTTTTATAGTATTTATTGCCAACTTTCAGGCAAGTAGGCTTGCCGTCGGTTATCATAAATATCTGTTTGTTAGGGTTTTTGCGTCGCCTCAGGATATCCATAGACAATTCCAATCCGGCCACCGTGTTTGTATGATAAGGCCCAACCGTGAGGTAAGGCAATTCTTTCATTTCTATCTGCCAGGCATCATTGCCAAACACAACGATGTCTAAAGTATCCTTAGGATAGCGTGTCGTGATCAATTCACTCAAAGCCATCGCCACTTTTTTTGCAGGAGTGATGCGGTCCTCTCCATACAGTATCATAGAGTGGGAAATATCTATCATCAAAACAGTGGAGGTCTGCGTTTTGAAATCCATCTCGTGCATCTCAAGGTCGTCCTGCTGCATAGATAGCTGCCCTATGCCATGGTTGATAAAAGCATTCTTCAGGCTGCCGGTATAATCTATTGCCTCCAGTGCATCGCCGAATTCATAAGGCCTTGTCTCGGGATTCATTTCATCTCCAAAACCGCTTTTAAAAATGCTGTGATTGCCTTGTTTGCTTTTTTTCAGTTTCCCGAATATTTCATCCAGCGAGCGTTTGCGGATAGTTTGTTCTGATTTGCCGGTTATCTTGTAAGTGCCATCCAGTTTGTTTTCATCCAGGTAGCCTTGCTCTTTCAGGTCTTCAATAAAATCTCCGATACCGTACTCTTTATTGGTGAGGCCATGTTTCCTGTCTAATTGCGTAAGCCAGTCCAGCGCTTCTGTAGGATCGCCGCTGGTATAATGCAATAGTTCCATGAACAGATTGAACAACTTGTCGAAAGGCGACTGGCTGTTTTGATCCGGATCATATTTTGTAAAAAGAAAACCTTTCATAAACCGCTCCCGACCTCTCCAAAGGAGAGGGGTATTATTTTACATAAAGTTACGGAAAAGGAGGGAGCTAATGTTTTATGAAAGCATTAAATATTGTTAAGTGCCCATAGAGGGTATCAATTAACATGCGGCGCAAAGGGTATTACTTTATGTTCCAGTATCCAGGCGTTTGTTGCATCTACTATCACCATATCATCTTTGGTAGGCTTGTCATTATTAAAATCTTCATTATTCCATATGGTCCTTAACACTACCCAAACCCACCTTTTTTTAGGTGGAAAATATTTTACATAAGCGTAAGGAGGCGTAACCCCGCTCTTCATACTGTCGGTTTGAGCTATCGCAATGGCACTGTCGCGGCTGATAAAATTGCACGGATAATTCTGGTCAACAAAATCAGGAATGAAGTTAAGCTCGGGCTCAGTTCGCAAATTCAGCATACTATCTACGCCCAGTTCAATTACTACTGAGCCCTTTATAGTGTCATACCACTGGTAGTCAGGGTAAGGCATGGAAAAATCGTATTTTACGTATATGCTTTTAAGGCCCAGGTGGCAGCTTTTCTTTTTCAGCAGGGGTTTATAGAATGATCTTTTCTTGGTGTTTACATACTCATAATACGAGCCCTTGTCCACCTTGCAATAAATGAAAAAGCGGTGTCCGATCTTTTCCTCCAGAACACTGTCGGATTTGGCAATTATTTCCTTTACCTTATAGTAACGCCCATAGCTTATAGTGGGAATTAAGGCAATAAGTAGTAAAATATTCTTAAAGGATAAGCGCATTTGAATGTGAAAATATAAAAATCAGCCGTTTCCTTAAATGATTCTTTAAGATTAAGCCGCATAATGATAAGATACGGCAGTAAGGCCCTATTGATATCAATAAAAAACGGCAAACATGGCTAATATTCAGCTATTTTTTTTAATCTTGGGTGTTAAATCACTATAAGCACCCGGATATGGTATTCAGCAGCATTATTTTCCTGTTTTATTTCATGCCTGTGTTTTTTTTATGCTATTACCTGGTTGGTAAAAAGTATAAGAATATCATCATATTGCTGGGGAGTATATTTTTTTATGCCTGGGGCGCCCCGCGTTTTATTTTCGTAATACTTGGTACCACGGTGGTTGATTTTTATGTGGTACGCCTCATGTCTGCATCGGCATCGAAACAGAAAAGAGTTTTGTTGCTATGCCTGTCCCTTTTTATTAACCTGGGCTTGCTTTTTTATTTTAAGTATAGCAATTTTTTTGTCGAAAATATCAATGCGGGACTCTCGCTTGCGGGGATAAAACCAATAAGCTGGGCAAAACTAGTTTTGCCTATAGGCATCTCATTTTACACATTTGAAACGATAACTTATGTTGTGGATGTTTACAGGCGAGTGCATGAGCCTTTGAAGCGATTTTGGGACTACCAGTTGTATATCATTTTATTCCCCAAGCTGATAGCCGGGCCCATAGTGCGGTATCATGATATTGCAGACCAGTTGTATGACCGGAGCGCTTACGAGACATCGGAATACAGGCTGAGAGGTTTTTACAGATTCCTGATAGGTTTAAGTAAAAAAGTGCTGATCGCAAATGTGGTGGGCATAGCTGCAGACGACATCTTCAAAATCCCGACAAATGAATTAGCTACATCCACTGCCTGGCTTGGTGCCCTAAGTTATACCTTCGAGATATATTTTGATTTTTCGGGTTACTCCGACATGGCTTTAGGCCTGGCCTTAATGATGGGTTTCCGTCTTCCTGAGAATTTTAATAATCCCTACACCGCTACTTCCATCACCGATTTCTGGCGCAGATGGCACATTACGCTGGGGGCATGGATGCGGAACTACCTTTATATACCCTTAGGTGGCAACAGGGTAAACTCAAAATTGCGTTTGTATTTTAATCTGTGGCTTGTTTTCCTTTTATCAGGCTTATGGCATGGTGCCGCCTGGGGCTTTGTGATATGGGGCGCCTACCATGGGCTTTTTCTTGTTATAGAGAGAATGGGCCTTCTAAAATGGCTTTCGCGGTTGGGAAAGGCAGCATGTATTTATTCTTTTTTTGTGGTATTGATAGGCTGGGTCTTTTTCAGGCTTGAGAATTTTAAGTCTTCCATATCATTTCTCGGGCGCATGTTCTCCTGGAACACTGCAGCAAGCTGGCACACTAATAACCTATATTGGTTCACCCTGCTGCTGGCGGCTTTCTTTTCCTTTTTTACAATTCCCGCAATGGGGAGGCGTATACAGGAAAAGGTCTTTTATTCTGCCTACAGTATGAGGCGGCATTACATAACCGCATTCGTGTTGCTTTTACTATGTTTTATTTGCGCAGGCCGCATCAGTTCCTCCACCTTCAACCCTTTCATTTATTTTAGATTTTAGAAAAATGGAACTTAGAACTGCGAGGGGACGCTTGTTTTTTTTCTTATTCCTGATCTTATTTCTGCCATTATTAAATAGTTATTTGAAGTTTAGTAAGACAAGCCGGCTTTCTAACACCCCGCTTGCCCCAAGGCCCATATTTTCGCTGCACGATTGGCTGAATGGTTCTTTCCAGGCGGGGAGAAATGATTATACTAATGACAATATTGCTTTCAGGCCGGACTTCATACGATTTAATAACCAGTTTGATTATTCATTATTCGGAATTGTGCACGCCCCCAATGTTGTTTCGGCACCCGGAACTTATTTGTATTATGACGAGTTTGTTGACGAATGCACAGGCAGCAATTACCAGGGCGATAATTTTTTTAAAGACCTGGCAATAAAATTAAAGGCGGTCCAGGACACGCTGGAAAGTTCGGGTAAAACATTTGTCTGGTTAATTGAACCTTCCAAGGCCAGTTATTACTATGATCATCTGCCGGACGGAAAACGCTGCAGCCTGGATGCAAAAACCAATCTGAATGCCATGAAACATCTCTTTGATTCGACAGGCGTTCATTACATTGATTTTAACTACTGGTATGTTTTGCTGAGAGACAAAATGATACATCCACCGTTTACCAAACAGGGCATTCACTGGAGCATTTACGGAGCTCAATATGCTAGTGACAGCATTATAAGATACATAGAAAGGGTGCGAAATATCTCCATGCCTCATCGTGTGGTTACGGGTGTAGAAATGAGCAAACATCCCAGGAAGATGGATGATGATGTGGAGCGTTTGCTGAACCTGATTTTTCCGCTTGATACTTCTGACTTTTGGTACCCGGTTTTCCACTATGAGAGCGACAGTACAAAAACCAAACCCCGGACAATCTATATGGGAGACAGTTTTACATGGCCCTTGCTGGACAACGGAATTATGCAGACAAACACAGATCCTCAATTCTGGTTTTATTTTCGTGAGGTATATGACACTAATTATGAAAAAGGCCCTGTAACTTACGACATGCCGGGCTATGACTGGAAAGCCGTAGTAGACAAAGCGGATTGCATTATTATATCGTATACGCCACCACAACTTAAAAGATCAATTGGCAGTGGTTTTGTTGAAGCGCTTTATGATTATTATTACCCGCCAAAAAACATTGAATTATTGAAAATAAAACAAAACTTGATCGTTTCATTTATTTTTTGAAATTAGATTATGGAACTTAAAACTGCGAGAGGGCGCTTATTTTTTTTGATCTTGGTGCTGCTTGCATTTCCATTGCTGAACCACCACTATAAAATAATCAAAAGCTCGCCGCTTAAAGATGTGATGCCTACAGAAAAGCCGGCATTTTCCTATTGGGGCTTGTGGGATGGTTCTTACCAGGCATCTTTAAATAGCTACCTAAATGATGTGGTAGGCTTTAGAGAAGACATGATACGTTTTGTGAACCAAATAGATTTCAGTTTTTTCAACAAAATCAACGTTCCGGACTTTATTATAGGCAAAAATAACGATCTGTTCTTTAAAGAATATATAGATGCTTACTGTGGTATAGATTACAATGGTGACGAACATCTCCTTACACTAATGTTAAAAATGAAAGCGGTACAAGACACACTTGAAAAAATGGGGAAGACATTTGTCTTCGTTCATGCCGCCTCGAAAGTTTCCTATAACCCTGAAGACATACCAGACAACTGGAACTGCAAGCCTAATGGCAAAACCAATCTTAAAACTTTTGTGCATCTGGAGGATTCTCTTGGTATTCATCAAATAGATTTTGATTCCTGGTTCGTTTCATTAAAAGGGAAAACCGAGCATTCTCTCTTTATTAAACAAGGCATTCACTGGAGCCTATATGGTTCCATGTATGCTGTCGATAGCCTGATAAGATTCATTGAACGAAGCAGAAATATAGAAATGCTTCATCCTGTTTGGACCCAAACTGATTATACTTATATGGCAAGGAATGAAGAAGGCGATATGGAACGTTTGCTGAACCTGGTATTTCCTATAGATACCGGAGCTTATTGGTATCAGAGGTGGCAATACGTTTCTACAGGGCACAAAAAAGTCACAAAACCTATGATAATATATATAGGAGACAGTTTCATGAAGACACTTTTTAATAACGGCATCATGAATTCCGATTCTGCGTCACAGTTCTGGTATTATAACGCTGTGTTTATCCCAAATCCGGCGCAACCTATAGTTTCGTGGGACAATTTCAATTATCAATGGGTGGATCTTGGCCATGTTTATGATATAAAATGGCAGGAAACTATTCAGAAGGCAGATTGTATAGTGTTGGTATATACAGCTTCCCGGCTGATTTCAACATCAGCTATATTTATAGAAAACGCATATGCGTATTATTACCCTTCTAAATGAAAAAGCCGGCAAAAGCCGGCTTCTCAATATTGTATCTATCAGGGCATATTATGCGCCTACAGAGTTAAAGACTACCGGGGCTGCAGCCAATATTTCTTCGTTAGCATGGCTTGCATACTTGCTGAAATTTTTAACGAACAAATGAGCTAATTCATTCGCCTTCTTGTCATAAGCTTCCTTATCGCTCCATGTGTTGCGGGGCAATAATACTTCGTCAGGTACACCGGGGCAAGACTTAGGCATTAAAATGCCAAATACAGGATGCGCTTCAAACTCTACTTTAGCCAGTTCGCCGTTAATAGCTGCTGTTATCATAGATCGGGTATAACTTAATTTCATACGGTTACCCACACCGTAGGCACCGCCGCTCCAGCCTGTGTTCACCAGCCACACGTTCACATCAGGATGTTGTTCCAGCTTTTTGCCGAGCAGTTCTGCATACCTGGTAGGGTGCAATGGTAAGAATACACGCCCGAAGCAGGCAGAGAAAGTAGTTTGTGGTTCTGTAACACCCACCTCAGTGCCCGCAACTTTTGCAGTATAACCACTTATAAAGTGGTACATGGCCTGACCTGTTGTTAGTTTAGATATAGGTGGCAGAATGCCAAATGCATCGCAGGTAAGGAAGAAAATATTTTTAGGATCGCCGCCATAAGAGGGGTCCTTTGCATTATCTATATGATAGATAGGATAAGCAGCACGGGTGTTTTCTGTGATGCTTGCATCCTTATAATCAACTTTATTAGTGCCGGCTATGAACTTGATATTTTCCAGCAAGGCATTTGGCTTAATGGCGCGAAATATCTGTGGTTCTTTTTCTTCGGTAAGGTCTATACATTTTGCATAGCAGCCCCCTTCAAAATTAAATACAGAACCCTTTGCCCAGCCATGCTCGTCATCACCTATCAGTGCGCGGTTAGGGTCTGCGCTTAAGGTAGTTTTACCGGTGCCGCTGAGGCCGAAGAACAGGGCCACATCACCATCCTTACCTTCATTGGCAGAGCAGTGCATACTTAATACGCCATTATCGTGTGGCATAATGAAATTAAGAACACCAAAAATGCCTTTTTTCATTTCGCCGGTATAGGCGCTGCCACCTATAAGGATGATCTTGCGTGTAAAGTTTACCGCCGTAAAATTACCTTTTCCATCAGCACGGGTGCCTAGCTGGCCCGGTGTCGCTACATAGCCGGGGGCCTGCAGTATCAGCCAGTCAGGGTTTTGCGTCTTTACTTCTTCAGCACTTGGGCGCAGAAAAAGGTCGTTGCAAAACAGGTTGGCCCATGGGGCTTCATTTATAACACGTATGTTCAGGCGGTATTTGGGGTCGGCGCAGGCATAAGCATCGCGCACCCACACTTCCTTGCCATCCAGGTATTTAGATACTTCTTTATATAGGGCATCGAAGTTTTCAGGACTCATGGCGAAGTTTACATCACCCCAGTCCACGCTCTTTTCGGTTATCGCATCCTTAACAGTGAACTTATCCTTGGGGGAACGTCCTGTAAATTTTCCGGTGCTTACACATAAGGCGCCTGCGTCGTTCAGTTCGCCTTGTCCCAACTCTAATGTTTTCTTTACCAGCTCTTCAGGAGATAGATTCCAATGAGCTATTGACACGTTCAGTCCCAGGTCAGCCAATTTTGCTGTGGGGTTCTTCTGTCCAAATTCCTGCATAGATTTTTCTTCTTTAAGGTTATATTTTCATTAAGAAACAGGGGTCAAAAATACTGCATAATTGCGGTTAAAACAATGCCAAACGCGAATGTTAACAGTTAAAAAGGAGGGAAAACGAGGTTAAATAAATGAAATATTTTATGTATCGCCTGTTTGAAATGTATTTTATATAAAAAATGGTGTTGTGCTTTAAATCAGGCTGCTTTTGATTCTTTATTTCTTTCTATAAAAAGATCATAATATACTTGTACCCGCATCCAGTATTCAGCAGGGATACTTAATAGTTGATCAAGTTTTATGGCTGTGGCAGCATTAATATGCCTTTTACCATGCAGCAATTCGCTCAGGTGGCTGGGGCTGAGGCCCAGTTGGGCAGCAAAAAACGATTTTTTTATTTCCCTTGCCTCCAGTTCATCTGCCAGCACCTCGCCGGGATGCAGCGATACATCTGTAAAAATTTCTTTACTCCTACTGTTTAATACTTTATAGTCAGGCATGCAGCTTATTTTATAATAATTTTTGATATTCTTCCGGGGAAAGCTCTATTTGTTTTAATATTTCTCTCAATAGTGGCCTGCCTAAGTCCATATTACCATGATGAGGGATTGTAGTATATCTGCCATCCGGATGCCTGTAAAATCTATGGCTGCCTTTTTGCCTTATAAATTGGAAACCGAGTCTTAAAATAATCCTTTCTAAAGATGCAGCATCAGTAAGAGGAAGCTTGCTCATACATCAACCATAATTTGTTGTACACCTACAAATTCCGGTAAAGCAGCTAATTCTTCATCGCTTAATTCTTCAAGACAAAGTTCTATAACCTCTTTAATGTTGACCTGTAGTTCATCAAGGCTTTTGGCTTGTGTATGCGCACCCGGTAAACCAGGTACATAAGCTACATATACTCCTGCTTCTTTATCACGTTCTATCTGGGCTGAAAATTGATAGTGCTTCATAATATCAAATTTACGATAAAATCATTAAACTTATTACTGCATGTGCCTATTTACGCAAGCCTGTGCCCTTATCTCGTGCCGTTAAACATCCCAAAACACAATTGCAAATTATGTGCATGCGCAAAGGCATGTTTATTGTAATCAATTTCGTAGCCGGGCAGTAATAGTTGTTTTCTCCTTTCGTTTATTTCTTTTGTATCGATAATTTTTGCCTTAGTTGGTTGTAAAAAGAGGTCATCATGGGGGCCTTTTCTATCGTTGAATTTTAAGCTTGCATATTCCCGGGGGTGCAGGTAGCCTTTTTTTATAGCCTCATCTTTATATACTGACAAATGGTTGTACGTTTTAGGGTTGTGAAACTGCATATTATAAACCGGGCCAAATTCATAGTAATCGCCTTCTGTTATGATAGGTACAAAAGTACCGGGCGGCAGGCGGTAATTTTTTAATGCCAGTGCCAGGCAGTTTTCAATAGTGCCGAAGGGCATTTTCAAATACTCCGCTTGTTTATTAGTATAGATACCGAGGTTTTGTTCGCCAACGAATATTTTTTTATTGGCCAGGGAGTCCATGTAAGCCAGGTTATCGTCTGTTACCTTCAGGTACTCCTTCCACTGATCGTCCATGCTAAAGCCAAGCTGGGCATGATAATTTTTATAGAGTTGCTCCTTAACATGGTGTTTTATCAGTGCTGCTAAAAGATCCTTATCAATTCGCTGTATGTATTTGGGATAAGCCTCCTTTGCATATACTTCCAAATACTTCCTGTTTTTGCTGATGAATGCCTCATGTATGCGCACACAGGACCTGTCGGAATAGTGAGTGCAGGCACAGCCAACAGAAAGCTCATCCAGCAATTTTAATTCAAAACCATTATCAAGGGCTTTTTTGATGAAAGCCATGGCATAATCTTCCTTTTTAAAAACCAATGCCAGTTGAAAAGCCACGAGGCAATCGTCCACAAAAGCAAAATCATAATTATCAAAAACCTGCTTATATATTTTTAAGCCCCCAATGGAATCATTTTGTATAAAGATGGCATACTCCGCATTTATGATGCTTTTATGGTATTCTGTATAGTCCTTGTCCGCAGGCTTTGCGAATGTGGGGGTTTGGATGCAAAGCAGGGCCAGAAGCAAGCATACAAGTCCAACTGCGTTTTTAAATGCTAATGTCGGTTGAAGATGGTTCAATGCTATAAAAATTATTTATCCAACTCTTCAAACAAGCCTCTAATATCTTGTATAGATCCCGGGTCGTCTTCAATTGCTTTCAGCCTTTTGTCAATGAGATTTTTTTGCCAATCCGGTAAATCTGTATCCAGTGCATCCACATCGTGGTATTTATCTTTAATTTTCTCCCAATCTGAAATAGCGATTTGCACTGCTATTGTTTCACCCTCGCCATTTGAAACATAATTTACAGACATAAATTATTTTTTGAACCTTAAAGTTAAAAAATAATGCAATGTAAAAAGTCTAAATTCCTAAGGAAGATTTTTACTAATACATTTTGAAGCACGACTCCTCAAGGAAGATCATTTTTCGGCTGCAAATGGGGTGCATTTAAGTTATTCACTCCACTTTTATTTTTTCAACTGTGTTCATGAGAGAGTTCTTGTACTTTTGTTACGAACACCTTGATGATTTTTTATTTGTGTTCGTGAACTCGCTGCCGCTCGGTTCCCATACTTTCCCGTATTTGCTCATCGTTTTCCAAATATTTTATACCACAAGGTTCACTAAGACAAAACACAAAGAACACTATCCTACATAGATTTACAGATTTCAAAGAACTTCTAACAATACATTTTCTGCCAAAATTACAAGTGTAAAAACTCGCATAATTATCGCGCAATTTGTATGCCATTCTGTTGTTTTTGTGGATATCTTTCAAAATTGGCTGGCGGGGTGGCGAGTATGCGCGAGTCCCTGAAGGAGGAGACTCGCGCAGGACGTAAGCCTTATTCGCAAATCGGAGATTTGCTGCCGCTACGACGGAATCTGAGATTGCCGCCGAACCTTATTATTTGTTAGGGGGAAGACTACGCTTAGCAGGGGGACAACCTATTCATTTTAAATAGGCATTTTGCAAAAATCAGTAATTAACCATTTTGTATTATTTTTCGAAAGTGAAATACATCTGCCTTCTTTTATTGCTGATAGCCTTATCTAAATCATGTTTTGCGAAGGGCGAAGTGATGAATCAGTATTATTATGGAGTTGATAACAAGCAATGCGATATGCATGATGCGTATTATATACGAAGAGCTACAAAGAAACCGGGACTGTGGTTGGTGAAAGACTATTATACTTATGAAAAGACACTGAAAATGTCAGGAATGTTTTCGGATGATAGCTTTAAAACAGGACAAGGCAGTTTTCAATATTATTATAGGAATGGCCGCTTAGAGAAAGAAGGCAATTATACTGATGGCAAAAAGCATGGCTTATGGATGGGATATGATGAGCATGGGAATACAACAGATTCGTCTTTATTTAATGATGGGATGCCTTATTTATTTTCTTATCGCTGGAATGACAAACACATCATATTCAAAGGAACTTATGATTCTTTAGGCAAAGGATCGGGAACAGAGACTGAATATTATGATTATGAAAAAGGCAAAGTTTCATCATCAGGTATATTCTCAGAGGCACATAAAAAAGCCGGCATCTGGAATTACTACTATAAATCAGGAGGGAAGAGTTGCATTGGGCATTTTCGTAATGATTCTTTACTAACTATAGAATGTTATAAGGAGGACGGAACTACAGAGACAGATAGCTGTAAGGAAGAAATTTTGCCAAAAGCACCATACGATTTTAACAAATTTCTATATGATAATCTCCATTTTCCGGAGGATGTAAGAGATGATTTCCAAGGGAAAAAACTAAAATTATACACCAGGGCAATTGTGCAGTTTGTTGTAAATGAAAGCGGAGCCATTGAAAACATAGAGGTAATAAAGCATACATTGCCGGAATTAGATAGTGAGGCAATGAGAGTTATGAAGTTAATGCCCAATTGGCTTCCCGGAAAAGACCATAATCGGCCGGTTAAGACAACATTTACCTTACCAATAGTATTCAAAATAGATTAATGTAAATTAATGAGCGCCAAATACCCTGTTCCTTTTTGAATTTCCATATTATAAGCCTACTTTTGCGCCAAATTTCAGAACAATCCATATAAATATATTTGAATCGTATGCCTAACGTTGGTAAAATCAAACAGATAATCGGTCCGGTACTTGACGTGTATTTCAGCGGTGATAATAAACTGCCCGAAATCTTTAACGCGCTTGAATTAACCCGCCCCAATGGCGACAAATTAGTGATGGAAGTGCAGCAGCACCTTGGTGAAGACAGCGTTCGTGCTGTGGCCATGGATGGCACTGAGGGCCTGGTGCGTGGCATGGAAGTGGTTGATACCGGCATTCCGATAGCTATGCCTGTTGGCGAGCAGATAAACGGCCGTTTGTTTAACGTTACCGGTGATGCTATTGATGGTTTGAAGGCTTCTGACAAAAAAGGCGGCCGCCCTATACACGCAAAACCACCATTATTCGAAAACCTGAGTACAGCCTCTGAGATACTTTATACAGGTATTAAAGTTATCGACCTTATCGAACCTTATGCAAAGGGTGGTAAGATCGGTTTGTTTGGTGGTGCCGGTGTGGGCAAAACCGTATTGATACAGGAGCTTATCAACAATATCGCGAAAGCATACTCCGGTATGTCTGTATTTGCAGGTGTGGGTGAGCGTACACGTGAAGGAAATGACCTAATGCGTGAAATGATCGAGGCAGGCATTGTGAAATACGGCGACAAATTTAAACACAGCATGGAAAGCGGAGGCTGGGACCTTGACTCCGTTGACATGGAAGAACTTAAAAAATCACAGGCTACTTTCGTATTCGGACAAATGAACGAACCACCCGGTGCACGTGCACGTGTGGCGCTTTCAGGTCTTACGATAGCAGAATATTTCCGTGACGGTGATGGCAGCGGCAAAGGAAAGGATATCCTTTTCTTCGTTGATAATATCTTCCGTTTCACGCAGGCAGGTTCTGAGGTGTCCGCACTTCTAGGACGTATGCCATCAGCGGTGGGTTACCAGCCTACACTGGCCACGGAAATGGGTTTGATGCAGGAGCGTATCACTTCTACCAAAAACGGTTCTATCACTTCCGTACAGGCGGTGTATGTGCCTGCGGATGACTTGACCGATCCGGCACCGGCTACTACATT
>JABDGU010000043.1 GCA_013285905.1 Bacteroidota bacterium | reverse complement strand
TAATAAAAGAGGCAGCGTTAGATTAGAAATAGTAACTGATTCATTTATCTGGCCGTTCGCGGAAAGTACTTGCCTGAAGATAGCATTGTTTCTGTCCACAGATTGATATTCAACTTTGAATTGGTCAAGGTAGATATCCCCTTGTTGTCTCATAAACATAAGGCCGGTGCCGATGCCCCAATGGCGTTTCCTCCCCATAAAGAAACCTACCTGGGCGTCTACACCAAAAGATGAGCCGTTTTTAAAATGCAGCTTACCGATAGTATCGTTTAAGGCCTGTGGATAGGCATATGCAAAATTTACCGTGCTGATATCTTCGGAAAGGAAGCCCGCTTTAAAATTCAGGTCCAGGCACCAGCGCGGTATCAGGCTATCGGCATAAAGCCTCGGGGCTATATCGTTTCTTTGCGAATAAGCTGTAATTGCAAAGCAGCTAACTAAAAAAATAAAAAGTATTTTTTTCATCGTTAAAGATTTAGGGGAATGATTAATTTTTGATCAGAGTGTTTGATGAAACCAAAACATGATCGATATAGGCGCTGACAAAGTATACACCCGGCGACAGGCCGTAAATATTAAGGGTGCATTTATTGTTCTGTGTTACTGTTTTAAAGATCATTTTACCACTTAGATCAGATATCTGCACATCAGCATTACCACTATTAACAGATGTTAATTCTACATTCACAATATCAGTACCCGGATTGGGATACATTTTCATAGCAGCCTTAGTGCCGCTTAATTGATTGATACCCGTTGCAGGTGGATTGTAATATATTTTTTGGTAGCATCCCTCATTCAAAATTATTACCCAATAATATTTACCCGAAAAATCAGGACTCGGGTTAACATAATCCTGGTTATCAAGACATATAAACTGGTTATTATAATAAATAACGCCGTCATTTACTGGGACAGAGCTGCTCAAAGTAAGGTTGTCGCTGGTCGAGGTACTGCAAAGTGTATTAGTATAATAGCTCGTTAGTGTAACTTCGCTTGCGCCCGGGTTAGGGAATCTGACAAGACAATTTTGCCCTCCGGCTCCCACACCTAAAATATCCGCATTCGAAACACTCCACGCGTAGTACGTTCCGGTAGCTGCTGTATAAGAAGTCCCAAAACTCATAGCTGAATATTGACTGGAGCATAGCGTCTGAGAAGGTTTTATATCAATAATAGGGGCCGGTGGGTTTGGATTAACCGAGATATAAAATGTTTGCTGGGTACCGTTACATCCATAGGATATCGGAGTAACGCTGACAGAATCAATCACTGTAGCATTGGCCTGCCCTTGCGCAACGAAAGACGGTATCGTAGCACCTGTCCCGAAAGATGCCAAACCAATAGAACTGTTGGAAGTGGTCCAAACATAGTTTGGAGCTGTGCCATAAAAGAAAACAGGGCTTGAATAGGTGCCATTGCACACCGCAAGATTAGGAATGGCATTCATCACCGGGGTTGGCTTCACTGTATAGGTGAAGCTTTGCGGTGCTCCGTTACAGCCATTATATGTAGGCGTAACAGTTACTGTATCGACAACCGCACTTATCGAGCTGGTGTCATGCAACATGAAAGGAGATATGTCACCTGACCCGAAAGAAGGAAGACCAACTGTTGTGTTAGTGTTCGTCCAGGAGTATGCTAAAGACGTTCCTGTAAATTGTACCGATGTGCTAAAAGTACCGTCGCATGCAAGCTGGCTACTAAGAGCGGCCACTGTTGGGGTCGGGTTTACTGTTACATTTACGTTATAGGTGCTTGGGCTCGTGCAACCATTATCTGTAAGTGTATAAACATAGGTTACATTCACAGCATTTGAAGTTGTATTGATAAAAGTCTCGGCCGGATCGTCGTAACCAGTGGCTGCTGAGTTGCTAATGCCTGCTGCTGCATTTCTGCTCCAGGCAAAACTTGTATTTGCAACATTACCGGTAGGTATATAATGGAAGACTGTGTTATTGCACACGCTTGCAGCGGGCGCACTACTTAATGCTGCGGGGTTTGAAACGGACAGCGTCGCGATTGCACTTGTGGTAGTAAAGCCGCATGAACCGGAAATTAATACCCGATAGGTGTAACCATTCATGATGAGGGGAGCGCCACTGATATTTAGCGTATGGGTAGTAGTTCCATTGTAAACACCACCGTTGGAAATATTATTAAAGCCGGTACCATGGTTCTCCTGCCATTGATATGTTAAAGACGAGCCGCTGGCACTTATAGAAAAACTGGCATTACTACCGCTGCAAATTCCTGTGTTTTGGACCTGCACTGCAACAGATGGCGGTGTAATAACAGAAGCCGTAAATGAATTACTGCTCACTACAGCAGGCGATGCACACGTGGCATTGCTTGTCATAGTTACAGAAATAAAATCACTTGTTATCAATGCATTGTCTGTATATAATGCACTATTAGTACCTACGGGGATATTATTTTTATACCACTGGTAGTTAGGTGTGTTACCACCATTGCCGGGGCTGGCACTAAACAGAACGGTTGTACCCTGGCAAAAAGGATTTACAGCGTTGACGTTTAAAGTCACCGTAGCAATAGATGGGTTTACAGTCACAACCACATTATATGTACTTGGATTAGTGCAACCATTGGCAGTAAGAGTATAAACATAAATTACATTTACCGGGTTGGTACTTGTGTTATGGAAAGTTTCGGCAGGGCCGCCTGAACCAGAAGATGCGGCATTACTAACTCCTGCCACCACAGCCCTCGTCCATGCAAAAGCTGCTCCTGCTGTGGTGCTCGTTGGTGTATATTGAAACAGCACATTGCTGCAGACATTTGCACTAAGCGAGCTGTTTAATGTCGGTAAAGGATGCACTGTCATAACAATAGGGCTGCTGCTGGCTGTTGTTGTTGTAATGCAGGGGTTATTGCTTGTCAAAACACAAGACACAATATCTCCGTTGTTCAGCGAGCTTGTTGTGTATTGCGAATTATTAGATCCAACAGCACTTCCATTTATATACCACTGGTAGACAGGATTGCTCCCTCCGTTCGTTATGGCCGCGGTAAATGTAACCTGCTGGCCTGCGCAAATTGTATTAGTTTGACTTGAAGAAATATTGATAGTAGGTGTTGTCGCATTGGCGTTAACCAAAATGCTGAAACTTTGAACAGCACTGCTTGTACATCCAGCTGAAGAATTTACAGAGATCACACCATGATAGGTACCTGTTGATATTGCAGAAGGTACGGGCAAAGCGACGGGTGACGCGCCCAGCACTGCATTAGTAATATTTACGAGGCCCGCCGCCTGGGCATTAGCATCATAAATAACTGTATAGCTTGCGGGCGCCCCAGTGGCCGTATAAGGAAAACTCGCGATGGTAGTACCACTGCATATTGATGCAGTATTGCTTCCGAGTGTAATGTTTGGCAAAGGATTAACTGTCACATTGAAAGCACTTCCAATACTCGAACAGCTGCTTACATTCTTCACTGTCAGCGTGCCGGTATAGCTTCCTGCACTTGCAGCGCCGGGCACATTTATTGTGATAGCACCGGCAGGCAAGCCTGCATTTGTAACAACTGTAAAACCCGCAGAAGCTGCAGAAGAGCTCCAGCTTATACTATATTGAGTTGGTGATCCGCTTGTTACGGTATATGGCAATGATGTACTCGTAAGGCCTGAACAAACTGATGGGCTCACTCCTGATATTATGGAAGGAGAAGCACTAACAATGACATTGAAGGCCTGTCCGACACTTGTACATCCGCTTCCGTTTCCAACAATTAAAGTTCCGGTATAAGTTCCTGCAGGGGCAGCACCAGGCGCAGACAAAGTAATTGCGCCGGCAGGTAATGTTGCGTTTGAAACGGCAGCAAAACCAGCAGAAGTAGCAGAAGGTCCCCAGTTTATGCTATACTGTGTTGGTAAACCTGTTGTCGATGTATAAGGTAATGAGGCACTCGTAGTACCCTGGCATATGGTGGGATTTGCACCAAGAGAGATGCTTACAGATGTGTTGACCGTTACACCTATTGTCTGCGCCGCGCTTACACAACCCGTCGCATTACTCACCGATAAAGTACCTGTATAAGTACCGGAACCCGCGCCTCCCGGCACATTAAGCGTGATGGCACCAGCAGGCAAGGAGACATTTGATACGTTTACAAATCCTGCACCGGTTTGTGCTGCACTACTCCATGTTATGCTATATTGCGTTGGTGAACCCGTAGGAGCTGTATATGGCAATGATGCACTTGTAACACCTGTACAAACAACGGGGTTGGCACCGAGCGTTATTGCAGGGTTTGCTCCGATCGTGATAGAAGACGTGGTCACGACCTGGCTGCCATTATAAACCGTTGCAGTGTAAGAGCCGGCAACTATAGGCGTATAGGCATTATTAATGGCAGAATTTAGTGTAAATTTCTGTACCCTGTTATTATACTGGTCTGATACATATATGTTGCCATTCCTGTCAACGAAAACGCCCGTAGGATTTTGCAAACGGGTTGAATCGTCGCCCGCAACAGCGGAACTGTCGCCCGCAACAGTAACGCCACTCGATGCTCCCTGAGCCCATTTTTGGATACGGTTATTATTAAAGTCTGCTACAAAAATATTTCCTGAACTATCGACATAGACTCCGGCAGGATTAAATAATTGGTTGGTGGCATGGCCATGCGAGCCGTTACTCTGTCCCGCAACAGTAACACCATAAGTTGCACCCGGTGCCCACTTCTGTACCCGGTGGTTATTGGCATCTGCTACATAAACATTACCACTCGCATCTACCCAGCAACCTTCGGGGCCATATAAACCAGAAGAGTCATAAACAGGTGTACTGCTGTTCTGCCCAGCAACTATAATGCCGGAACTTGCACCCGGCGTCCATTTCATCACGCGGTTGAATTGATAATCCGATATGTATATATTGCCCGAGGCATCCACAAAGCCACCATAGGGATTTGCTATTTGAGAATTTAACCCCCCCCCAGCCATTTCCTCCAGCAACAATGCTGCCACTTGTTGCTCCGGGAGCCCATTTCACCACCCTGTTATTATTATAATCAGCTACAAATATGTTCCCGCCATTATCGACAAACACACCATTAGGAAACTCCAATTGATTTAAACCGTTACCATAAACGCCATTCCCCGCTACTGTGGTGCCGCTTGTAGCCGCCGGTGCCCATCTTTGCACCCTGCTATTATTGTGGTCTGAAACATATACATTTCCAACGGTGTCTACAAAGACACCAAAAGGCCACCATAGCCTGTTAGTGGCTAAACCGTAGGTAGTATCATTTAGGCCCGCGACAGTTATGCCTTTGGAAGAATAGGTTGCGTTTGTAGTTTGCACTACCGTCGTTCCATTCTGCGTCCATACGATCTTGCTTGGACTCAGGTTACTAGTAACACTCAATACACTCCCGATACAGTTGCCTGTAGTATGTATGGTATCAAGTAATGTTTGCGCAAAACTATTGTTTGGAAACAAGCAGGCAAAAAGGGGTAATAATAAACAGGTATAGAGACGTTTCATAAAATAAAAATATTTTTATAAAGGTCTCTCTTCTCTCAGTATGTAACGAAATGATGGGACAAACTTAGTGTATTTATTTCAAAAAACACTATGGAAAATAAATTATTCAGGTTCAAAATACCTGCGGCATGAAATAATATTTGCAAAGTTCAGGCATGCAGGCGCTTTCATAACAAGCAGCAATTTTCCAAACCAGGAAATAGAGGCGATGGTCAAACTCCTTTGCAAAACCAGTTTTGGGGTAAAAAAATCAAGGAATTACATTTTAATGTAATTCCTTGATTATCAATGTGCCCGGGACTGGATTCGAACCAGCACATCCTTGCGAACGCTGCGACCTGAACACAGTGCGTCTACCAATTTCGCCACCCGGGCAATCCCTGTTCAGGGGCTGCAAAACTAATAAGAAAACAGAAAAGAAAAAATAAAAGCTTTGCCCGTAATAAAACTGCTACATTTCGACACAAAAATTCACAAAAATGGATGTTAATTCCGGCGAGAAAAACAAAACCTGCCCTCTTTGTAATGCTGTTTTTAGTTGCAGTACAACCGATTGCTGGTGCAGCAAATTGCCACCGGTTATGCCAATGGATACAAATGCAGCCTGTTATTGTCCTCAATGCCTGCGAACCATGATTGATGAGAAAACAGGTGGAAGTATTAACTCTTTATACTGCCATCAAGCTGCAACCCCTTAATGCGCTATGGTCCATTCTCCCCAATACTTCAAAAATGCCATCGGCTGCAATAGTGCCAATATCATCAGTAGCTATAAAAGAGCATGAATGTATATTCGCAAGGTCAATAATATTCAGGCATCCCGTCCCGTATTCACTTAATTCCAAAGGATCATTGATATCCCGGCATATTACTTTCATCGTAGGGGAGCAGGCAAATATCCCATCGCTTTTTGAGTAAGCCTGCGATAGCAATTCAGTCATCCCGTATTCAGAATGTACATTGTTCAATTGCCATTGTTTTTTAAGTAAATCATGCACCTGCTTACGTGTCCACTCCTCACGCCTACCCTTCATGCCACCTGTTTCCATAACTATTGTATTTTTTAGTTTCATGGGGTATGAGCTTGCAAAATCCAGCAGTGCAAACGTTACCCCCAACAGTAGTGTCTTCTGTCCTGCATTTTCAAGTTTCATAATCAACTCATGCAGGTTTCCCCACTCATCAAGGTAAAAACCACTCTCAATTCTGGAACCCGTTTCCATCAGTACCTTTGCCATCTGCACAAGTGAGGCATTTTTACGCTCCAGGTAAGAGGGCAGTAAAGCAAGTACTACATAATCCTCAGGCTTACCGTAGAACTTGTTGAAACCATATAGCAAAGCGGCTTCATACAGTTTATCATCATACACATAATGCCTGGAGGGAATATCGCCTGTCGTCCCACTGCTTTCAAAGATAAATACAGCATCAGGCCATGCACCGCTTACTATCTTATGGGTCTTAAAAAAAGAAACAGGCAGAAAAGGTATTTTATTTAGTTCTGCTACATTTTCAGGAATGATCCTTAAAGAATCTGCAAAGGACCTGTAAACTTCATTGTTGGCATATTGATATCGAAAAACAGCCAGGGCAATATCATTAAACTTATCAGCGTTTATGGATTCAAAACGGCCTTCAATTATTAACTTAATATTTTCGTCCACTTTATTTAACTTTGGTTGCATGAAGCCACATATAGCTTTTGTCATTTTTATACTTATTGCTTTTGCAGCATGTAAAAAAAGCAATAATGCTTCAAAAATACCGAAAATAAGCTTTTTAGGCATGCAGCCGGATTCCGTGCAGTCAGGTTCACCTACCGATACAGTATTTATTGCTTTTAGCTTTTCGGATGGGGATGCTGACCTTGGCAATAACCCGAATGATACGATCTATGACGTTTATTTGAGAGACAGCAGGTATGATACTCCTGGCTCCACTTTTACAGGTTACTTTTTCCCGCCAATTGACCAAACTATAGAAAACCCCGACAACGGTATATCCGGCACGGCTGTGTTTAAACAACTTGCCGCTTTTTTATTGCCCCGGCAGGATTCCAATCATATAAAAAATGGCGACACTCTCTATTTCGAATTATATATCAGGGATAGAGCAGGGCACAATAGTGATACTATTAAAACAACGAATCTTTATTTGTTGCCCTAGAGTTGAGTTCTTTTTTTTAGATTCCCCTAGTCTTTAATAATTCCCGTTTTCTTAACGATCTCTTTTATTATATTGTCGAGACTGGCGGTTGCTATTTTTATATTATCTATTACTTGTTTATTAACCGGGTCGCTAAGATCGTCTGCATTAAAAACTTCCACCAAAGCCAGGATACTTGCGACGGGTGCCCGCATCTTATGCGACTGCACCCAGGATATTTCTTTCAATGCATCGTTTTGCGCTTGTATTTTTATCAGTTGTCGTTTTTCTTCGGTCATATCTCTGAGATAAACAGATAAGCCCTGGTCAGATGGATAGGCATTGATGGAGAACCACTTTTTCAATATGGGCATATAATCCTCAAAATGCACACTTACGCGTTCCCTGGCAGCTCTTTGCAATTCATGGTAAAACTTCAATTTATCTACACCGGGGAAGCACTCCCATATATTTTCACCTCTCAATTCTTCGCTTTTGCGACCTGCTGTTTTTTCAAAAGCATTGTTGATGTATATAAAATTCCAATTGTCATCTAAGGCAAAGAATGAATCTGTTATACTTTCAAGAATAGTTTCTATGCGGCGTGCGTTCTCTCTTGTTGTTTCTTCAATTATTCTCTCGCTTGTTACATCTGCGGCTATACCATTTATAATAGCAGGATCATTTCCATTTGCCGCTATTAGCACCGCGCGATTGTCAATATATCTTATCGATCCATCTTTGTGGTATATCCTGTACTCGAAATTTGCGCTTCCGTCATTTAACAGCAGCATCCAGGCATCCCGCACACTTTGCATGTCCTCGGGGTGAATGATACTAAAGAACAGTTCGTTGTTCTCGATTATCTCGGATGGAAGATAACCAAAAACCTTTTGGCTTGCCTCGTTTATATATATCATCGTATAGGCCTCCGCATTCGATGACCAGATAACATCATTTACAGAGGACAGGATATTGTCTAATCGGTTCTTTTGTTCTTTTACAGTATTATTCAGTTCTTCATTTTTCTGCTCGGTTAGTACTTTCGTATTAATATCAATCGCAAGCATCACCCTCACAGGGCGGCCTGCAAAAGTAGCCGCGTGGGAATATACCTGAGTATAAAAGGCCTCGCCGTTCTTTTTCACATGCCTGTGTCGTCCGCTGTCATAAAAACTATTCAGATAACTTACTTTTATCACCTCACTAGCACCCGAAGTGTCTCCTTTCATGCGTATATCATGTATACACATAAGTAGAAATTCTTCCCTGCTATATCCATAATACAATATAGCGGCAGCATTAACCGATATGAATTTTAAAGTCGCAGTATTATATATAAACATAGGTATAGGGCTCTCTTCAAAAAGCCTGCTATAGTCTGCCTGTGCCTTATCAAAATCGTATAATACCCGTTTACTCAATTGTTGTATTTTCTATAATTAAATTATCTGCCGCATTTAGTAAAACGGCACTTTCACCGGGCAAATTACATTATAAGGTCATTTTAGGCCTTTATATCGCCTTGACTAACTTCGCATTAACAAAAAATCCCCTGTCGGCACAGAGGATTTTACCATTCAAGGAATTTATTATTTAGAAAGTACCAGTTTATTTACCATAAAGGTATTCTTTGTACTTATTTTTACCATGTAGATTCCCCCCGCAAGATCCGACAGATCTATTTGATATTTACCGGGCTGTGCATTAGGATAAATCGTTTCCAAAACTTTGCGTCCCAACATACTTAATACCTCAATCTTCATGCTTCCGGCTTCATTAATATTTACATCTGCATAAGTTATCCCGTTGCTTGGATTAGGACACAACGTAAATGAATTAGCAGGCTTATTCACTATTGATTTAACTGCAGAACTTATTAGGCAACCGGAAGGAATGGCATCCAGGATAGTAACGCCGGAATTCGTGGGATCCAACCAGTCTTTTAACCGTGTTGTGGAATCTGAAGGCTGCTGATGAACGTAAGACCAGTTGAGGGTAAGCTTACTGTATTCTGCCTGAGTTGTGGTCATTGTATAACCAGACGCTCCCATACATGCGTTAGGATCCGGTGCGCCGGAAAGATCGCCTATCAGCCTTCCATTAGGATCGAAAAGACCGCTACCGGAGGAACCTTCTTCAACTCCGCCATTTAACCAATTAACTTGCCAGTGAGTATTCTGCCCGCCCCCATTAAAATTGCCGTTCGCTGATACAGATGTCGTATTGGAGACTTTTTTCACATCTGCCTCAGGATGATGAAAACAGGTGTAGGTGCCAGCAGTGGCCGTAGTTGCAATATTCCAACCGGCGAAATAAGCACTATCAGCTGTGGTTAAAGTACCTTTCAATTTCAATAACAGGAAATCTCCGACTAAAGAGTTGGACGAGCTATCGTAAGACGCCCTTGCTTTGAATGTGGCACCAACTAAAGTGCGATAGCCCGCAGGCGGTCCAAGGCTTACTGCATAAGCGCAGCTGGGCGTTTCGTACAAAAAATAAAATTGCCATTGAGAGAAGGTAGTATTACTGGTGCTGTTGCTTGCCTCTACGTGGGTGGCTGTTAGCACATAGGGTGTGCAATCCTGTTTCGTATTATTCATTAAAGTTCCGGTACATGCCAATACATAACCTAAAAGTAAACCCGTGCCAAGGTATTGAATAGCAACAGTTGCTTTTCTTTGAATTGTATAAGCATTTCCTATAGGGCATATTGCATTTATTTCACACGACGAAGAGCTATCCCAACTAGCGAGCGTATTAGTTGTTTTATTCGCAACATTTGTTGAATAATTACTTATCAGATCGGCATAAACCTGGAGATATCTTATGCCTTTGTAATAATCAGCCACATTATTAATGTGCAGTTGTATGCTGTCAATATCCACACCGGCATCTATATCCAATTCCAGGTTCATTACTTCTCCTTGCACTTTATCTGTAACCCATTTGCCATCATCTGGATTATTGGCAGAAGTATAAGCACCTAATACTTGCTTTCCATTGCTGTTATTTATAAAATACTTAACCCCATCTGGCAACTTAAACTTGTCATAATATATCCCTAAAGCTCTCGCTCCGCTTACTGTTATTTTGGCAAACCAAATATTTTTACCATCAGGCTGCCTAACGAGCATCCCGGACTTAGGAAAACTTATATCAGAGGCTATGCACGCACCTATACGTACGGGTTTTGAAGGATTTTGAGCAATTCTTTCATCCTCGCTTATCAGTGCATCGATATCCGGGGCCGTCAAAGATATTTGCGGCACATCTTTTTGAGGTAACATATTTCCAATATATGATGGGGTCATACTTAATGGCTTCCCACCTTCACTTTCCTGGGCCATGGCGCTACCGCATAATAGAGCCAGGGCACCTAACAAAAACACTTTTTTCATCTAAATTTTTATAAAAACGATATTAAATAAATAGCTAAAACCGGCAAATATAATTGAACGAATGATAATAAGACAAACACAATAAATAAAATATTGTCATTCGTTTTTATACACATTAGTTACGGTCAAAAGATAAATCACGCTTGCCAAAAAACAATCTTATTATATGTTGCTTTATCTATTAGACTATATTAACTTACTTTTGTAAAATCTAATATTGGTGTTGTTTAGAAATAATTAAAATGGGCGGATGTGCTTTTAGATAATCACGGAAGAACAATAAACTATTTGAGACTGGGGGTTACAGACAGGTGCAATCTGCGTTGCTTCTATTGCATGCCCGAAAAAGGAATAGACTGGCTAAGCAGGAAAGAGCTTATGAGTTATGCTGAGTTAATGCGAGTCTGCTCGCTGCTCGTAAAAACCGGTATTGAAAAAATACGCATCACGGGTGGTGAGCCATTTGTGAGAACAGACATCATGCAATTTCTTACTGCACTCTCTAAACTGAATGGAGTAAAAGAACTTGCTGTAACTACAAATGGTGTATTAACTGCACCGCATATACCTGAACTAAAAAGCCTTGGGATACGAAACATTAACTTAAGCCTTGACACCGTAGACAGGGATCGTTTTTTAGCCATCACTCACCGCGACGAACTGCCTGCTGTTTTAGACACACTGGAGCAATTACTGCTGCACAATATGGATGTAAAGTTGAACGCAGTTGTGATGGAAGGCAAAAATCTGCAAGACATCATACCTCTTGTAGCATTGACAAAAGATATGCCGATTAGCGTGCGCTTTATAGAGGAAATGCCCTTTAATGGTGATGGCAGCCATTACCCGGTTCTTCATTGGGACCATATAAAAATCCTGCAGACGATCAAAAAAACCTACCCCGCTATACAAAAAGTTGCTGACCCTGCTTATTCTACATCTTACAACTATCACATACCAGGCCACAAAGGAAATGTAGGGATAATTGCGGCATATACCCGCTCGTTTTGCGGCACCTGCAACCGTATAAGAATAACTCCGCAGGGAACACTTAAAACCTGCCTGTATGACGATGGTGTGCTGAATATACGTGACATGATAAGGGAAGGACATGACGACCAATACCTCCAACACTCATTGCTAAATGCTATCAATAAGAGGGCAAAAGATGGTTGGGAAGCAGAAAAAAACAGGAAAGAAAAAAATCCTGTTCATGAATCTATGGCAACCATCGGTGGTTGATATTTTGTAAATATGGTTAAGGTAAGCGAAGCAGAAAATATCATACGATCTAACCTGAAAGATTTTGGAACAGAAACTATTCCATTCGAATCTGCTTTGGGAAGATTTTTAGCCGAAAACATTAAGGCAGACCGTGACTTGCCTCCATGCAACAGGTCAACCATGGATGGAATTAGCATAAGCTATCCGGCGTTTGAAAAAGGTATTCGTTCCTTTCTTATTAAAGCCACACAAGCTGCGGGCGATAAGCCGGTTAATATTAGTGCCGAAAATGAATGTATTGAGATCATGACAGGCGCGTCTGTTCCCGATAGTACTGATACTGTTATACGTTATGAAGATCTCTTGATTCAGGAAGGAATGGTAACTGTCAAAACTGAGGACATTAAACAGTGGCAAAACATCCATTTAAAGGAAAAAGATAAAAAAGCCGGCCAGGTGGTCATCCAGGCAGGTGCTTTAGTTGATGCCACAGTAATAAGCATGGCTGCATCAGTTGGCAAAACGGAATTAGTAGTAAAAAAACTTCCAAAAGTAATTATTATTTCTACCGGGGATGAATTGGTGAATGTGAACGAAACTCCTCTTCCCTACCAGGTACGCCGTTCCAATAACTACTTATGTAAAGCCATATTGCAGAAATACGCTTTGCAGACAGACATGTTGCACCTACCTGACGATTATGAAATAACTAAAACGAGCGTACGGGATTGTTTGACCAAGTACGATGCCATCATCTTAAGCGGCGGTATATCTATGGGCAAATTTGATTATCTGCCGCGGGTGTTGGAAGAATTAACGGTGCAGCAATTATTCTATAAAGTGGAGCAAAGGCCGGGCAAACCATTTTGGTTTGGGAAAAACACAAATGGCACCCTTGTATTTGCATTTCCGGGCAATCCCGTTTCTACCTTTATGTGCCTCAATCGCTATTTTTTACCCTGGCTGGATGCCTGCCTTGATATTACTAAACATAAACTGTATGCCATCCTCAACAAGGATATTATTTTCAATCCTCCCCTGCAATATTTTTTGCAAGTAAGTTTAAATATGAATGAGAAAGGCGAACTCCTGGCTACACCTTTCGAAGGCAACGGTTCGGGAGATTTCGCCAACCTAATTGACACAGACGCATTTATGGAACTTCCGCTGGAAAAGTCTAACTTTATAAAGGGCGAAGTTTACAGAATATGGCCTTACAAACAGATATTTGTTTAAAATGAACAGCTTTTCACACCTGGATGATAAAGGGCGCACTGCAATGGTTGATGTAAGCGAAAAAACAATTTCGCACCGCACTGCAACGGCAAGAAGCATTGTTGTGCTTCCCGATCTTGTTTTAGACAAACTGGTTGACGGGGACATACCAACTAAAAAAGGTTCCGTTTTTCAAACCGCCATCATTGCAGGTATAATGGCATCAAAAAAAACAGGAGAACTGATACCTCTTTGTCATCCACTGGGCCTTGAAAATTGTAAAATAGACATCCGCGTCAACGAGCACAGGGAAATTGTTATAGACTGTACGGCAAGCATCACTGCAAAAACAGGAATTGAAATGGAAGCTCTGGTTGGTGCATCCATAGCGGCTTTAACCATCTACGATATGTGTAAAGCTCTCAGCCATGACATAGTGATAAAAGAAACCAAACTGATGGAAAAACGAGGGGGTAAAAATGATTTCAAAAGAGCATAGGAAACATAGCAAGCTGGCCAAAGTACCCTATGGCAATTTCGGGCTAAATGAATTTGCTATTCTTGGCGCTACGTGCGAGACTATCAGATCCCTCTCCCAAAATATCATACAGGCATTGTCACCAAAATACAAATGCGCTTATATCGACTCTCAACATACCGATGATAGGGCTGCAACATCCGGAACCATCACATCCGGCGCAGCTACTGAATATGTAAACCACGTGCATTACGGGGAGTCTCGTTTTAATAAAACATTTACGCCTTTTCAATACAGGCAGCTATTTTCAGATTGCGATATTATCCTGGTAAATGGCAACCACTATGAAGCTAAAAACCAGGTTCTCATCATTGACGAGACCAAAAAGGAATCTCTTAAAAAGCGTTTAGCACAGCTTACAAATGTTCAACTAATACTGTTTAATAGCGATATTGAAATTTTCGATTTTATAAAAGAACATCTTCCATCCTGGCAACAAATACCTGTTTATGCTTTATCCGATCACGAGAATATTATAAGCTTTTTCAAATTGCAGATGCGACATGCCGAACCTCTTTTAAATGGCCTCGTCCTGGCGGGTGGCAAAAGTGAACGGTTTGGCTATGATAAGGGAAAAATAAGCTGGCATGGCAATGAGCAGCGCTACCACATCGCCGACATGCTTGGCAGCCAATGCAAGGAAGTTTTCATTTCCTGTAGGGCAGAACAACAACATGAAATTGACGCTGCTTATAAAACCCTTCCTGATACTTTCACAGGCTTGGGTCCATATGGGGCCATACTTTCAGCATTACGCGAACAACCAACAAAAGCCTGGCTTGTTGTAGCCTGCGACCTGCCCTTGATCGATGCTGTCTCCCTGGAATATCTTATTCAAAACAGGGATGTATCTAAAATCGCAACTACTTATGAAAGTCCTCATGATAGTTTACCGGAACCCTTAATAACGATTTGGGAACCCAAAAGCTACCCTGTATTGCTTTCATCTTTATCACAAAGCAATTCCTGTCCCAGGAAAGCCCTCATCAATAATGATATAAGAATGATCAAGGCCTTGGATGCCAATACCCTGATAAATGTCAACACAATCGAGGATTCAGAACAAGTGAAAAATATACTGGAAAGGAGAACCGTAACATGATACCCTCTGAGTTTTTACGATATAGTTGCCAGATCGTCCTGCCTGGTTTCGGTGAGGCCACACAACAAGCTCTGCAAAATGCAAAAGTATTGATTGTTGGCGCCGGTGGTTTGGGATGCCCTGCTGCACAATATCTTGCAGCAACCGGCATCGGCACCATAGGCCTTGCAGATTACGATACCGTGTCCATACGCAATCTGCACAGACAGATACTTTATACGCACGATGATATAGGATTGAAAAAGGTTGTTGTTGCAGCTAAGCGGCTGCAACAACAAAACCCGCCCTTACAGATCATCCCTTATGATATTAAGATCAGTTCAGAAAATATAATGGATATCATAGCCCCCTATGATATCATAGTGGATTGCACCGATAATTTCGATACCAAATACCTGATTAATGATGCCTGCGTGCTTTCCCGCAAGCCCCTTGTATTTGGGGCCATATACCAATATGAGGGCCAGTTGGGCGTTTGGAATGTAGCTAATGCAGACGGCACCTTTACAGCAAACTATCGCGACCTCTTCCCTTCGGTCGATGCAGCCCAGGTTCCCAATTGTGCAGAAGGCGGTGTCATCCCAACGTTGGCAGGCATCATAGGCTGCATGCAGGCTAACGAAGTGATAAAGTATATAAGTAAAACCGGTTCCTTATTGGCAGGAAAAATCCTGGTCTTTGATGCCCTTACAATGCAAAGCCATATTGTTAATATTGGTGGCGTTACAAAAACAAAAATTACTGCGCTAACCCAAACCGAATCTGCCCCTACAATATCCATAGCAGACTTCAAACTTAGCCTTGACAATCACGCCTGTGAACTTATAGATGTAAGAACTTCCGAAGAACGCCTGGCTTTCAATATCGGTGGTAAACATATCCCTGTAAGTGAAATAGAAAATATCTCTACCCTCTTCGGCTGCAATAAGCCCGTTGTTCTCTATTGCGCATCGGGCAAGCGCAGTGCTGAAGCTGTAAAACTGCTGAAAAAGAAATTTCCGGATGCACAGCTATTTTCTTTAGAAGGCGGCATGAAGGCATGGCGCGAACAGGAATAACTAGGGATGTGCCGCCACCCACACTTCGCCATCTTCAAATATTTCTTTCTTCCAGATTGGGACTGTCTGCTTCAATGTATCAATTATATACCTGCAGGCATCAAAAGCCTCAGCACGGTGAGCGGCTGCCACTGCAATGATCACGGGGATTTCTTTTATTTGCAAAACTCCGATGCGGTGATGAATCAGCACTTTATTCAAGGTCCATTTCTGCATAGCGTATTCAGCTATTTTCTTCATCTCATTTTCAGCCATGCCCTTATAGGCTTCAAATTCTAATTGCACTACCCGCTTACCTTTCGTTTCCGAGCGCACAGTGCCGATAAACATATCCACACCTCCACTCGCTGCGGTCATTGCCAGATCCGCACAAGATTGTACATTCAAAGCCTCATTTGTGACCCGGACATCTATCATTTTCAAATCAAGCAATTTTTAAATTAATTAACCTCCGCTCACGGGTGGAATAATTGCCACCTCGTCGTTCTCGTTTATCATAATATCCTCTGCAGCGTATTCATTATTCACAGCTATGGCATAAGAAGACAATTTTTTCAGTTCCGGGTATTGTTGTTCCAATGCATCTTTAAATCCGGCAACACTGGTGTTTGCTCCTTCACCTGTTTCTATCTCTTTTATTGGGCTACCCAAAATATCTTTTGCAATACCAAAAGCCAAAATCTTTAGTTTCATTTTTCATCATTTTTATTAACGGTGGATATCTACCCGCCTCAATGCGCCTACTGCAATTTACTAAAAAAAACAGGGTGGTTAAAAAACCACCCTGCCCTCTATAGTATGATTGAAAATATTACCAGTTGTTTTTCAACAATTTGTCTGTTTTTATCAGCATATGCTGTTCATCATATACCTGCAGCATATAAACTCCGTTTGCAAGTCCGCTGATGTCGATTGTCTTAACATTATGCAATTCCGACACCACTTTTCCCTGCATACTTAAGATGCTGACGTCCACTTTTACAGGTGCATCAATATTTACAACAGAAGAGGCGGGGTTAGGATATATTTTTATATCTGCGGCAGAGGTGCCAACGTTTGTAACACCTGCATTGCTTACAAGAAATGAAGCTGATGTGGCAGAACAGCCATTGCTGTCGGTAACAGTAACAGTATACTGGCCTACTTGTGTCAGCACCAATACTGCATTTGTTGCGCCTGCTATGTTGTTGCCGTTCAACTGCCATTGGTAAGAGGCAAAGATACCTGCCAACAATGTTAAGCCTGATTCCTGTATTACCGGGTTAGGAGCGGAATACAGCACATACTTTGGATGTGTAGTAATGGTGCAGCCAAAATTATTTGTGATCTGCACATCATACCATCCGCCCGTACTAGCGGTGTATTGCGAAGTGGTAGCATTGCTTATGGCAAAACCATTCTGATACCACAGATATGAAGTATAGGTTTGCCCGCTCACCGCCAGCGACATTAAGGTAACAGTACCTCCGGAAGAACACAGGATCGCGTTACTGCTTGCGCTGATGGTGTCAACCGGCACCGGATTAACAGTAGTAGTAAGTGTAGACGAACTTGCTGTGCAATTATTTTCATCTACAATAACGTTATAAACACCAGCTACATGGGCAGCATAAGTAGGCCCGTTCGCGCCTTGTATGGATGAACCATTCAGTTGCCATTGGTAAACGAGGCCGGAAGCTGTATTGGTTCCAAAAACAACGCTGTCCCCGTTACAGAACACCAGGTTGCCTGATATGGTATTAATTGGTGCGGCAGGCACAGGATTAACCGTTACAAGACTTACACCGGAAGCTGCAGTACAGCCAAAACCGCTCGTTACAGATACTGTATAATCACCTCCGGCGCTTGCAACGTAAGATGCACCGGTAGCATTGGCAATATTGTTATTATTTAACTTCCACTGGTAACTGTTCCCGGGAACGTTCTGCACACTAAGTGTTACACTGCCACCGGCACAGAAGGTAAGGCTGCCCGTAGGCACAATAGCCGTTACAGGATCAGGATGGAAAGTAAGTGATACGGGTGTAGTTGTTTGCGTTGGAGTACATGTACCGGAGATAACACAACGGTACAGGTAATTTGCCATTGATGTAGTAGCACCGGTAACAAACAAGCTTGCTGCCGTAGCGCCTCCATAGGTGCTATTATTACTAATATTTGTAAAGATGTTGCTGCTCGTACTTACTTGCCACTGATACGTAATGTCAGCACCGCTTGCCGCCACAGTAAAGCTGGTATTTGTGCCATTACAGATCACGGCTGCAGATGGCTGCGTAACAATAGCCGGCAGCGCATAAACAGTTAAAGGAACTACCGCCGAATATACGAGCGGCGAACAGGCCCCGAATACCACGCACCTGTACGTATATCCGTTCATAGATGCTGATGCCCCGGTTATGGAAAGTATAGGAGTTGTACTGCCTGTATAAACCGGGCCACTTACGTTATTGAATCCGCTTCCGGTGTTTACCTGCCATAGATAAGTAAGAACAGAACCGCTGGCCTGAACTTTAAAAGTGATAGGAGTTACATTTGAAGCACAGGTAGTATCCGGGCTTGGGTTGGCAATGATTGCCGGCGGAGTATAAACCGACAGGGTTACTGGCAAGCTATTGGCTTGCGGCGCACATGTGCCTGATACAACGCACTGGTATACATAGCCGTCCATAGACGTTGGAGCGGAGCTAATGTGTAAGGTCTTGGTAGTGCCGCCGCTATATGGGGCGCCTGTACCCACAGGTGCAAAACCACTACCGGTATTTACCATCCACTGGTAGCTGATCCCGGTTCCTACTGCCAGCACAGAAAACGATGTATCATTATTAACGCAAACGTTCGTATTTAGCGGTTGAGTGGTAATAGCGGGTAAAGTATCTACCGTCAATATCATAGAATTACTTGTATCCGCCACACCGCAGGTACCGAGCATATAACATCTGAAGTGATAGCCGCTCATAGAACCCGGCACATTAATAAGTGTAAGCGCAGCAGTAGTACCACCACTATATACACCACCGGTTGTAGGAACGTTCCCGTAGCCAGTGCCGGAATTCACCTGCCATTGATACTGAAGTGCGCTGCCGCTAACTCCTATACCTATTGTTGTGGTAGCTGTTGCACAAACTGTTGTCGCCTGGGGTTGCTGGAAAATATTAGGGGCTGTATTTACGGTCAGCATTACACTGTTGGTAGTTTGTGCAGGCGTACAGCTCCCCGATACAAGACATTCGTACAGGTAGGTGTTCATGCCTGCGGTTGCTCCTGTAATGTTAAGCGTA
>JABDGU010000042.1 GCA_013285905.1 Bacteroidota bacterium | reverse complement strand
AGTTTTACAGCCAGCCAATTGGGCAATGAGCCATACATATACCACATCCATGGGCCAAATACTAAGGTGAGAACAGCTGATGGCCAGGTAATGCCAAACCATAGCCTTTTTATCATTATACCGAATTGTTTTAATAAAATGCTCCTTTCAGGTTCAGCTTTTTCATTCGCTTCGGTATTATATATAAACAGCCTCACGATATAGAACATGCCACTGAACCAGGTGACAATAAAAATAATATGCAGCGCTTTTATATAATCGTACATTATGAAGCTCTCATTTAAAATCTAACGGTGTAAAGGGCTTATTAATAATGATATCTGCAGGAGATTATCCATATTGTAGAATCTGTCACTTCATATACCAGTCTATGTTCCTGTGTAATTCGTCTTGACCATTTACCTTTTAAATCATATTTAAGGGGTTCTGGATTCCCCGTGCCTGTAAATGGAGTGTTTGCAATCTCAATAATGAGGGTAATAATCTTAGCCAGTATTTTGGAATCTGCTTTTTTCCATTCATCCAGGTGTTGTAAAGCTTTGGGGCTAAATGTAATGGTTTTCATTACTGTCCGTATTTTTTCTGCAATTCTTCGACGGTAAATACGATCCCCTTGCCTTCTTTTAGTTCTTCAGATGATTCAAGAAGGAATTTTTTATTAGCTTCAGACGATAATAGATACTCGGTTTCATCCATAGCTTCAGCAACTGTTATGTCGATGACTTTGCCACGGAATGCTTCTTTAATAGAATTAAGCAGTTCAACAGTGAGTTCGTTTACATTGAGATGATATGTTGTTCTCATAAAGCAAATTTACTGATTTTTTCATTCTTTCAACTCCTTTATCCATTTCACAATGGCATTTACCCATGCCGGTTGTGTATTCATGCAAGGTATAAAAGTATAAGATTCCCCTCCTGCGTCCATAAATGTTTCTTTGCCTTGCATCGCTATCTCTTCCAGTGTCTCCAGGCAATCACTTACAAAGGCAGGGCATAGCACCAGCAGCTTCTTTATGCCTTCTGCCGGCATCTCTTTAAAACGAAAATCTGTATAGGGCTTCAGCCATTCCTCGCGCCCCAAGCGGGATTGAAAAGAAATGCTGTATTTGTCTTTAGGGATATGGAGTAATTCGGTAACAAGACGTGTAGTCGTAAAGCACTGATGCCGATAACAATGAGCATGTGCAGGCGAAGCAACTTCACAACAATCTGCGCTTCTCATGCAATGATTCCCTGTAATATCCGCCTTACGCATATGCCTTTCAGGCAGCCCGTGATAACTGAAGAGTATTTGGTCATAATCCTGTTTCAAATAGGGCTTTATACTTTCTGACAATGCAAAAATATAATCGGGATTGTTATAGTAGGGCTGTATGGTACGGATCTTAAATGAATACTTCCCCTTTGCAAAAACTTCCTCCGCCTGCACTACAGCCGTTTCGTAGCTAGACATAGCATAGTGCGGGTATAATGGAAGTAGGATAACTTCGTTTACTTCAGGATGTTTTGTCTTTATATTATCAAATGCTGTTTTAATATTGGGTTGTCCATAGCGCATAGCTATTTCTACAGGTTCCGGAACTTGTTTTTGAACCGCTTCTTGCAGCGCCTTGCTAAGGACTATCAAAGGTGAGCCCTCGCTTGTCCATACTTTTTCATATGCATGGGCCGATTTTGGTGCACGGGATGGAGCTATAATGCCATTGATAAGGAAATACCTAGACAAGTATGGATAATCTATAACCCGTTTATCCATTAGAAATTCCTTAAGATAAGCCTTTACGTCCTTTACCGATGTAGATGCAGGCGAACCCAGGTTCATTAATATTATTGCTCTCTTTATATCTGTTGGCATTAATAATGGTTTGTCTATATTTTAAAATTGCAAAATGCAAAGAAAAGAACATTATAATGATGACGAAAATCACAGGCTAAAATGACGAAGGTATGACACAGAAATTATGCTGCCCTGAAAGCTGAATATACCTTTGTATCGTAGATTTTAGTAAGAGAAATGCTCACCAGGACCGAAAGTAAAATAAACGATTTTTGGATAGTTGGAATAAACTATAAAAAAACAGATGCGTCTGTGCGCGGGCAGTTTGCGATAAATAGTGATCAGTATGCGGCAATCCTTTCCCTTGCCCCTCAATACGGTGTTAATGAACTTTTTATTCTTTCCACCTGCAACCGTACAGAAATATATGGTTTTGCGGACAGTGCGGAGATACTGATGCAACTTATCTGTTCCACATCAGCGAGCGATCTTACAACTTTCTCCCAACTGGCCTATGTAAAAAGTGGCAATGAAGCAGTTGAGCATTTATTTAATGTAAGTGCCGGGCTCGACTCACAGATATTGGGCGATTTTGAAATATTGGGCCAGATAAAAACTGCAGTAAGGTTTGCTAAAGAAAAGGGCTTTATTGGGTCATACTTGGAAAGGCTAATGAACTGTGTTCTGCAATCTTCAAAAGCTATAAAGACAAATACAAACCTTAGTGGAGGCACGGTATCAGTTGCCTTTGCTGCTGTTCAGTATATTAAAGAGCATTTCGAAAAACCTTCTGCAAAAAAAATATTACTGGTTGGTACGGGGAAGATCGGTCGCAATACCTGTAAGAACATGGTTGATTATTTGGAAACAAATAACATCACACTTATCAATCGCACAGAAGAAAAGGCCGCTGAGCTTGCTAAAGAATTAAACCTGGCTCATGCACCTATAGAATGCCTGGAAGCAGAGATACGTTCTTCTGACATTATTGTTATTGCTACCAATGCACCCGCACCTACTCTTCTGAAATCCCAGTTGGAGTGTAACAGCAACAAACTGATTATCGATCTGTCGGTGCCATGCAATGTTGAAGAATCCGTAAAAGATTTGGCTGGCATCACTTTCGTAGGGGTTGATGAACTATCGCGCATAAAAGATGACACCTTGCAGATGCGCTTGGCAGAAGTGCCCAAGGCACAGGATATAATCAATGCGCATATCCTCGAGTTTATGGAATGGCACGAGATGAGAAAAAATGTTCCATTGCTGAAAGAAGCGAAAAATAAATTACAGCAATTATATTCCAATCCCTTTCCGGGTCGCAATGCGGGCCATCCTGTTGTTTCAGCTAATGACTCGGATGAGAGGATTCAAAAAGTCATAAATACCCTGGCCATAAAAATGCGCAATGAAGCTACAGCAGGTTGCCACTTTATTGAGGCCATAAACGAATTCATAGCATAATATGGGCCGGCTTATAAGAATAGGCACAAGGGAGAGCGAGTTGGCTGTTTGGCAAGCTACGCTCGTAAAAGAGCTGCTAGCAAAAAATGGCTTTGAAGCAGAATTGGTTTTCATAAAAAGCGAAGGTGATACAGACCTTAAAACCCCTTTGTATGAAATAGGCGTACAGGGCATTTTTACCAAGGCTCTCGATATAGCCCTCCTGAATAAACAAATAGACATCGCAGTGCACTCTATGAAAGATGTGCCCACGCAAATGGCAAAAGGCATCACAAGTGTTGCAGTATTGCCAAGGGCTTCTTATAAAGATCTCCTGGTGCCAAAACATGATGCCTCGTTTTTAGATAACGCTGCCATTCATGCAGTGGTTGCAACAAGCAGCATCAGGAGAAAAGCACAATGGCTGCACCGTTATCCAAATCACACTTTAGAGAATCTGCGCGGCAATGTAAATACCCGTTTGCAAAAAGTAAGGGATAATAACTGGCATGGCGCCATCTTTGCTGCGGCTGGATTGGAGCGAATAGGCTTGCGCCCAGCTAACGCGGTAGAAATGGACTGGATGTTGCCTGCACCTGCCCAGGGCGCAATAATAGTTGTCTGTCGCGAAGATGATGATTACTGCCTTGAAGCCTGCAAACCATTGCATGATGAAGAAACAGCTATTTGCACGGCTATAGAAAGAGATTTTTTAAGGGCTCTGCTTGGCGGCTGCTCAACACCCATCAGCGCGCTGGCGCAAATAAAAGAGGGTACACTGAGTTTTCAAGGAAGTATCTTAAGCCTTGATGGTAAAGAGAAAAAAGAAATTTTTAAAGAGGCAGGCCTTGATAAAATTGCAAACTTAGGAAGTATCGCAGCAGCTGAATTATTGAAAGACGGAGGGCAGCCGATTTTGGACAGCATAAGAAATGGACAAAAATAAAACACAAATATTATGTACAGTTCCTTTGGGGCAGTCGCTGATAGATAAAGTGAGTGCCGCAAGAATTGATATGGATATTGTTCCTTTCATTGCCATTGGCCCCATTGCAGCCAAAACTCTTGAAGCAGAGATACTGCCCTTATTACAACGATCCGTATATGTTATTTTTACAAGTGTCAATGCGGTAAACGCCCTCGCAGCATTAAAGGGGAAAGAAAATCCGGATTGGAAAATATATTGCATCGCTCATGCCACGCAAAAGGCAATTGCAGAAAATTTTGGTCATGAGAAAATCGTAGCCGTTGCTGACAATGCCTCAGACCTGGCCGATAAAATAATTAAGCAGGGCGATATTAAAGAACTAGTATTCTTTTGCGGAGATATCCATCGCGAAGAATTGCCTGAGAAATTAAAGCAGGCAGGTATTAAGCTTCGTGAGATAATTGTTTACAAAACAATGGCTACTCCGCACAAAATATCGAAACAATATGATGCAGTGCTGTTTTTTAGTCCCAGCGCAGTTGGTGGTTTTTTTGAAATGAATAAGGCCAATAAAAAAACTTTGTTCTTTGCCATAGGCAACACAACCGCCGCAGCCATTAGCGAAAAAACTGGCAATGTAGTGATAGTGGGAAATAGGCCCGCGAAAGAACAGCTTGTGGATCTTGCCATCAAATATTTTCAGGACAAAAAGGAGACAATTTAATCTTTGTATAATAATGGATATAAAAAAATAAAAAGCTCTAAGTATTGCCCTGTAAGGGCTGCCGCTTTGTAGCTAAATCAAGGAAAATTACATTTGCCCCGTAGCGGGCAATACAATTTGTGAAATTTGGATTGCACCTGACAAAACAATAAAAGTATAAAACAACAAGATGAGTGATTTAAAAAACGACCTGCTTTTAAGGGCATTGAAAGGTGAAAAGTTGGAGCGCCCCCCAGTTTGGATGATGCGCCAGGCCGGCCGTTACCTACCCGATTATATAAAGCTCAGGGATAAGTACGATTTCTTTACCCGCGTTCAGACACCTGAACTGGCTTGCGAGATCACCTTGCAACCAGTGGATCAAATAGGTGTGGATGCCGCTATCATATTTTCAGATATTTTGGTTATTCCGCAGGCAATGGGCATGACGGTCCTCATGGAAGAAGGTAAAGGCCCTCTGCTGCCTAATGTTGTAAAAACAGAAACTGATATCGATGCATTGATATGTGACAATGTGGAAGAAAATTTATCCTACGTTACAAAGGCATTGGCACTCACAAAAAAAGAATTGAATGGCAGGGTGCCATTAATAGGCTTCGCGGGTGCACCCTGGACTTTGTTATGCTATATGGTGGAAGGCAAAGGCAGCAAGACATTTGATAAGGCCAAACAGTTTTGCTTCACCCAGCCTCATTTGGCGCATAAGCTTTTACAAAAGATAACCGATGTAAGCATATTGTACTTAAAAGCCCAGGTTAAAGCCGGGGCCGATCTTGTACAGGTGTTTGACAGCTGGAGTGGCATGTTAAGCCCTATGGACTTTAAAATATTTGCACAGCCTTATCTCGTGCAGATTGCCGACGCACTTAGCGAACATGCGCCCGTAATACTATTCCCTAAAGGCTCCTGGTATGCATTGCCGGAGTTGAGTAAGAGCAGTGCGGCCGGATTAGGGATAGACTGGTCGCTAACGCCCCTAATGGCAAGAAAATTAAGTGATAACAGAATTACTTTACAAGGCAATTTCGACCCAGCAAAATTATTGGCGCCCATACCCGAAATAAAAAAGGCAGTGAAAGAAATGATAGACGGCTTTGGTACTGAAAAATACATTGCAAATCTTGGGCATGGCATATTGCCCAATGTGCCTGTAGATCATGCGCGGGCTTTTGTCGATACCGTTAAAGAATATAGTGCCGTAGCAGTTGGATAATATTATGCAGAACAAATTCACATCATTTATACACGAACTCCAGGACAAGATCTGTTCAGGCCTTGAGCAAATGGATGGCAAAGCCGTATTTGCGGAAGATAAATGGCTGCGTTCAGAAGGTGGTGGCGGCAGGACGCGTGTCATTGCAGACGGTAATGTGTTTGAGAAGGGTGGAGTAAATATTTCCGAAGTACATGGTAAATTACCCGCAACGATGCAGGAGCTTTTTAAAGTACCTGAGTCTGATTTTTTCGCCTGTGGCCTATCCTTGGTCATTCATCCCCTCAACCCCTATGTGCCAACAGTACATGCCAACTGGCGCTATTTTGAATTGTACGATAAAGCAGGCAAAAAACTGGATAGCTGGTTTGGCGGCGGTTCCGACCTTACGCCCTATTATGTTTTTGAAGAAGATGGGAAACATTTTCACACTACCCTCAAAAATTCAATAAACCCCTTTGGTCCTGAATTATACCCCAAATACAAGCAACAATGCGACGAATACTTTGTCAATAAACACCGGGATAATGAAACCCGTGGCATAGGTGGTGTATTCTATGATTATCTTAGGCCGGCAGATGAAAAAGATGAGGAGCGCTTATTTCAATTTCAGCAGGCTAATGGAGCCGCTTTCTTAAATGCCTATTTGCCAATCGTCGAAAAAAGAAAAGACTTGCCTTATGCAGAGAAAGAAATAGAATGGCAGGAGATCAGGAGGGGGCGCTATGTGGAATTCAATTTGATCCACGACCGGGGAACTATATTTGGTTTAAAAACAAACGGCAGAACAGAAAGCATCTTAATGAGCCTACCACCCAGAGCCAGGTGGTATTACGACTATCACCCCGAATCCGGTACTAAGGAAGCTGAGCTACTTGAATATTTAAAACCCAGGGACTGGGTAAATAGCTAAATTCGAAAACGTTTTTGAATTTTACTTTTAACTTTTGAATTTGTATAAAATGCATTTAATAAGAAGAAACAGAATTTTAAGACAATCTCCAGCCATACGTTCTATCGTTGCTGAGACTATTTTAAGGCCGTCCGATTTTATTGCACCGCTCTTTATAGTGGAAGGCAATAATGTAAGGGAAGAAATATCTTCTATGCAAAACTACTTCCGCATGAGTATAGACCTTACTGTTAAAGAAGTGAAGGAATTATATGCTATGGGAATAAGAAGTGTGCTGCTTTTTATAAAATGCAAAGATGAGTTGAAAGACAATAAAGGCACAGAAGCCTTGAATCCTGATGGCCTGATGCAGAGAAGTATCAGGGCAATAAAAAGCGTTTGCCCCGAAATGTTGGTAATGACAGATGTTGCTTTAGATCCTTTTTCTACCTATGGGCACGATGGCATTGTAGAGGGCAATGAAATTGTGAATGACCCTACGGTGGAAGTATTGGCGGAAATGAGCGTTAGCCATGCGCAGGCCGGTGCAGATTTTGTTGCGCCAAGCGATATGATGGATGGCCGCATTATTGCTATACGCGAGGCCCTGGAAGGAAACGGCTTCACAAAAACCGGCATTATGAGTTATAGTGCCAAATACGCTTCTTGTTTTTATGGGCCTTTCAGGGATGCATTGGATAGCGCCCCCGGTTTTGGTGATAAAAAAACATACCAGATGGACTATGCCAACCGTCGGGAAGCGATAAAAGAAACGATGATGGATGTAGCAGAAGGGGCAGATATAGTAATGATAAAACCTGCTATGGCTTACCTCGATATCATACGCGAAGTAAGGAACGAGGTAGATATACCTGTCAGTGCATACCACGTCAGCGGCGAATATGCCATGATAAAAGCTGCCGCCAAAATGGGCTGGCTCGATGAAAATAGAGCAATACTGGAATCACTCACCAGCATCAAGCGTGCAGGCGCCGATTTGATAGCTACCTACTTTGCAAAAGATGCAGTTAAATTAATTAATTGATTTTTATTGTTGTAGAGATGCAATGCATTGCGTCTCTATATATTACACATCTACAATACAAATTTTGATTTCTTCGACTTATGACTTACGACTACAAAAAAAGCCAGCAATTATTCGAGCGCGCACAAAAAAGCATACCCGGCGGCGTTAACTCACCGGTGCGTGCTTTTAAAAGTGTGGGCGGCACGCCTGTATTTATGGAGAGGGCGAAGGGCGCTTACATGTATGATGCCGACGGAAACAAGTACATAGACTATATCAACTCCTGGGGTCCGATGATATTGGGCCATGCTTACGAACCGGTGGTAAAAGCTATCACAGAAAAAGTGGCGGGTTCTACTTCTTTGGGTGCGCCTACAGAACTGGAGATCGAAATGGCTGAGCTTATTAAGAGCATGGCGCCTAATGTGGATATGGTACGTATGGTAAGCAGCGGCACAGAAGCTTGCATGAGTGCCATCCGTTTGGCGCGCGGGTATACAGGCCGTAATAAGTTTATAAAATTTGAAGGTTGTTATCATGGTCATGCCGATGCTTTTTTAGTAAAAGCGGGTAGTGGCCTCGCAACATTTAATATCCAGACAGTGCCCGGAGTTACGGCCGGAGTTTCAATGGATACATTAACTGCTCCTTATAACGATTTGCATGCAGTTGAGGAATTAGTAAAAGAAAATAATGGTGCAATTGCAGCAATCATCATCGAGCCGGTTGCAGGCAATATGGGCTGTATCTTACCGGCGCCGGGATTTTTAGAGGGCTTAAGGGCTATATGCGACAGGGAAAAAATAGTTTTGATCTTTGATGAGGTGATGACGGGTTTTCGTTTAGCAGCAGGTGGTGCACAGGAAAGGTTGAAGGTAAATGCAGACCTCGTCACTTACGGCAAAGTAATTGGAGGCGGCATGCCCGTTGGTGCATTTGGTGGTAAGCAGGAGATCATGCAGCACATAGCGCCACTGGGCAATGTTTATCAGGCGGGCACCCTCAGTGGCAATCCTATTGCAATGATAGCGGGTTATACCATGCTCAAAACTTTAAAGGACGATCCATCTATTTATAAAGACCTGGACGAAAAAACCGCTTATTTACACAAAGGCCTCGATGAAGTATTAAAAACGGCTAACACCCCTTATGTTATAAACAAGCTTGGCTCCATGATAAGTGTTCACTTCAGCGAAAAACCTGTCATTGACTTTTCTTCAGCGGCATCTGCTAACAACACTTTATTCAACCAATTTTTCCATGTCATGCTCAAAGAGGGCGTTTACCTGCCCCCATCCGCTTACGAAACATGGTTTGTAAGCACAGCTTTGTCAAAAGAGGATATTGATAAGACCGTGGAGATATCAGGAAGGTTTTTTAAGTAATGCCTTCCCACTTTATTCCATAATTTTGCGCAGGAATGGGGTTTAGAATAAACAAAGAGGTTTCAAAGAATATCTTCAAAGGCTGCATCGTAGTAGCTTTGTTGCTATCTGCCTTTTTGTTTCTGTCCCTCAATAATAATTCCAATAAAACCAATAGTCCGAAACTAACAAAAAAAACAACCTCAGCTGCCGACAGCATTTGGGACCACCATGCAGTTGATTCTGCCATCAGCCTCTTACGTTCCGGTGATCTTGTATTGCGCAGGGGTGCCGACGTCACAAGCTATATGTTCAGCTATACAAATCAAAAAGATAAAAGCTATTCTCATTGCGGCATTGTTATCATAGAGAATGGTTATCCTTTTGTTTACCATAGCATTGGTGGAGAAGATAATCCCAATGGGCGTTTACGGAGGGACTCTGCAAGTTTTTTCTTTTCCCCTGCAAATAATCTTTCGCTTGGTATTGCGCGTTTTGATATGCCGGACACTTCGGTGTCTCATTTACGGCAAATTGTAAGGCAATTTTATAAAGAGGGCAGAAAATTCGATACTAATTTCGACCTCAATACTAACGACCGCCTTTACTGTTCCGAATTTGTCTATAAGGCAGTAAACAAAGCCTGCGCCGATACTAATTATATAAAACCCGTATCTGTATTAGGTTTTTCGTACGTGGGCATTGATAACCTGTTTATTAATCCGCACACAAAGCTGGTTTGGCAAGTAAAATTTAAATGATACCTTTGCCGCAATTTCAAAAAAGAAATTAATTCTTAGTTTATATGAAAAAACAATTGTCCTCTTTTTTAGCAATTATTGCTATTTGTGCAGTATTGATCAGCTGTAGTTCTAACTCCCCTAAAGTAACAGCTGAGAAATTCCTTACCAGCATATATCAATTGGATTATAGTGGCGCTAAAAGCGTTTCTACCGATGACACTAAAAAAATGCTTGACATGTACGAGCAGTTTACAATGAACCTGCCCGACAGCATGAAGCAGCAGTTCAAGAAAATTAAGATAGATGTAAAAACCGTGAAAGAAGAAAAGGACAATGCAACTGTTACTTACACAACAACCGATTTTCCTAAAGAACAAACTTTACATCTCGTTAAGCAAAATGGCAAATGGATGGCTCATTGGACAAAAGAAGACACTAAAACAGACCAGGGCGAAATGAGTACAGACCAACCCGCAATGGGCGATTCTACCGGCGCACCTGCTACACCTCCTGCTCCGGCAGATACTGCAAAAGCAAAATAAGCTTCAAACTTTGTTATATAAATTAAAGGCTGCCCTTGGGTAGCCTTTTTTAATTGGGATTTCCATTGGAATTTGTACTTTGTATTTTATACTTTCATATTTCGCTATGGCATTGAATTATATCTGGGCTGCTTTTTTTCTCATCGGGTTTATTGTTGCGCTCTGCAAGGCAATATTCCTCGGGCAAACCGGCCTTATGTCAGATATGATGTCGGGCATGTTCGATAGCGCTAAAACAGGTTTTGAAGTTTCATTGGGGCTGACAGGCGTGATGACATTGTGGTTGGGTATAATGAAGATTGGCGAGAAGGCAGGCGTCATCTCTGTATTTTCAAAAGCGGTTGCACCTTTCTTCAGGACTTTATTTCGCGGCATACCTAAAGGCCACCCTGCTTATGGCAGCGTAATGATGAACCTCTCTGCTAATATGCTGGGTCTTGATAATGCTGCAACCCCGCTTGGCCTTAAAGCCATGGGCGATCTGCAGGAGCTGAATCCCGAAAAGGAAACTGTGAGCGATGCCCAGGTAATGTTTCTCGTATTGAATACTGCCGGCATCACGTTAATACCCACCACGGTTATTGCTATGCGCCAAACCATTGCTATGCAGCAGCATGTGGTCAATTTCAATGCAGCAGATATTTTCCTGCCCACACTTATTGCAACCTTCATCGCTTTTACAGCAGGTATGATTGTAGTGGCCATTTATCAGCGCATTGATTTATTTAAGTTGCCTGTGCTGGCTTTCTTTGGGGGTTTTTGCGGACTTATAGCATTGTTGCATTTTACCTTGTCCCGGCTCCCGGCCGAGCAAATGCAGCAAACTGTTGGGGCCATTGGTGCCGGCTTTATCATGCTTATTGTTATTTTATTTATTGCTGCTGGCACCCTTAAAAAACAAAAGGTATTCGACAATTTTATAGAAGGGGCCAAAGAGGGTTTTCAGGTCGCCGTGCGCATCGTTCCCTATCTCGTTGGCATGTTGATTGCTATCTCAGTTTTCCGTACATCGGGCTGCATGGATTATCTTGTAAATGGGGTGGGCCACCTCGTAGCCTTATGTGGTTTCAATACAGATTTCGTTCCCGTATTGCCACAGGCATTTATGAAGCCCCTCAGCGGCAGCGGCGCCCGTGGCCTTATGGTAGACGTAATGAAAAATTACGGTGTCGCATCCTTCCAGGGCAAACTATCGGCCATTATACAAGGCACCACCGAGACTACATTCTATGTGCTGGCAGTTTATTTCGGCAGCGTAGGCATAAAAAACACCCGTGGCGCTCTTGCCTGCGGCTTAATTGCAGATGCTGTTGGTTTAATTGCGGCTATTGTTGTGGGCTACATGTTCTTTCATTAGATTTTATTCAAACTCAACAATGCGACTATTTTTATTGCTTTCATTATTAATATTATTTGGTTGTTCTGGTAAAGCCCCCCAATCCCACCAATACATCGAGAAGAAACCGCCAAAGCCACCTGTAGCCTATGGCTTTGCACATGTGTCAAATGATTCAGTTGCACTAGAAGCAAAAGATACACTTAAAGAAGATGTGTATTATAAAATATTAAACGATGCAATTCTTCCGGCTGGAAAACTCAATTTAAAGAAGAAAATAAAATTTACAAATTTAACATCAAAGTGGGTGATTGAATATTTAAAAGACACAAGCCTTTTAAGATATTTTACAAAGGACGAATTAACAATATTAGATTCAGAAGCTACACAACGAGCTATATACATCTTCGATCCTAAGAGGATGAACAACGCAGTTAGCATAAGTGTATCGGATGAGATCAAGATTTTTAAAAATAAGCCTAAGGAGAAAGCATGGAAATATTTTAACGAGACTTACGGACTATACGGCCTCCATTATTTTTCTGTTCCATTATTGAATAAAGAAAAAAATAAAGCAATTGTTATTAGCGGAGGTGTAGGATATTTTTTAGGTATGACGGGCTCAGAGGAAATACTAATTCTAAATTTAGTTGGTGGTAAATGGCAAATAATTAAGAAGATTGAGTGGTCAATAATTTGATCACATATTCTCAGGTTGTTTGTTTGCTGATAATGGTAGGGACTTCAGGCGCTTCATAGTTCTCTATCATTTCCAACAACTCTTCTATCGACTCGCTTATGAGCAGCATTTTATTGCACCACTCATCTAAAAAGCCTTCCAGCACCATATTATTGAACAATACCTTCAGGCTGTCGAAATAACCATTAATATTCAGCAGGCCAATAGGTTTTTGATGCAGGCCAAGCTGAGCCCAGGTAAGCATTTCAAACAGTTCGTCCATAGTGCCCCAGCCGCCGGGCAATGTAATAACAGCGTCACAGAGTTCATGCATTTTCAGTTTACGTTCATGCATGTTCTTTACCAATACCAGTTCCGAAATACCCTCGTGCACGATCTCCTTAGTTTGCAAAAAAACAGGTATCACGCCGGTCACTTTCCCGTTTTTTTCTATAGCTCCGTCTGCCATCGCACCCATCAAACCTATTTTAGCACCGCCATATATAATCCGGGTATTTCTTTCTGCAAGCATTTCGCCCAATTGCCACGCGGTCTCCCTGTAGATGTCATTGAAGCCATCCCCTGATCCGCAAAAAACGGCAATACTATTGATCATGTATAAATTCTTTATCATCAAATATAAGAATAATACTACAAATGGATTTATAAAACAATGCCAGCGGCTTATATTGAATGTTGCTTTATATGCATAGTCACTGAAAATAAACGGTTTCGCTAATTGGAATATTTCTGTTCTATTTCAAAATTAGCTATCACAGGATAATGATCGGATAAACGGATATGTGGAATTTCGTAGCCAATAACATGGAGTGCCATTGGGTCGTAAAAAATATGGTCTATCCTTAAGGTGGGAAATATCTCGTTATAGGTTCTTCCAAAGCCTTTTCCTTTTTGCACAAAGGCGTCATTGAGGTTGCCCCTCAGGGTGGTGTAGGTATAAGAAGCGGGCAGGTCGTTCATGTCTCCGCATACTACAACAGGGTAAGGGCTTTGGTTTATTATAGATGCAGCGTTCTCTGCTTCCTTTGCACGCTCTGCATAGTCATTATTAAATTTTTTCAGGAATTTTTTATACTTCCACATATCATCTTCGTCGATCTCTTTTTTATCCTTCACAGATTTTAGAAACTCCTTGTCATCGTCTGAAAACATGAAGGAGCAAAGGTGCGTAAAGAACATCCTCACTATTTTATCACCTTTTACATCCGGTAACAATACATCACACTGCAACAGGTAGATATACCGGCCTATTTGGTAGGTCTTATAGTCCCTGATAGGATATTTTGAAAATACGGCAATCCCGAAATTCACGAACTCATAGGGGTTGTCTGTACAGAAACGATATTCTTTAAAATCATTCTCGTGCAGAATGCGGTTGGTAAAAGGTAATAATGAATCTTTTTTAAGAAGGTAGTATTCAGGCATGCACAGCACATCAGGGCATTCTTTCCTGATCAGGTCCATTATCTCGTTCGCCCTGTGATTATGTGCCTCATCAAAATATCCCATGCCATGTACATTCCATAGCATCAGTTTCACGGTGCTGTTCAGGCGGGTCATATCATTGTCGGCTAAATAATTAAAGCCAAAAACAGAAGCAACTATCCTGTTGCACATAACCAGCAACAGCAAAGGAAACAAAGTGCGCCATTTTCTTTTCGAAAAAAGCCAGATGAAAATAAAGATGGCATTGGCTATAATGGCAAGTGGAGTAGAGAGGCTGAAAAGTTCAAGGTAGCCGAGCCTTGCGGGGCTCAATGCGGATGCAGCATAACATAAGAGCAGCCATATGGCCACCAGTATATTTATAAGTAATACTCCATAACCTAAAAGTGTAAATATTGTTTCTTTTCTCTCTTTTACAGTCATGCTTTAGTTTTTTTCTTTACTCGCACGCATCAACTGTTCTTTTTCGTCATTACTTAATGAGTTATATCCTTTCTGGTTTATTTTATCAAGTATATCATCTATCTTTTTTTGTGTATAACCATGCCTCTCCTCCAGCTTACTAAGTACCTTATCACGCTTTAGATTATGCCTTTCCCAAAGCCTCCGTTCGTTAGGAGTAACCAATCCTTCCAGCCTGGCGCTGAATGTGTACATCCATTCTCCGGGCCGGTAGCCATTTTGTAATAATTTTATATAGCTGAAGCCCATCAGGCCACCGCCTATGAAAAGAAACAGCATGGACGGATAAGCAAGAACATTAAGCAGCATCAATACACCGAAAATAAGTACCACAACCAGTAAGGGTAAACTGAACCTGTCGGTAAGAAAATAGCGGTATTTGGGCGCTATGGTTATAGCGGCAACAGCCATGCCTGCTATTGCAGGCAGCACACCGATCAATAATGGGCGGCCAATAAATACGCGGCCCGGAATGAATTGGCCTAACAAATAAAATACGCCGCCGGCGAGTAAACTGTATATAAACAGTGGGATGACTTGCTTAAATCCGACAAGCATTTGCACAAGGGAGCCAAAGCAATAGAACCACAGCATATTGCTGAACAATTCCCAAAAGCCGGCATGGAACCAGCCATAGGTAAGCAGTGTCCATGGGTGGGATAAGAACTGGTGGATATCAGACAGGGCCAATACCGGCACCAGGTTTTGATAAAATGCAGGTTCCCCCCAGGCCAGGACAAGGTACATCACCCTTACTATCTGGAAAGCGCAAAACCCGACACCGCAGGCTATGATAAGCTGCATAACGGCATTGGTCTTTAAACCGGGTATATATGATAAAGCTGAGCGTCTCGACATTCCTCTCTGTTATTAATTGGGTATCAGTAAAAATTGTTGCGGACTTTTTTGCCCCATATCTTCAATAAAATGAAAGCAAATATCATCCCCCCTATATGCGCAAAATGCGCAATTTTATCTCCATGAGCATTCTGAAAGCCGGCATACAATTCGAACAATGCATAAGCGCCTACCACCCATTTTGCCTTTATTGGGATCATGAAATATAAATACAATAAAGTGTTCGGGAATAAATAACCAAAAGCAAATAAAACACCGAATACTGCGCCGGACGCACCAACGGTTGCCTCATCGAAGATCCCTTTAAAATATTGATGATTTATATTGTAGCCCCCATGCAGGTATTGGTAAATGACTGATTTCGACCCATTGATATTAAATGTAGAGGGGTCGTTTGACCATTGCTGATGCAAATTCCAAAGGGGATATTCCGGCTCGTTCAGTGCCGTTGGATAGGGGACATGCTGCTTTAAAAAAAGTTCATATTGATCTAAGGTGGCATTATTCTGGTAAAAGTCGAAAGCCCTTTCAATGGTATGATAATCGTAGGTCAGCACACCGAGGTGGCACAAAGCGGCGCCTAAACCGCAAATAATATAAAACGTAAGGAAACGTTTGGGCCCCCATACATTTTCCAATATGCTGCCAAACATCCATAATGCAAACATGTTTGAAAAAATATGCAGGATGGTAGCATTTACATCATCATAGCTGCCATGCATAAACATGTGCGTAAGCAACTGCCAGGGGCGGAAATAATGTGATGACCAATAATGTAAACCGAGGTAATCTGCAAGGTCGATCCCGTATTTTCCTAAAACATATTGTATCAAAACCATCAATACATTAATGATAATGAGGTTCTTTACAATGGGGGGTAATACCTGGAAACGACCAGGCCTGAAATCTGTCATGTTAAACTATTTCTTTTATACTATGAGTGCCCATTAATTCTATAGCCAAAATTAAAGCTAAATACCGGCTTGCAAAACCTTTTTTTATCATAAAATACTATACGCAGATAGTGTCTTATATGCTTTATTTTTTTCTCATTAGTAGCTCCAGAACGCCCTCTTTTTGTAAAATACGATACCCTATCCTGTCGTTCGATATGCCTTCCTTCAATTCGTAAGTGAAATGATAAGTTCCGTCCTCTGCCATATCAGTAACAAAATACGCAAACAAAACTTCTTTGCGGTCCTTAAAATGTTCTGCCACCTCAAATAAGTGTGTGGATAATATCATCAATTGATCCGGGCGGTTCAGCAACCCCTCTACTATTGCACTTGTACATTGGTAGGCATCGTGCACATTAGTGCCTTTAAACAATTCGTCCATAAGTACCATGTGTGCCTCCCCCTGCTGCATTTTCTGCGCTATAAGTTTCATACGCTTCACCTCGGCAAAGAAATAACTTTCGCCCATCAGTATATTATCTTCTACCTGCATGTTAGTGATGATGCCATGCAAAAAACTGATCTTTAATGCGCTTGCCGGCACCCCGAGGCCTAAATGTGCCAGTAAGGCCGCAACTCCGATGGAGCGCATAAAAGTGCTTTTGCCCGACATATTGGCCCCTGTAAGTAAGAGAAAATTCCTGCTATCGCTTAAATTGATATCATAAGCAACCGGTTTTTGCAACAAAGGATGATACAGGCCCTTTGCTTCAAAACAAATAGCGCCCGTAGGGAGCAAATCGGGGAAGACCCACTTGTTATTAATTGTTGCTTTCCCCATGGCCTGCCATGCATCCAGGCGCGCGTAATGAGTGCTAAGCCTGTACACCATATTCTTCATTTCCCTGCGCGCATCATGACTTAGTTTTGTAAGCTCAGCATATGTACTTTCTTTGTTTATACTTATAATATCGTCCGTCAGCCTGCTATGCTCCAATTCTTCTTTTATCGTTTCCAGCTCTTTCTTTAATAAAGCCGGCAAATCATCGCGTTGCAATATATCTGTCAATTGCAGGCAACCTTTCAAAAAATCAGATAGGTGCGACAGAGAAAAACGAATAAAGAAATACTGGTTTCGGTTAAATATTTTTTGCAGAGCAGGGCCTATCATAGAAGCGATCATGGACGGCCGTGCAGCTATATCATCTGCCACTTCAAAAAATTTCCCCAGCATTACCAGGGTGCCGTTCGAAATAACCGACGGCCAGAGTTCCTGGTTTGCAGACCAAAACCGTATGGTGTCCTGTGTTTTTTGCAGTGATTCGAAATCGGCAGGTGGCTTTTGAATAATCTCCCGCAACATTTCCTTGCCCGCCTGGGTAACAGTATGGTCCAGCAAACCAAAGACATCAGCACCATCACTACTGAAGATAGAAAGGTCTTTTAATGTTATTTTGTCATTCTGCATTACCTGTCAAATTTCAATCTCATACCCCGCACCCCATCATTCACTTTCCCGTTCTCGAATGCTATTTCACCACTCACAATTGTGTACTGTATTGCTGCAGGAAAGCTGTGTCCCTCAAATGGGGACCATCCGCATTTATATAAAATATTTTCTTTGCTCACTGTTGTCGTCGCATTCATGTCCACCAAAACAAGGTCTGCGAAATAGCCCTCTCTTATATATCCGCGTTTTGCTATCTGGAAACATTGTGCAGGCGCATGGCTCATCTTTTCCACCACTTTTTCTATGCTGATACGCCCATCTTTTACATATTGCAACATCAGCAACAAAGAATGTTGCACCAAGGGAACACCAGCCGGCGCTTGCTGGTAGGGCAATTGCTTTTCATCCCATGTATGTGGTGCATGGTCGGTGGCTATAATGTCCAGCCTGTCATCCAGGAGTGCCTCCCATAAAGCTTTTTTATTTTCGGGCGCTTTTATGGCAGGGTTGCATTTTATTAAATTGCCAAACTGCGCATAGTCATCTGCTGTAAAATGCAGGTGGTGCACACATACTTCTGATGTAATGCGCTTTTCCTTTAGCGGAAACATGTTGGTAAATAATTGTAGTTCCCTGGCTGTGGATATATGCAGTATATGCAGGCGGGTATCATGTTTCTTAGCCAGTTGCACTGCCGCGAACGAAGAACTGAAACAGGCCTCAGCATCCCTTATTAAGGGATGAAAAGAAGCATTGTCAGCATCTTTATATTTTTCTTTGTTGACCTTTATAATGTTCTCATCCTCGCAATGTGTAGCTATCAGCAATTCCGATCCCGAAAATATCTTAGTAAGAGTGAGGTAATTGTCAACCAGCATATTGCCGGTGCTGCTACCCATAAATATTTTTACACCGCAAACATCTTTTTTCCTGTCGTTGGTGCGCAAGACCTCGTCTGCATTATCATTCGCCACACCCATAAAGAAAGAATAATTAGCAACAGACGATGCTGCCGCTATTTTATACTTGTCCTCCAGCAATTCCTGTGTAAGTGCGGGGGGATTGGTATTAGGCATTTCCATAAATGTGGTGGTGCCGCCTGCTACTGCAGCCCTTGCCTCTGTAGCTATATTGGCCTTATGTGTCAGTCCCGGCTCCCGGAAATGCACCTGGTCATCTATTACACCGGGCAGCAAATACAGGCCTTCTGCATTTATCTCTTTATGGTTTTCTTTAGCATCTATCCGGGCGTCGATCTTTTCAATTATTCCATTATCAATCAATACATCCCTTACATCGCTCCGACCTTCATTCACCACAAGCGCATTTTTTACAAGGATTTTTGCCATATTTACATCTTTATAAAGCTAATTTTGCAGCAATTTACCGCATACATTAATGAGAATGTCAATTATGCTTAAAAATAACATTTTACTTTTCTGTTTTTTAATGGCGTTTGACATTTGCACTTCTGCCCAAACCACTTATCTCCCCCTCAATACAGAAGACGATCAATTGCTTGACAGGCTGGAGACCCGCTCAGGCAGGCTATCTGACAGTCTGCATTTAACCGTTAAACCCGAAATGCGCAGCCGCGCTGTTGATTTTCTTTTATACCAGTCTGCCACCAATCACTATACCACAACTATTGATGCCTATAATATAGGCCAAATGGTATCTGAAAATGGCGAATGGACAGCCGATGGAAACGGCGCAATAGATTCTAAAAGGCCCTGGTTCAATTCATTTTATAAGAAACAGGCAGACATTATATATGTAAAGACCAACAATTTTTTCCTGGTGATAAACCCGGTGATAAGCGCAGAAGGCATTTATGAAAAAAGCGATCCGGCGAGCCCCATATCTAACCCTTTGATAACTAACAGCCATGGCGCGGAAGCAAGGGGTTGGATATTTAAGAAGATAGGCTTTTACACCAACTTTACAGATAACCAGGAGATGCCTGTTTTGTCGGTAAATAACTATATCAATGGCACAGCCCACCAGGCCATACCGGGCGCCGATTTTTATACATCGTCCAAGCTTGGCCATTATGATTACCTGCAGGCCAGCGGCTATTTTGATTTCGCAGTTATAAAAGATCACCTGAATGTTACCTTCGGTTCCGGTAAAAATTTCATTGGCGATGGCATAGAAAGCCTTTTCATCAGCGACTTTTCGTCCAATACACCTTTTCTGCGCCTTAGCACCCGCATCTGGAAACTGAATTACGAAGTGCTTTATCTCGAATTGACACCGCAGTTCAATGAGCTACTTGTGAGCCAACTCAATTATCAGTTGCCGCATAAATATGGCACCATGCACCATCTCAGCTACAATGCCACCTCATGGCTAAATGTTGGATTTTTCGAATCCAGTATGTTTGCCAAGCCCAATACTTTCGAGATCAGTTATCTCAATCCCATGATTTTTTATAAAGCAGTGGAGCGCTTTAA
>JABDGU010000041.1 GCA_013285905.1 Bacteroidota bacterium | reverse complement strand
TTGGAGGCAGATGAAAGAGGTATAAGAATTTTTATTAGGGTGATTGCAAGTTCTCAGAGGATATCTCACATGCGTTCGATATGACGGCCTTGATTGGGCTTGTCCAAGTAAGTCCTGTGTCTCGTGAGATTGCTTCGTTCCTCGCAATGACGCGCGTGGAGTTGGGTTGTGAGCGTTGTACAAATCACACCGCTGTGCGTACATCCAGCACTTTTACTTGAAGCTTTGTGGTGCCGTTATATTCATTTTCATCAATGGTATAAACCATATCGAATGCACCGTTGGCTACTATGGGGAATTTATCTGCAAGGTTGAAGCCTATACCATCAATTACAAAACCGTTATGCTGGTGTATGATAAATTTAATGTGCTGCTCTTTTACCAGGCGCGAATTGCCCTGGTAGTCATACACTCGTTTTGTGAGAAAAACCGGGCGGAGATTATTGGGGCCTAATGGCTCAAATTGTTTGATGATGTTATAAAAGGGAGGTTTGATGGAAGACAGGGGCATCTCTGCATCTATCTCTATTTCGGGTATCAATAGTTCAGGAGGTATTTTTTTGCGTACTACTTCCTCAAAGCGAATGATAAAATCTTCAACGCGTTCGGGCAACATTGTCATGCCTGCTGCATAAAAGTGTCCTCCATAGCTTTCCAGCAGGTCGCGGCACTCGTGCAGTGCCTCGTAAATATTAAAGCCGGAGACCGAACGGGCAGAACCTGTGGCTTTGCCGTTGGCAAAAGTAAGTATGATAGTAGGGCGGTAAAAATGGTCTATAAGACGTGATGCCACAATACCAACCACACCTTTATGCCAATGCTCCCGATACAAAACCGTGGAGCTGCGGCCAATTATTTTATCCTCAGCCTGCAGGATAGCGAGTGCTTCTTCTGTTGTGCTTTTATCCACTTCTTTGCGGTCGTCATTATCAGAATGGAGGGCGCCTGCCAGTGCATCAATTTTTGAGGGGTCTGTTTCTATAAAAAAATCAACAGCTTTGCGTGCATCGTCCATGCGCCCTGCTGCATTTACACGAGGGCCAATAACGAAAACGAGATCTGTGATAGACAGTGGTTTTGTAATGCCTGCAAGATCTTTAAGTGTTTGTATGGCTAGGCTGGGGTTTTCGTTTATCTTCTTTGTGCCGAAATAGGCAAGCACCCTGTTCTCGCCATCCATAGGTACAATGTCGGCGGCTATGCTGGTAGCAACAAGATCAAGGTATTGGTAAGTAATATCTGCCGATAAGTTCCAATGTTTTGCAAGAGCACAAACCAATTTAAAGCCAATGCCGCAACCGCTCAATTCTTTATAAGGATATTTGCAGCCCGGTTGCTTGGGATTCAGGATAGCATGGGCCACAGGCAAATTAGCATCGGGCAAGTGGTGGTCGCAGACAATGACATCGATACCGAAAGATTGCGCGTAAGCTATCAGTTCCGCCGACTTGATGCCGCAGTCAAGCGTTATCATGAGGGTATAACCGTTATTGTGGGCAAAGTCTATGCCTGCTTTAGATACCCCATAGCCTTCCCTATAACGGTGCGGTATATAAAAAGATATTTCGCCCTTGTAATAATCTTTCAGAAAAGAGTAAACAACAGAAACAGCCGTGGTGCCATCCACGTCATAATCTCCATAAACGATAATACGTTCGTGCCATTCTATTGCATCGCTGATGCGTTTCACAGCTTTCAGCATGTCCTTCATTAAAAAAGGATCGTGCAGCTGGTTAAGATTGGGGCGAAAAAAAGTTTTGGCAGAATCATAATCGGTAATGCCACGCACCGCCAGCAGACGGCAAATAACAGGGCTGATCTTTAGTTCATCAACAAGCTTATTGGTTATTTGTTCGCTTGCAGGTTTTAAGGTCCATCGCTTTTCAGGCTTCATGTCCGAAGTCTAGTTTTTGAACCGAGTGGTGGTAATCGCTCACCCAGGTGTCCAGCTTGGAGCAGAAATTATCCTGAGAGACATTACTGAAAAAATCTCCCTCGCCCATAATACGTTGCAGCAACTGGTCTTGTTCCTTAATGCAACTGAGCGCAGTGTTATAAGGTATATGGCTGAAGGACACCATTTCATAAACGGAAATGAATTGCTCGGGGTAGCGCTTGCCCAATTCTTTTTCTATTTTTTTGCGTTCGAGGAAAACAGGGTCTGCTACCTTATCGCGCATTTCTACAAAATTATTGAGCGCCAATGCTGCGACTGCGTCTCCATTTGGTTTTCTTTTTTCGTCATACCCTTTTAATATTGCGGCCCAGTCTTCTCCATATTTATCCAACAATCCGGATAGCACTGTGCAGTCTTCAAAGCCTGCATTCATGCCCTGCCCATAGAATGGTACAATAGCATGTGCAGCATCGCCAATAAGAGCGCTTTTATCGGAATAATGCCATGGGTTGATATGCGTGGTAATAAGCGATGAAGTTGGATTGTGGAAGAAATCTTCGAGGTAGGTGGGCATTAAGGCAAGTGCATCTTTAAAGTATTTAACAAAGAATGCTGTTACCTCATCTTTTGTAGTAAGTTTTGAAAAAGATACTTCCCCTTCGAACGGCATAAACAAAGTGCATGTAAAAGTGCCATCTGTATTAGGCAAGGCTATAAGCATAAAATTGCCTCGTGGCCAAATATGCAAGGCATTCTTTTCCATCAACCATTTCGCTTTAGTGCCGGGGGGAATGCATAACTCTTTATAACCATACTCCAGGTAAAAATGGTCGCAGTTCACTCGGTCCATCTGGGTATAACTATGGCGCAATGCGGAGAAAGCTCCGTCCGCACCGAATAAAAGATCAGCATCCACTACTTTTTCTGTGCCATCGGCAGCCTGGAAACAGGCGTGATTTTTTTGCACATCTACCCTTGTACATTTTTGTTCAAAATATATAGTTGCTCCTTCCTTTTCGGCAAGGCTCATCAGCTTTTTATTCAACTCACCGCGGCTAACCGAGTATATAGCTTCATTATTTTTGCTGTATGCCTGGAAGACGAGGCTTCCATCCAACTGGTGCAATTGCCTGCCATACATGGGTATGGCAAGTTCTTCCATTTCAGTCTTCAGGCCGGCGAGCGCAAGCGCATTCCAGCCTCGGTGACTCATGGCGAGGTTTATCGATTTGCCGGCAGAAATGGATGCAGAACGCATATCGGGCCTGCGCTCGTAAATGGCAACTTCATAGCCCCGTTTGCGAAGAATAATTGCCAGCAAAGAACCAACAAGCCCTGCACCTAATATTGTAACTGAACGCATGTTTATGTAAAAATGTGCTGATTTGAAAATTTGAAAATGGGAAGTTAGTTTGAAAATAGGGAATTTTCAAATCAACTCATTTTCAAATTGCATGGAAGAAATGCAGTGGAGTTTGTTACTTTTGACAATCATAAAAATACATTATGCCTTTTTGGAAGAAGAAAGACAAAGAAAACAAAAAAAGGAAGTCGGTGTGGCGCGAGTGGCTGGATGCGGCAATTTTTGCCATCGTGGCTGCAACCATCATACGCCTTTTCCTTTTTGAAGCATACACCATCCCTACCGGCTCTATGGAAGGCAGCTTGTTGGTAAATGATTACCTTTTTGTAAGCAAACTGGCTTATGGCCCACGTATACCCATGACACCGCTCGCTATACCACTTGTTCATAATACAATGCCTCTTACCGGTGGCAAGTCTTACACGGAAGCAGTGCAATGGAAATATCACCGCTGGCCCGGTTTTGGCCATATTGAGCGTTATGATGTTGTTGTATTTAATTACCCGGGAGGTGATACCGTAATGGAAGAAAGACCGGGCGATGATTACTATTCGGCACTGAGGGGCGAGTTTAATGGCAACCGCGAATTAATGAAAACCAGTTATCATATTATTACCAGGCCTGTTGATAAAAAGGAAAACTACATCAAACGATGTGTGGCCTTGCCCGGTGATAAGTTGGAAGTGAAGGACGCTATTTTGTATATAAACGACCAGCCAGCCACAAGGTATCCCCATCAAAAGTTATTATACCAGGTGCAGACCAAAGACTTCGGCATATCTGATGATTTTGTTGAAGAGAATGGTATAGACCGCATGCCAATGGGTAGCAGCTATCTATACAATTTGGCAAACGACCAGGTGGATATGGTTAAAAAACTCTCACAGGTTGTTTCTGTAACGCCATTTCTATATCCAAAGGGCTACACAGAAGATGGCGGCCCTTTTCCACAGGATACAGTGCATTTTAAATGGAACAGGGACAATTACGGTCCCATTGTGATTCCCAAAGCCGGTGTGACAGTTCAAATTAACCCCGACAATATTGCATTGTACAGGCGTGTGATCGCCAATTATGAAGGCAATAAGCTGGAAGAACGCGATGGCAAAATATTTATTAACGGACAGGAAGCCGGTAGCTATACTTTTAAAATGGATTACTACTGGATGATGGGAGATAACAGGGACAATTCCCTCGATTCCCGCTATTGGGGCTATGTACCTATAGACCATGTGGTTGGCAAAGCATGGTTCGTATGGTTGAGTTTCGGAAAAGGCGGTATGTTGCATGATATGCACTGGAAACGTCTGTTCCGCGGCATACATTCCCTTGAACAATAAGTCCTGATAATTTTAATAGATAATTTTCTGTACCCCATGCTTTGCATGGGGTTATTTTTTGAGTGGTAGCATCTATATAAAAGGTATATTGCAATAATGAATTTAGGAAAGCGGATATGGGTTAAAGTTCTGCGTACCCTAAAAGTGTTGGGGCCGGGCTTGATAACCGGGGCAAGCGATGATGACCCATCGGGTATTGCAACCTATTCACAGGCAGGTGCCGGATTTGGGTATGCTACTTTATGGACAGCGCTTCTTACATTCCCCTTGATGGCTTCTATACAGGAGATGTGTGCGAGGATAGGCATGGTTACGAATGAAGGGCTGACGGGGACAATTAAAAAATATTATCCACGCCCTGTTTTATATTTTGTGGTACTCTTGAGTTTCCCCGCCATAGTGTTGAATATCGGGGCCGACATAGCGGGAATGGGCGCCGTTGCCAATCTTTTATTTCCCAAAGTGCATGCCGCTTTTTTCAGTTTTCTTTTCACGGTGATACTGTTGTTTTGCATTGTCTATTTTCCCTACAAAAAGATCGTTGGCATTCTGAAATACCTCTGCATCATTTTACTGGTTTACCTGGTTGTGCCCTTTATTGTTTCAGAAGACTGGAAGGCTATATTGAAAAGCAGCGTTATACCACAGATCCATTTTAATAAAGAGTTCATCAATATCCTAGCTGCTATATTAGGCACCACCATTTCTCCCTACTTATTCTTCTGGCAGGCGACAATGGAAGTAGAAAGCCAGAAAAATAAACCTCAGAGGACTGTGATGGTAGATAAGCGCAGCATCATTACCATGCAAAAAGATGTTGGTTTTGGTATGTTGTTCTCCAACGTCATCATGTTTTTCATCATCCTCACTACGGGTACTGTCTTATTTAAAAATGGTATTCACCAAATAGATACGGTAGAACAGGCAGCCATGGCTTTGAAGCCACTTGCAGGCGACCTTACCTACCTATTATTTGCATTAGGAATATTGGGTACCGGCTTCCTGGCTATTCCTGTATTAAGCGGTTCCATTTCTTATATGCTGGTCGAAACATTTGGCTGGCAAGGCGGGCTGGATAAAAAATTTCATGAAGCAAAAGGTTTTTATGTCATCATAGGTATATCATTAGTTGTTGGTTTACTCATTAATTTTTTAGGCATCAGCCCCATACAAGCTTTAGTATATACCGCAGTGCTTTATGGCATAACGGCCCCTGTGATGATTGCGATGGTTATGCATATTTGCAACAATAAAAAAATAATGGGCGAATACACTAATAATAAATGGTCAAATGTTGCCGGTGCATTTACACTGATTTTAATGTCGGCAGTGGCTATAGCCCTTATCTGGTTTCAATTTGCCTGAGATAGAAAATTTCATCAAAACTTAATATCGCGTTTGGGCTTACTTTTTGCCGATTCGTTTTAAATTATTCCTGTTTCATCCTAAAACATCAGTAATAAAGATAAAAAAAATATAATTTCAGGCAAACAATCTTTTTCTAAATACCCTACCTATGGTAATAGCCGATGGAAATTTAAAATATGCTATCCTTAATGCTATTAATGGTCATTGGAGTGAAGTAAACAAAAAGTGTACTTATCATTTCGATTTTAAAGACGGCAACCCTGACCAAGCAGTAGTCTCCATTAATTATGCATCGCCCATTGAATTAAAAGTGTCATTTATGGACGGTACCTGCTACGTGGAAATTAACAAAGTAAAATACAAACTTTGGTACAGGGACAACAATAAAGATATCAGGTTGGAGCTACACTCAACAAAAGCTAAACTAAAGCTGGCACGAATAGATTGAGCCCCAGCCCACATTTATTTACTAATGTGCCTTAATATGTAGTAAAATACAAATTATCTTAATGTATCAACAATTATTCTTTAATAATAAATTTCTTTGTTATTTTTATCTTCTAAAACTATATACAGATATGCGAGCCCAAAAATTACTTACAATTTTATTTATTGCGCTGATTGGTGTTTTTGCCAACCAAAATGCTTCTGCGCAATTAAGTTGGTGGAACCCTGTTGGAACGATAGTAGCCGGAAATTCAGGCTTTAACCCAGGTAGCCAGGAATTAGGAACAAACGGAACATCTGACACTGCTTTGGGTGCCCCTTATGGGATCTGCGCCGACGGAAGTGGCAATATCTACATAGCCGATTTTGGCCACCACAGGGTGCAAAGATGGCATGTCGGTGATCCCTTTGGCACCACTGTTGTTGGCGCCACTGGCGTATCAGGTAGTGATAATGCTCACTTAAATGGGCCGACAGGTGTGGCATTTGACCACTTAGGAAATTTATTTGTAACAGACCGCCAGAATAACCGCGTAATGAAGTATGCGGCAGCGTCTATTAATGCGATTGGCAATACGGGGCAAACAACCTCCAGCGTTCAGGGTACTCTTTTTTGCGGTGGCAACGCTTATGGCAGCGCACTCAAAGATGTAAACGCCCCGACCGGCATCTTTATTACTGCCGGCGCAAGCGATGACTCTGTTTATGTATCAGAAGGAAATGATGATACTGCAGGGGTTTATCGTGTATTGAGGTTCCCACCTAATTCATCAGGGAGCAGCAGTATGGGCACTATCGTTGCAGGTGGAACCCATAGCCACGGTATCGCAATAACTGAAGTCAATTTAGATCACCCAACAGGCATTTATGTGAATGCCACAACACGTGACGTATATATTGCTGACGAAGGCAATGCCCGTGTGCAGGAGTGGAGCGAACCTTATACAACGGGTGTAACGGTAGCGGGATCCGCCACGGGACAACATGGCTCAAGCAATGCTTTATTATCAGACCCGTTTGGTGTATGGCTGGATGCTTATGGCAATATACTTGTAAGTGATTTTAGTAATTCCAGGATCATGGAATGGTCTCCGGGTGCCGCTGCAGGCGTTTTGGTGATCGGCCATACCGACACAGCGAACTACGATTCTGTGCATTTAGGTTATCCTTATGGTATTTGCCTCGACGCCAACAAGAATTTGTTTGTTACAGACGATGAGTATTATGTGGCAAAAGAATTCACCGGCTATTATACCGGCATTAAGGCCATTACTTCCCTTATTAGCAAAGTGAGCCTTTACCCGAACCCTAATATGGGCAGCTTTACTTTGCAGAGCACAGTTGATGCGTCTTTAGAAGGCAAAAATATTTATATAGTTGTAATGGACATGAGCGGCAAAATAGTGATGTCGACACAAGCGGTCGTGCAAAACCATGCTATCAATAAACAAATTAATGTAGGAGCAGAAATTCCAAATGGTGTATACCAGTTGCAGGTAATATCAGGCAATGATAAAGCCAACAGCAAATTTGAAGTAATAAGGTAGGCACTAGCCGTATAATTCTTCCTGAATATCTTTTCTGTCGAAGCCAAGCAATTGAATACGTTGCTTGGCTTCGTCTATCATATTACGCCAGCCACATAACATAAACTTAGCGGCGGCATCCTGTTTTGCAATGGATTCATAAACAGGGTGTACATAGCCATTATAATAGCCCTCAGCCTCCTCGCGGGAGAGTGTGGGATAGTATTTGAATTGGGGCAGTTTATTCTCCAGCGCCCTCATCTCGTCTTCATAAAGTAAGTCCTCGCGGGTGCGGGTACCAAAGATCAGCTTAATGTTTTTTGTCGCGGTCTTATGCTTGTCAATATAATGCAACATGCTTCTAAAAGGCGCTATACCTGTGCCTGTGCAGATAAAGTAAAGGTTTTTATCCATATTTTCCGGCAATACAAATACACCTTGCGGGCCACGCAATGTCAGCTCGCTGCCTTCCTTTATTTCTTCAAAAAGATATTTGGAACCTAAGCCTCCCTCGAGGTGAACAATAAGAAGCTCAATAATATTTGTCCCATCCGGGCCGGAGGCTATGCTATAACTGCGCCAGCGTTTATTGCGTTGTTCATGTATTGGCAGATCGAGCGTTACAAACTGCCCAGGCTTAAAATCAAATAAAGGCGTTTCGGGTAATTCGATCCAATACCTGCGGGTGCGAGGAGTGGCTTGCTCTATTTTTTTTACTATCCCTTTTTGCCAGGCTGGTATCATATAAATAAATATGGTGCAATTTAATTAAAAGAGATCATTCCTTATTGATGGCGCCAGGGCTATCCCCTTTTTTTAATTTATTGAGGTATTGTTTATAATTATCCTTTATCCACACTTTTATCTCCAGGTCGCTTGCTTGCCGTGCAAACTGGTATTCCATAGGGTAAGCGTTCATGAAGTAAGCAAGACTATCTTCGTCCTTAAGCCTGGTTAAGGATGAAACTAAAACGGGCGTATAACGTGTGTCAATAAATTCTTGCTGGACATCGGTATTAAGATTGTTCTTAAATTTTTTGGCCCTTTTGCTGATGCCCAATATTTTATCTGCTATATAGCTGACGCAACCCCCACACCCAAGACCAACAAATTTTGGCTGTGCCTGGGTCTTATTCATGGTATGCTCGTAGGTTTGATATGTATTAATGGAGTCCTGCTGGTATTTTGTTTTGGCAGTTATGGTTGCTTGTTTTAGGCCGTAAACTTTAGGGTCCATTAATATGCTTTTATACTGGTTGCCGAGGGAAAATGGAATCTGTTCCAATACGGGTTTATAGGCTGTATGTGAAAAAAGAACAGAGTCTCCGGTTGAAACTTGTATTCTATAGTGCCCGTTTGAATCGGAGTAAGCTATAATGCTTCTTGTTTTATTAATAACTGCTACCGATGAAATGGCTGTTTTACTTTCATTATCAATAATACTGCCTTCCAATATTTGCGCATTGGAAACAAAGGACCTTAGCAGTAAAATAAAAACTATAAAGTTGCGCAACAGACCATAGAATATTTCTTAAAATTAGAGCAGTTTGCATTTAAATACCTAATCCATTCAAGTTTTTGACAATACTTTAAGAAATATACTGCTGAGGATTGACAAATAGGCCTTTTGCTGTTACTTTGCCCCAAATTACAAGAGCTATATATGTCCAGTCCATCATTTTATACCCGTTTGCAGAAAGAGTTGCAGGAAATACAGGAAGCAGGCTTATTCAAAACCGAACGTATTATAGCATCACCACAAGGTGCTGAAATAGTTGTGAACGGAAAAACCGTACTTAATTTCTGTGCTAATAATTACCTGGGCCTTTCCTCGCACCCGCGTGTGGTGGAAGCTGCGCGCCGCACCATAGATGAGCGTGGCTATGGCATGAGTTCTGTGCGCTTTATATGCGGCACACAGGATATTCATAAAGAACTGGAGGCCAAACTTTCTAAATTCCTCAGTGTTGAAGATACTATATTATACGTGGCCTGTTTTGACGCTAATGGAGGTGTATTTGAGCCATTGTTAGGAGAAGATGACGTAATTATATCTGATGAACTGAACCATGCGTCTATTATAGACGGCGTTCGTTTGTGTAAGTCTAAAAGGGCTCGCTACAAGCACAATGATATGGCGGAGCTTGAAGAACAGCTGAAACAAAACGCTACAGCACGCACACGCATTATAGTTACAGATTCTGTTTTTTCTATGGATGGCACTATAGCCCAACTGGATAAGATATGTGACCTGGCTGATAAGTATGATGCTTTGGTGATGATAGATGAAAGCCATTCATCCGGCTTTATGGGCAAGACGGGACGCGGTGTACATGAACTTTGTGGTGTGATGGGAAGGATAGATATTATTACCGGCACTTTAGGCAAAGCGCTTGGAGGTGCATCCGGAGGCTTTACCAGCGGCAAGAAAGAAATTGTGGACATGCTGCGCCAGCGCAGCCGCCCCTATTTGTTCTCTAATACCGTTGCCCCTTCAGTTGTCGGGGCTTCAATTGCGGTACTGGATATGCTGAGTGAGACCACAGAACTAAGGGACAAGCTGGAAAACAATACTTTGTATTTCAGGAAAAAAATGACGGAGGCCGGCTTTGATATAAAGCCCGGCAGCCACCCCATTTGCCCACTGATGCTATACGATGCTGTAGTGGCCCAGAAAATGGCTGCCGCGATGCTTGAAGAAGGCATTTATGTAATTGGTTTCTTTTATCCTGTGGTGGCCAAGGGATTGGCCCGTATTAGGGTGCAAATATCTGCGGCTCACAGCAAAGAACATCTTGATAAAGCCATTGCAGCTTTCACCAAGGTTGGGAAAGAGCTTGGAGTTATCAAATAATCATTTCCCGCATGTAAAATATTTGTTAATAATGGGCCATTTTATTGAAAAACCCATCATATTCGGATGTTTTACTTTTAAGATAGAGTAATATTGCAGTCGCAATTTTACTTAGTGCAAGGCATTATCAAACATATCATCGCATTTACTTGTGTGTTTTTTTTGACACACCTGTTCATTTCCAATTTTCACAAGGAAGATATGGTGTTTGATCCTATTGACACGGAAGATAATGCTATGATAAAACAAGGTATTACCTATCTGCAGTTTTACGAAGAGCCGAGTACAGAAAATACAAAGAATACGGTTTTTTCGCCTGAACAAAGAAATGGCAAGAAGGCAAAAGATGCCAAATATGTACCCTTCGAATTATTCTTTTATCCCGGAAGCTTAACTGTTATAGAGCCCGGCGTAAACATCAGGGAATTTAGCGCCACTCTGAATAATAAGTACGATTACCTTTTTTATAAAGAGATCAATCCCCCCCCCTCCCAAGACCCCGGCTTTTCAGAACGCTTGATTTATTTAGACCGTTCAATACGTTCCTATCAAGCTTCTGGTTTATTTGAAACTGTAGTTTGAAAATTATTATAGCTTTTCTTTTTGAAACAGGCTATAAACAATAGACAATATCATTTTACTAAAATAGCTTTTATGCCTTTAAGAATATTGGCCCTGCGTATAACTATATTTTGTTGCATGGTTTTTATACCAAGCAACGCCGCCCTTGCCCAGGCTGGCATGCCAGTGGCAGATACTGTGCAAATAGGTATAAAAGATGCAGAAAACATGTTTCTTAATAAGAACCTGCAGGTGCTGGCACAGAAATACAATGTGAGCGCTACAAAGGCGCTTATTATACAATCCAGGCTCTATCCCAACCCGAATTTTAATGTGGAACAGGGCGCTTATGACCAGGTAACCGGGAAATGGTTCGAAACAAACACGCATGGGGAAGAAGCTTACCAGTTAACTCAACTTATTGTATTATCCCGCAAGATCAGGAAACAGGTAAATATTGCGGAAACAAATTACAAGATAGCGGAAGATAATTTGTATGACCTGCTAAGGACCTTGAAATTAGCCCTGCACAGCTCTTATTATAATATTTACTACCAACAACGCACTGCCAAAGTATATAAGGAAGAAATTGACGCTTTGAAAAAAATTGTTGCGGCTTATAAAGAGGTTGAGGGTAAGGGTTATGTTTCTGAATCTGAAATAGTACAAGTACAGGCCCAATTATATTCTTTGCAGAATGAATACCAGGTATTGAACGACAATATCAATGACCTGCAAAGCCAGCTGAGATTATTGTTGCAAGTGGCCCCTAATACTTATTACCGCCCGGCGATTGATCCCGCGATTGAAAAAGCAGACCCCCTGGCTTATAGCTTTAATTCAATCCTCGATTCTGCTTACACAAACCGCACAGACCTGATGATGGCCAAAGATAGTTTGCTGTTAAGTCAGCAGAACTACTCTTACCAAAAAGCCTTGGCTATTCCAGATATTACTTTAGGTGCCGCCTATGACAGGCAGGGAAGTTACATTAATGACTTTAATGCCGTAACGCTCGGTTTCGACATACCTATTTTCAACCGCAACCAGGGAAATATAAAAAGCTCCCGGATACTGATGGACTATAACAAAACAAATTTGCAATTATCCCAGAAAACTGTGGAAGAGCAGGTGTTTAGAGGCCTGCAGAAAGCAATTGACGCGGACAAACTTTATAAAGAAATTGACCCAAGCTTCGCAGGCACCTTCGACACCCTGGCAACGAACATGATGCAGAACTACATGAAAAGAAATGTAACGCTACTTACGTTCCTCACTTTTTATGATTCTTACAAACAAAATATTGTGCAGCTAAACACGATATTATATAATAAGGTGTACACCCTGGAAAACATCAATTTCCTCACCGGCACCAATTTGTTTAACAAATAATCCCGTAACAAAAATATTTTCAAAATACCAGGATATGCAAAAAAGGAAATTAATTCTCAGCTTAGGACTTTTACTGTTTTCCGCGGCGATGTTGATGCAAAGTTGCTCTGAGAATACAAAAAAAACAGAAGGGAAAGTAAAATACGTTATACCCGATTCGCTACTGCATACGCTTGTAATAGATACTGTCAGAAAATGCCCCCTTGTAAATGCATTGACATTGACTGGCAAAGTGGATTTCAACCAAGACAAGCAGGTAAATATTTTCTCGCTGGTAAGTGGTATTGTGCAGGATGTAAAGGTGCAATTGGGCGATTATGTGAAAGCCGGGCAAGTACTTGCAGTGGTAAAAAGTAGCGAAATGGCCGGTTACAGCAACAACTTAGTGATAGCACAAAGTAATATTACAACCACCAGAAAACAACTTGAGGCTTCCAAAGAACTTTACAAAAGCGGCCTGGCTTCCAGCCTGGACGTCACTACAGCACAATCCAACTACGACCAGGCACTCTCGGCCCTGGAAACTGCAAAGAAGATCATTAAAATAAATGGCAACAGCTCAAACGGCGATTATGTGATAAAAGCCCCCATCAACGGATTTATAGTGCAAAAAAATATTACGAACAGCACATCTGTACGCTCTGATAACGGGGCCAATCTCTTTACCATATCCGATCTTAAAGAAGTTTGGGTGCAGGCCAATGTATATGAGGCCAATATTGAGAAGGTGCATATCGGCGACAAAGCTGATGTAAAGATATTGTCGGAGCCTAACAGGATATTTACCGGTAAAGTGGATAAAATATTAAATGTGCTGGACCCAACCAGCAAAGTCATTAAGGTGCGAATCGTTTTAGAAAACCCCGACTATGCTTTGAAACCGGAAATGTTTGCAAGTGTAATAGTTTCAAATCCAGAGGGCAGGGATGCCATATGCATTCCCAGCAAAGCATTGGTCTATGAAAACAGCCGGTATTATGTAGTTGTTTACAAAGGCAAAGGAGATGCAGATATTGCACCGGTTGATGTACTGAATACATTAGGCGATAAAACCTACCTTAATTCAGGTGTTGAAGAAGGTGAGAGGGTAATAGCTTCTACCGCTCTCCAGATATTTACCGAGTTAAATAATTAATCCTCAAAATAATATAATGGCCAGGATCATAAGAAATTTAATTGCCTTCTCGTTAAAAAACAGGTATTTCATCCTGTTCGCAGCACTGGCATTGATAATTGCAGGCATCATCACGTTTAAGAGCATGCCCATAGAGGCATTCCCCGATGTTACCAATACAGAGATAAGCATCATTACGCAATGGCCGGGCCGCAGTGCCGAGGAAGTGGAAAAATTCATTACCATACCGATAGAAATTTCAATGAACCCTGTGCAGGGCAAGGTGAGTTTGCGCAGTACCAGTATTTTCGGACTATCTTATGTAAAACTGATCTTTGACGATGATGTAAAAGACCCCGGTGCACGGCAGCAGGTAATGAATTTATTACAGAATGCCACGCTACCCCCTAATGTACAACCTTCCGTTCAGCCACCTACAGGGCCTACAGGCGAAATATTTCGTTATACGCTTGAAAGTGATGTGAGGGATGTGCGCGAGCTAAAGACCATACAGGATTGGGTAGTTGACCGCCAGTTGCGTTCTGTACCTGGTGTAGGTGATGTTACCAGTTTTGGCGGGAAAACCAAAACATACGAAATACAAGTGGACCCCGGCAAGCTAACTTCGCTGAATATAACCCCGCTGGATGTTTTTACTGCTGTCCAAAAAACGAATATCAATATAGGTGGCGATGTTATTGTGCAGAATAACCAGGCATTTGTGGTGCGTGGCATAGGCTTGCTGAATGATATTAATGAAATAAGAAACATTGTTATTACCAATACCAATGGCGTACCTGTATTGGTAAAAGACGTGGCGCAAGTAACAATATCCAATGTGCCGAGGCTGGGCTGGGTGGCCCGTTCCAATGGCCTTGTTGATTCAACAGGGAAAAGAGTTATCACTGACAAGACCGATGTGGTAGAAGCCATTGTCGTGATGCGTAAAGGCGCTAACCCGACTGATGTTGTTGAAGCTATTAAGGAAAAAGTTGAAAAACTGAATAACGGTATTTTACCCCGGGATACACATATTGTTCCCTATTACGACCGCTCCGACCTTACTGAATATGCAACCCATACTGTTACGCATAACCTCGCGGAGGGGATAATCCTACTTACATTGCTGGTGTCCCTTTTCATGTTCAACTGGCGTACGACGTTAATCGTTTCTATCATCATCCCTATGGCGCTTCTATTTGCATTCATCTGTTTGCATTTGATGGGCATGTCTGCAAATTTGTTGTCTCTTGGTGCTGTTGACTTTGGTATCATTATTGACGGCGCAGTCGTGATGGTGGAAGGGATGTTTGTTATCCTGGACGATAAAGCAAACCAGGTGGGGATGGAACGATTTAATAAGCTGGCGAAGTATGGAATGATAAAGAAGAACGGAGCTGTATTAGGAAAGGCTATCTTCTTTGCAAAACTTATTATCATTACCGGGCTGCTACCTATTTTTGCTTTCCAGAAGGTTGAAGGCAAAATGTTCTCGCCTCTGGCCTACACACTGGGCTTTGCATTGCTCGGCGCATTGATCACAACCCTTACTTTAGTTCCTGTAGTCATTAGTCTTTTGCTTAACAAGAATGTACACGAGAAGCACAATCCTTTTGTACACCATCTTACAGGCTTTATGCTAAATGGTTTTAGAAAGGCTTACCGGCTTAAAAAAATTGTAATCCCTGTGTCTATCGCCATTATGGTCATTGGTTTGCTATCATTCAAATTTTTAGGTTCTGAATTTTTACCTGAGTTAAATGAAGGGTCGATATGGCTAAGGGTACAAATGCCTTATAGTATATCACTCGAAAAGTCTGTTGAAATTTCCACACAGGTAAGGAAGATACTTATACAGTTTCCACAGGTTAAATACGCCGTCTCCCAAACAGGGCGGCCTGATGATGGTACGGACGTGGCAGGCTTTTATAATAACGAATTCTCTGTAATGCTCTATCCGCAGGAGGATTGGAACCCCAAGATGAGCAAAGACGAATTGATTGAGAAAATGAGCCAAAAACTTTCAGTAATCCCCGGTGCTGACCTTAATTTTTCACAACCGATAATGGACAATGTAGAAGAAGCAGTATCCGGTGTGAAAGGGTCTATATGTGTAAAGGTGTATGGTGATTCGCTGAATTATATGGAAAGTAAAGTAACCGAGGTTTATAATATTCTAAAAGACATCAAGGGCATTACCGATCTCGGTGTGATTCATAACATAGGACAGCCCGAACTGGATGTAAACCTTGACCAGCAAAAGATGGCACAATACGGGGTTGCTACCGCGGATGCGAATGCGGTAGTGGCTATGGCCATCGGGGGCCTTGCAGCTTCTACTTTGTACGAAGGGGTGCGCACATTCGATATTCGTATAAGGTTGCCGGAAGAGTTTAGAAAAACGCCTGAAGATATAGGTAACCTGCTCGTTCCTACCCAAACTGGCTCAAAAGTGCCTATTAAAGAACTTGCAACAATAACACAACAAACAGGACCTTGCCTTATTTTCAGAGATGATAATGAACGCTACTCTGCACTTAAATTTTCTATAAGGGACCGTGACATGGGAAGTACGATAGCTGAGGCACAGAAAAAAGTAAAAGCTAAAGTAACTGTGAAGCATGGCTATACAATGGCATGGCAGGGCGATTTCGAAAATCAGCAGCGGGCCACCAAACGCCTGGCACAGGTCGTGCCCATTAGTCTCTTGTTGATATTTCTGTTGTTGTTTACCATGTTTGGCAATTTTAAAGACGCATTGCTTGTATTCCTCAATGTTCCGTTTGCTATTGTTGGCGGTATTGTAACCTTGCTTATGACAGGTACCAATTTTAATATTTCTGCCGGAATTGGCTTCATCGCGCTGTTTGGTATTTGTATTCAAAATGGGGTCTTGCTTATTATTGTCTTTAAGCAAAACCTTGAAAAAATAAAAGGGGATAATGATTCTTTGTACGCGGCCATAAAAATAGGTGTAAAATCAAAAATTCGCCCTGTGGTAATGACGGCCCTGATGGCTGCCATAGGCCTTTTGCCCGCGGCCGTTTCGCATGGCATTGGCTCTGAAAGCAGCAGGCCGCTGGCCCGGGTTGTAATAGGCGGTATCCTTTGCGCCATGATATTTTCGCTATGGGTTTTCCCTCTCATTTTTGCCTGGGCTTACCGGAATTTTGATAAAAAACACCGCGACCGAATGGAAAATGAAACGCCTGCTGTACAGTGACACTTATCTTATTATTATAAATAAATAAAAAGGGCCTCAACTATTCGAGGCCCTTTTTATCAAATAAATGCCGTTTATCAATATTTATTATCAATTTGTAGAATTATCTTTGCGCTATGCAAATTTTAGACGGAAACGCTACTTCTGCGTATATAAAAGAACAACTTAAAAAAGAAGTTGAGGAAATGAAAGCAAGTGGCCATAAAGTGCCACATCTTGCTGTTATAATAGTAGGCAATAACCCTGCAAGCGAGGCTTATGTTGCCAACAAAGTGCGGACTTGCAAGGAGCTGGGTTTTGAGTCCACACACCTTCATTTTGAAACCAGCATAACAGAAGAGTTTTTACTGGAGCAGGTGAATAAATTGAATGATGATGATTCTGTGGATGGTATTTTGGTACAATTACCATTACCGGCTCATATCTCCGGCGATGTAGTGATAAATAATATCAACCCCGCCAAAGATGTAGATGGTTTTCATCCTATCAGCCAGGGCAAGATGCTGCTAGGCCAGCCCGGTTTTTTGCCCGCAACACCTTATGGCATTTTGCTGATTCTGGAACATTATAATATTGACGTTGCAGGCATGGACTGCGTGGTGATAGGAAGAAGTAATATTGTAGGCACACCCATGACTATCCTACTGAGCCGCAACGCGAAACCCGGCAATGCCACCGTTACAATTTGCCATTCCAGGACAAAAAACCTGAAAGAAATAGTGAAACGCGCCGACCTGATAGTAGCCGCCATAGGCAGGCCAAAATTTGTAACAGCAGATATGGTAAAGCCGGGGGCTATTGTTATAGACGTAGGTATTAACCGTATTGATGATCCCACAACAAAGAGTGGCTCAAGGCTGGTAGGCGATGTGGACTTTGAAAACGTAGCGCCGCTTTGCAGCTACATTACACCTGTGCCTAAAGGTGTAGGTCCCATGACCATTTGCGGCCTGATGAAAAATACAATAGATGCTGTAAAGCAAAAGAAATTAGTGAATAGTTAGTTTTTAAAGGATTAGAGATTGGGTGTATTACTAAACTCCCAATTACAATAAAGCGAGAAAGCTTGATAGTAGAAAAACAAATAGCATCCTATCCCCTGATGGAGGATTTTTACACTTTGCAGGGAGAGGGTTTTTATGCAGGGCAGGCAGCTTATTTCATAAGGCTGGGCGGTTGCGATGTAGGCTGCACCTGGTGCGATGTAAAGGACAGTTGGGATGCGGATAAACATCCGAAGATAAGCACAGAAAATATTGTAAAGAAAGCAAAAGCGCATGCCGGAAAAATAGCAGTTATCACTGGTGGTGAACCTGCCATGTATGACTTGGGTTCGTTGTGTGATGCTCTGCATGCAGCGGGATTTCGTGTGCATATAGAAACATCAGGCGCTTATGCTCTGAAGGGCAATATCGACTGGGTAACCCTTTCGCCAAAAAAATTTAAGGCGCCCCTGATGGAATGCATGGAGAGGGCGGACGAGTTGAAAGTAGTTGTGTATAATAAAACTGACTTTGAATGGGCGGAACACCATGCTAAAAAAGTGGGCAGAGATTGCAAATTATACCTACAGCCGGAATGGAGCAAGCGCGAGCTAATTAACCCACTGATAATAAAATATATACAGCAACATCCGCAATGGCAATTATCTTTACAGACTCATAAATACATAAACATCCCATAAAATATGACCTGGTTACAATCAATAGTAATAGCAGTTGTGGAAGGAATCACTGAATTTCTCCCGATATCATCCACCGCTCATATTAAATTTACCAAGGCCATCATGCAAATGGATCCTAAAGAACCGTTCAGCAATATGTTTGATATTGTCATCCAGTTTGCGGCTATACTTGCGGTGATCATACTATACTGGAAAAAGTTTGTCAATTTCAAGCATGTCTCTTTTTACATTAAGCTGGTCATTGCAGTTATTCCTGCATTGATATTCGGCGCATTGTTGAAGAAACATATCGAGCATATACTCGGCAACGTAACTATAATAGCCTGCATAACTCTGTTGGGAGGTATTGTATTGCTATTTGTTGACAAATGGTTTAAGAAGCCTGTAGTTACAGAGGAAGAAAACATCACTTACCCTCAATCGCTTAAGATTGGTTGTTTCCAGATCCTTTCTATTCTTTTCCCCGGGCTAAGCCGTAGTGCATCAACTATAATTGGCGGACTTGCATCGGGCCTTAACAGGAAAGTTGCCGCTGAGTTTTCATTTTTCCTTGCTGTGCCTACCATGGCTGCAGCTACCGCGAAAGAATTACTAGATACCTATAAAGAAACACCGGAGGTTTTCCATTCATCCAATAACGCAATGCTCATGGTTGGCTGCCTTATTGCTTTTGTGGTTTCATTAGTTGCTGTAAAATCATTTATCACCTATATCCAGCATCATAGCTTTCGCGCTTTCGGAGTATACCGCATTATTGCCGGAATCGCAGTATTGGTAATGATCTACATGGGCGTGATAAAGAATGATACTTCGGAAAAGCCTGTTGATGCAAAACCTACTGTACAAATGCTGCATATTTCTCCAACTGGAAAAGCTTAGAATTGTGTCTATACCGGTTCCCAATTTTCAAATAATAAATTGAGGTAATGGTTCTCTTCTTTGGTGATGACATTATCACCTTTGGCAAGTTCTATTGCGAATTTTAAAAGCTTGTTTCTTTCCTCTGGTGTGGCATCATCATAAAAATCATCCATCACTTTCCTGAAATGGGCTTCCCATTCATTGGGCCTTAAATTGCTTATCACATCCATTTCCCTGTCAAGGTTGACACGAAATGGAAATTCATGAGCAAGATAATCGCGAATTATTTTGTCTTCATTCCAACTTATCCTGAAATCAACCGCAGACAAAATCATCAACAGATGGTAACCCGCAATTGCTTTATTCATCCTGTAATTGGGCATACAATGTAAATGGGATGCGAAAAATATATCAGATTTGCGAAGAAAGCAAGAGGTCAAGGTCTGTATATTTAAATTTAAAGCGTTTTGCTATCGGCGCATTGGTAACATGGCCTTTATACATGTATACACCGTTACGAATGCCGCTTTTAGCCTGTATGATAGCTTCCATGCCGCCTGCATCAGCGCATTGTTGCATAATGGGCATCAATACGTTGCTTATGGCGCGGGATGCTGTGCGGGCCACACCCGACGCTATATTTGGCACACAATA
>JABDGU010000040.1 GCA_013285905.1 Bacteroidota bacterium | reverse complement strand
ACCATGCGCGGCGGTGCCAGCGAATTATCGGGCCACGATAAAAAAGCGAGTGGGGGACTGGATAAAGAATATGCTTTCAACTGGAGCATGGGCATTAGCGAGACTTTTTGCATGATGGTGCCTTACCTGTACGGCGGTGCTGCGGAAGAGCCGGCGGACAAAGCACCCAAAACTGCTGAAGCGGTGGGATCGAATGCAGATATGCTGCCTACTTATTGGGGAGACCAGCCTTACCAGAGCGGCCCGATGTTTCTCGGTGCTGTTATTTGTTTTCTGTTCTTCCTGGGCCTGCTGATCATTCGTTCGCCCCACAAATGGTGGATATTGGCTGCCTGCACAATAGGCATTGTATTATCATGGGGTAAGAATTTTCCGGCAGTAAATTATTTTCTTTTCGATCATATCCCGATGCTCAATAAATTCCGCACGGTGGAAATGGCCCTGGTCATACCGCAGTTCCTCTTTCCGCTATTGGGCATCTGGGCCGTGCAGGAGGTAATGGATAAAAAATTAAGCGCCGATGTTTTATGGAAGAATGTAAAGATAGCGGCAGGTATTACAGCAGGTTTATGCTTACTTCTGGGCGTGGGTGGCAGCATGTTCTTTAATTTTTCAGGAAAAGCAGATGCACAGTTTCAACCTGAACTCGTAAAACTACTAAAGGAAGACAGGGCCTCACTGGCAAGTATCAGTGGTTTAAAAAGCGCTGTTTATATACTTATTGCTGCGGGCTTGTTATGGGCTTTTATTAAAGATAAGATAAAGCCAATGATACTGATAATCGGCATGGGGCTTCTTATTGTTATTGATCTCGTTCCTGTATCTATGGACTACCTGAGCGAAAAAAATTATGTGGATGCATCAGAATATGATAACACATTCGAACCGCGGGCAGTGGACAAACAAGTGTTGCAGGATAAAGACCCTTACTTCCGTGTTTTCGATAAAAGCCGCAATGTATATAACGATGCCATACAAGCTTATTTCTTTAAGTGCGTAGGTGGTTATCATCCGGCAAAAATGGAGATATACCAGGACCTTATTGACAGGCAAATGGGCGGACGGGGCTTTATTAATCCGCAGGTATTGAACATGCTAAATACAAAGTATGTTATAGATGGTGGGCAAAAATCGCCTCCCCAGGTATTTAATAATCCCACAGCTTGTGGTAATGCCTGGTTTGTAAACGATGTGAAATGGGCCAACACTGCGGACGATGAAATGAACGCGCTTGATGTGCAACATCCCGGCGATTCAACACCGGTTGCCAGTTCGTTCGAGCCACTGAAAACCGCTGTGATAAGGACCACCTTCAAAGATGTAATGGGTAATTATACTTTTGGCAAAGACAGTGCTGCCTATGTGAAACTGGACAAATATGGGCTTGATGATATCAGCTTTGTCTCGCATAACAGTAAAGACGGGCTGGCAGTGTTTTCTGATATTTATTATGCCGCAGGCTGGAAAGCTTATGTAGATGAAAAGGAAACCCCGATAATGAAAGCGGATTATGTGCTGCGTGTAATAAAAGTACCAATGGGCGACCATAAAATAAGGTTCGAGTTCAGGCCCCAAAGTTTTTATGGTGGAAGGAAGATAGCGCTTGCCGGCAGCATATTGTTGTTTGCTTTGCTTATAGTTTCTTTATTACCCCTTTTCAAGAAAGATAAACCTGTATAAATATAGAATGAGTAAAAGCCCTGCATACTTTTCCCGGAAAGCTTTCCGTTTAAGGAAGCAGATGAGCCTTGGCTTTTATTTTACAGATTTTTTATTCAGGAAAATATTGAGGCAGAATTCAGGCACTCCCTGGGCTGTACATCATACTGCTACTATTCATTGTCCCGAAAACATAAAAAAGGGCAAAAATGTGTACCCGGGAGATTCTCCCGGTGTGTATATTGATGCTACGAATGGAGTGAGCATAGGCGATTATAGTAACCTTGGTCCTAATGTAGGTATCATTTCATCCAATCACGATTTTATTGATAATGATGTAGCCAGCAAAGCGCCGCCAATTGAAATAGGAAAATTTTGCTGGATGGGTATGGGGGCAGTTATATTGCCCGGCACGCAACTTGGTGATTTTACCATAGTGGGTGCTAATGCAGTTGTTACAAAGAGTTTTGCGGATGGCTACTGTGTTATTGCAGGTAACCCGGCCAGGATCATCAAACACTTAAACAAAACCGAATGTGAATCTTTTGCAGCAAGCAAAAAGTAATTCTTTTTTCAGTAATTCTTTCTTCATTTTCCTGATAAGGTTTTTTCCTACACTGGCAAATGTGTTGGTACTGATATATTATTCCCACAAACTGGCTACCGTCAGCTATGGCACTTACCAAAACTTCTGGATACAGCTTAATATCTTTTACCCGCTTGCCTGTTTTGGGATCCACGTGTTTATCATCACTTATTCACCTGCCTATATCCTCAGTTTGGCACGCAGCATCAGGCGGGGGCAATATGCAATATATGGGGCATGGTTATTATTGCTTTGCGGCATTTTTGCCTATTTGCAATATAACCCGCTCAATATTTCTTTTATAGTTCCGTTTCTGTTCTTATTGGTTTACGCTGTTACGCTTATTCTCGAGTCTTTATTAATTGTCTTCAGGAGTTTTAAAAGTGTGGTGCTGCTTAATTTGCTTTTTTCAACGGCGTTCTTTTTGATTCATTGGTATGTGTTGAAAGACGGGTTTTCTTTACAGAAATTATTCACGTCTTTATTTATCATTTCAGTTCTACGCTTGATAGCGTATGTATGCATCGCAGGTTTACAGGCAAAAAAGCAGCAGACCTCAGTTCCTGAGGAAATTCCGGTCGCAAAAGCCCGTTCCCTATGGTTGCATCTTAGCCTGTTTGACATATTGCAGATGTCCTTTAGCTGGATAGATAAGTTCATTATTTCGCTCGTTTTGTCTGCATCGCTTTCTGCCATTTATTACAATGGCTCCATTAATATTCCTTTTCTTCCATTATTGCTTAGCGCTGCAGGCTCGGCAGTGTTGATCGAGCTCTCAGCAGTTAAGAAAGAAAATGAAACGCAGCATACCGTTCTTTTAATGCGACAATCTGCAAAGGTCCTGTCATCTATTATTTTTCCCTTCTTTTTCTTTTTACTATTTTATAGATACCAGTTGATCGTGGCTGTTTTTTCTGAAAAATATATACCTGCAATTCCGGTATTCTTTGTTTCCACTTTGGTCTTGCCGCTGAAAGCCTATAATTTCACAACCGTATTGCAAAACCAGCATAAAGGTGCCATCATTAATACGGGTGCCTTTCTTGATATTTCCCTGGCCTGCCTGCTCATGTATCCCTTGTATAAATGGCTGGGCTTGCCCGGCGTGGTGTTGAGTTTCGTTATTACAACTTATTTACAGGCAGCGTTTTATCTGTTTCATTCAGCCCATACCCTCGGACTCAATCTTTTTAGTTTATTGCCAATAGGCAATTGGCTGGCGAAACTTATTGTATTTGCCATTGCACTTATAGCTATTCGTTATGTAACTAGTTTATATTTTACAGGTATAATTAGTTTAATTTTGGGTAGCATTGCAACGGCGCTTATCGTGCTCATTTCTTTATTTTTTGAAATGAAAAAAATGAAACAGGTAAATGTCAACTCATAGAAAACGGCTAAACGATGTTATAAATACGGGCTTCGGCGCTAACAGCAGCGTTGAGGGCAGCAGGCTTACCAATAAGGACGGTAGTACCAATCTTAGAAAAACCGGCCTGCCATTTTGGGAGCGCATCAGTGTGTACCACACCTTGTTGCGGATGAAGAGTACCCGCTTTTTGTTTTTTATTTTATTGCTATATACTTCTGTAAATATTCTATTCGCCATAGTCTACTATTTCATAGGTGTGCAGAATCTTGTTGGGATGGATGGTATCCATGCACCCATGCACGAGTTTATGGAGGCTTTCTTTTTCAGCTCGCAAACATTGACCACGGTAGGGTATGGACATATAGCGCCTTCAGGTATGGCGACAAATATTGCTGCTTCAATCGAGTCTTTAGTGGGCATACTTATTTTTGCATTGGTTACCGGCCTTATATACGGGCGTTTTGCAAGGCCGCGTGCCTATATCATTTTCAGCCCCAATATTTTAGTATCTCCTTTTAAAGACACAAGAGCTTTAATGTTTCGCATAGCCACCTATAAGAATAATCATCTGACTGATGTTGAAGCTGTGGTAACGGTTGCTTTGCACCTTAAGGAAAATGGTAAAACGGCCACACGTTTTTATCCATTGCATCTTGAATATGCAAAAGTTAATTCTTTAGCACTTAGCTGGACCTTAGTACACCCTCTTGATGAAAACAGCCCCATGTATAATTTTACCCCAAAAGACTTTGAGGACAGTAAAATAGAGCTGATAGTTGCCATTAAAGCTTTTGACGATCATTTCTCTAACATAGTGCAGCAACGAACGTCTTACACCTACAACGAATTAATTTATGGAGCCCGCTTCCTGCCCATGTTCCATAGAGCCGCATCGGGTACTCATACCATACTTGAACTGGACAAAGTGAACTTACATGAAGATGTTGTTTTACCCGAAATACGCACGGACCTTGCAGAATCTGAAAGTTTCAGGGCAAATGCTTAAATTTGCATATGCTTAGTGCAAACATTATCATGCCCAATACCCCTTATTTTCTTGAAAAAGAAGAACATCACAGTGCCCACAATTACCAGCCATTGCCCGTAGTGCTTACAAAAGGACAGGGTGTTTACGTATGGGATGTGGATAATAAACGTTATTATGATTTCCTCTCAGCTTACTCTGCTGTAAACCAGGGACATTGTCACTCTGAAATAATTGCTGCCTTTATAGAGCAAGCGCAGAAACTCACGCTTACATCAAGAGCCTTTCATAATGATGCATTTGCCGAATTTGCAGAATTCATTACTAAATTCTTTGGCTACGATAAAGTGTTGCCGATGAATACGGGTGTGGAGGCAGTTGAAACCGCTATCAAACTCGCCCGTCGTTGGGGCTATGAAGTAAAAGGTGTTGAAAAAAACAAAGCTAAGATCCTCGTTTGCGAAAATAATTTTCACGGCCGAACGCTCAATGTTATTTCTTTTAGTACTGATCCTGATGCCAGAAGAAATTTCGGGCCTTTTATGTCCGGATATGAGATCATAACTTTTAATGATTTAACTGCTTTAAAAACAGCATTGCAGGATAAGAATGTAGTTGGTTTTTTGGTGGAGCCTATACAAGGTGAGGCCGGCGTTATTGTTCCCGATGAAGGATACCTTGCTGAAGTTGCAAAAATGTGTAAAGAGGCGAATGTGCTTTTGCTTGCCGATGAAATACAAACAGGGCTGTGCCGCACAGGTAAAATGCTTGCCTGCGATCATGAAAACGTAAGGCCTGATATCCTGGTGCTTGGCAAAGCGCTTTCAGGTGGCACCATGCCGGTGTCTGCTGTACTTGCTGATGACGAGATCATGATGCTGATAAAACCGGGGGAGCATGGATCTACCTATGGGGGGAATCCTTTGGCTTCATGTGTTGCCATGACAGCATTGCGTGTGCTGGAAACTGAAAATATGGCCGCCAATGCAACGATACAGGGTAATTATTTCCGCGAGCATATAAAGGCTGCAGATCATCCATTGGTATCTGTGGTGCGGGGGAAAGGTTTATTCAATGCTATTGTCATAGATCATACAGACAAGGACAAAGCATGGGACCTGTGTATACAACTGATGGAGAATGGCCTGCTGGCCAAACCTACGCACGGTGATAAGATACGTTTTGCACCTCCTTTAAATATTACGACGACACAAATGAAAGAATGTGTGGACATCATCAATCATAGCCTGCGATCACTATAATGGATACACACGAAGAAAAACATTTCAAAAGTTCTGACCTGGTTACAGATATTGTTATTGGTATGTCAGACGGGCTTACTGTGCCATTTGCTCTTGCAGCAGGCCTCAGCGGCGCTGTTTCTACTACTGCTATTATTATTACAGCGGGCCTTGCAGAAGTTGCTGCAGGCTCCATCGCTATGGGCCTGGGCGGCTACCTGGCAGGTAAAACAGAGCAAGACCACTACAATTCAGAAATGGAGCGCGAAAGAATGGAAGTGGAGGTGGTGCCCGAAGTAGAAAAGCAGGAAGTACGCGATGTTTTCGCATCAATGGGATTGAGCAAAGAAACACAAAACCTTATAGCAGATGAAATGGCTAAGGACAAAGCCAACTGGGTTGATTTTATGATGCGTTATGAACTGGGCCTGGAAAAACCTGATCCAAAACGCGCCCGAAACAGCGCAATGAATATTGGCATATCCTACGTAGTGGGTGGCCTTGTGCCGCTCTCACCTTATTTCTTTACAGCCAGCCCCATAGACGGGCTTAAATACTCATGTCTTATCACAGTTATCTGTTTGTTTATTTTTGGATTCTTCAAAGCCAAAGTAACAGGCCAGAATCCCTGGGCTGGGGCAATACGCGTCACATTGATCGGTTCTGTAGCCGCTACAGCAGCTTTCTTTATTGCCCGCCTGTTCAATCATTGAGCACCTTTTTTTCGCGCCTGCATGATTTTAAGTCAGCTTACCTATATTTGTTTAGCACAACAAAATGCAGATGGAAAAATACCATGTAGAAAGCCTTTTGCAGGGGAAATGGAAAAGCGATGACAGCGACTTGTCGTTTGAAATAAACGGCAATGATATCATCAATATTTTCGGCCACGACCTTGATGCTTCGGGATTAAAGCTGCAATGGGTTGAGAATTTAACCACATGGCAGGTAAACATTCCTTTTTTCGAAGCGCATGATGGTTTTATTAAAGCCATCAATGATTCTTATTTCGAGGTGCTCAACCTTACTATTTTAGTTACAGACCCTAATTTCGAACTCGGCATCGACATTTCTGACAGGAACAGGGTATTTAGATTTAACAGGGTATAATGCCTGTGAAGCGTGCTTTATTAATAAAATACAGACATTTATCTAAAATAAGCCGGTAAAACTTGTATTTATTTCATGCTATCTATATCTTTAGCAATAATTTTAAGAAAATATACCCAAATGAATAAAATAACAGCAATTGTTTGTATCACTTTATCAGGTATTATCTCATTGGCATCCTGCAAAAGCAGCAGTAATGATAATATTGTAAATAATGCCGCTAGCAATACCATTAGTGCCACCATAAACGATTCGGCTTTTTCCGCTATCGGCACTGCTGTACAAGCGGAAAATTTCGATACCCTAGCCTCCGATTCTGTTATATTTATCAGTGGTACGTCTGGCAGCACAACAGTTGGCCTCATCATTAATAAATATCACACATCTACCAACAAATACCAGGTTGGTACAGGTTCAACACAAGTCAATATCATCTTTAATACAGAATACGCCAGTACAGGTACTTTGCTGGTCAATAAAGCCACTTCCACGAGTGCCAGCGGTACATTTTCGTGCACATTTCCCAACTCAACCCAAATCACTAACGGACGGTTTAATGTGATATGGTAGCATAATATATTTATTTGTATAAACAAAAAGCCACCCATGAGTGGCTTTTTGTTTATGTATTAATGTTTCCGGATTAATTACTTATCTTTAATTGAATGATATTTGAGAGAATTTGCCTGGGGTTTATTATCCTTGTCCTCATTGTTATGTTCCTGGCTTTAAGATCTATGAAAGACCCCTGGAAATAATATACGGAGCATGTCTTGTTATTATTAAAGAAAATTAAGCCTTCTCAATTTCATTCCTTCTTTTTCAGTTTTGTTATTGGTTTATTATACTTATAATCTTTGCTAAAAGTCCTAATAGACCATCGTCTTACGGGTTTGTATAACACAAATTTCAGGAAGCTTAAGAAAATACAAGCTACCACGCCGGCAAATATCAAGCGCAGATAACTGGCATAATTATTATGCGACAGGTAGGCGAGTACACCGACGAAAAAAGACATTATAAAAAACGGGACATTTCTCATTACTACTTCCTTTATCGCATAAACATACAAAATTATCTCTTTAGAAAGCAGCCTGCCTTGATTTGATGTTTATTTTTAGATTAAATTATATAAAGAAAGGGTAGTAAAGGGCTTTAGATAGCATAAAAAAGGCTGCCTTTTGCAAGGCAGCCTTTTCGAAATGAATAATATGGATAGATTAGATAACTTTTACGTTTATCGCATTTAAACCTTTTTTACCATTTTCTACTTCATATTGAACCCTGTCGTTTTCGCGAATTTCATCACGAAGACCTGACACGTGAACAAAAATGTCTGGACCGCCATTTGACGGTGTAATGAAACCAAAACCTTTAGTTCCATTGAAAAATTTTACTGTACCTTCTTGCATTTTAATTAATTAAATTGGTTAACAAAGGACAAAGGTATGAATTAATATTTATAATACCTAAAATTTGTTTTAAAATAATATTTTCTATTGATTTCTATAATTGGGTGGCTGTGTATACTACATTAATTGTATATGTGCCAGCCGCATATACAAAGCCGGGCGAGGCGAAATATTCGATAGAAAAAGACTGGTTGTAGCCATTGCTGCAATTTGATATAATGGTTTGTGGCGTGGTTGTGACACTGCCGTAGTGATTGGTAAAAATACCCGGTACTGTGCCGCCTGTGCTATTGGCAGTAACTTCCACATATAATATATTGGTTATGGGCATTACCGGCGCGGGTGATGCAGTGCCTGAATAAGTGAAATTGGTGGTGGTGGCATTCATCGTCACATTAAACTGCTTGTTTGACACTACTTTCAGCGTCTGATCGGTAGAAGGTAAGCCATTGGCATAATCAGACAGGTTAGTGAAAACAATATTGCAGGTAGGGCCGGTCTGGCCACTGCCAAAGCCTATGGTAACGATATCTGTTAAGCTTAAGGATAAATTCTGTGTAGCTGTGGTGCTTTGTGCCCTCGCAGCAATTATGTGGATACTAAATAGCAATGTAATAATGAAAAACTTTTTCATGCCTTCTCTTTGCTTTCATTTTTTAACGCCACAAATATGGCATTTTATACAGATTTTCATGGTTTTATAATATGGTTTAACATCGCAATAAGAAACCTGTATATTGGCTCCGGAACTATATGCCTGTTTTTTTAAATTTTCGGATAAGCAGTACGGTGGTTATAATTGCTATCACCACAATTCCCGCAATGGGTTGAATATATGTCATTGCCGAAAATAGCTTAATTGAGGCACATATTTTCAGCAATATTCTTTTATCTTTATCATTATGGGCAAAAAACCATATCGCATCATAATCCTGGTCTCGGCTTTATTGTCCCTGACTGTCTACTTGCTTAATGTTTACGTGCTCGATTCGGTGAAAACGATATTGGACTGGAAATATCGCATCATTGATCTGCTTCGATCCTTTTTTCTTTGCTTCCTGCTATTTGTACTTATCTTTTCCGGTATCTATTGGGGCATAAACAAGATAAAGGCCTTTGTGAAAAAATTGCCTTAATAAGCCGGTTTCATCCGCTCTTCATTCCTCCTTAGCGAACTTGGTATCATTTTACTTATAAATATTGTTATTTTATTTTTATAAAATATACTATTGAAATTCAATTGATTATACTATATTGTGGCATTATTTATATTCATAAATGAAACTTTTTTTATTGCATTTTGCTTTTTGGGGAGGGCTGGGGCTAATAATAATCATTGTTGTATTGCTATTGGTAATATGGATGGTTTCCCGCTCGATAAAACCGCACAGGTAAACATTGTTAACCATATGGATGTCTTTAAAAATATATTACTGAGCTTTGGCATAGGTGCTTTATCAGTTGCAGTTTACTTTCTTCTTAAATGATCGCATTGTTTTAAGTTTCTTTTTAACAAACAGAAACAATATGCCTGTTACCGAGAATGATGGGCATTCTTTTTTATGATGGCTGTCCATTCCTGGACGGCCTTTTTTAATTATCTTTAAGTTGGCTTATGATGATATTTCTGTTCCGTTTGCTAAACCTGCTTTGCCTGCTGGCCATTATTTTCAGCATCCTGATAACGACGATGAACTGGCCGCTCAACAGTTCCATATTCCTGGACTTTGGTATTATAGGCGCTTCCATAGGTTTTACAGGCAACCTGGCACTGAGGGAAATGAAAAAAAGGAAAAATTTAAGATCAAAATTTTAAGGCATTTTGTTGTAAGCCCTGTAAACAACTATAATAAGTGCAGACATCACTAATAAGGATAAACCGAGGAAGAAATTGTTATTCATTTATCAAAGGTAGAAACGCCTTAATTTTTTTATTCTTTTGCGGCATTATTAACCAAACAATAAGTTTGTAACAGCATTGTCATTTGCGCGAAACAAGTGAAATATGCAACACTTTCGTCTGAGCCTGTAATGTTTTTTATAAGGCATCTTCGCACCTTTACAGTTCAAATCATTCCGCTATGCTTACCATACAAGATGTTCGTTTTAAAATACAAGACATTTGCAACGAATATGTTTCGGGCAATCCTCCTATACATCTACATAGTCTGGCAGCGGAATTAAAAACAACAGAGCAGGAGATCATTCCGCACCTGGACCAACTGCATGCACAGGGCGTTATAACGTTTCATGATCCGGTAACAGACACCTTTTCTTTAATCGGGAAAAATATGGAAGAAAACTGAATGCTTGTTTACAAAATGATTTGCGGGCTAAATAGCGCCGGCACTGCAATACAAGGTAAATATAATATTACAACATAAAACAAATAAGATGCCTCAAGTACGCTTAATGGAGTTGGACGAGTCCGCAATAAATATCCGTTTACTGAAAGAAATGGAATTGGCCTCTATACCGGCAAAGAATGATAAAGTAATAGTTGATATTGAAGGCACTGAACACATTTTCAAAGTCTTTGATGTGCATTATGCCGACCATTCGCTAACTGATGTATTGATAGTAAGAATCGGCAAGCTGTCAGATTATAATGAACGTATTGGTGCAGAATCAATTTTGGGCCTCATTGTATAACAAGGCTGTTATGTAAGATTTTGATAACTGTGATATATGTAAACATTAAGGCCTTATGTATAACGCTTTCAGTTTCAATGTTTGCACCTTTGTGAATCAATTATGCTCACATTAAACGAGGTACACCGCAAAATAGAGGAAATCAGCAGCAAATATTATAGTGGTACTCCGCGTATTCATGTTCGTAATTTAATGGATGAGTTAAACGCGCCAAAAGAAGAAATTATTCAACATCTCAACGAACTCGATACACAAGGCGTCATTACTTTTCATGTCTCCTTGCACGATATATTTTCATTATCAGCCAGGCAGGCCGGCGAAAATAATATCAGTTTCCCTGCGCAGACTTCCCGAACTGAGTAGTATATGCGGATGTTTTAGGCCTATCTTTCTCTTTTATTAGTTTTACAACTTATATTTAAGTATATTTGTGGAAAGAAGACTATGAATTTTCACACTCTGTCCGTAGGCGACAACGTATATACCGAATCTGTACTCCAAAATAAAAGCAGGCAAAGGAACGCTTACACCATTAGTTCTTTCGAAGGCGATTGCGCACTTTGTGTGGACCTGAAGACAAAAGAACTGAAAAAGATAAGAAAGGTATTGCTGGTACTTTATTGATCCCCGATCTTTTTTTCGATTATTCCCTCGTACTCTTTAAGGCTGCGTAGCAGTATAAATTACATTGGTAGTATAGGTGCCTGCCGGGAAACTGTAATTGGGCATACCCTTATACATACATGAAAAAAGCTGGTTGCCACCTGATGTGCAACTGGATATAATAGTTTGTGCAGTGCTTGTGATAGGGTAGAAACCTGTAAAATAAGACGACACTGTGCCGCCGGTGCCATTGCTTACTACCATGCAGGATAAAACATTACTTACACCCATTGTAGGGGATGGGGTAGTAGAACCAGAATAAGTGAAATTTGCCGCATTGGCATTCATGGTGATATTAAAGGGTTTATTTGATTGCACCATCATTTGTTGCGCACCGGACTGAACACCGTTTGTATAATCGGCAACACTGCTAAAGGGAATGCTGACAGAGCTTCCGACAGCCGATCCCGTTGCGACGAAGGTAATAGCGATAGCATTAGAAAGGCTAAGGGCCACGTTCTGGTTGGCGGCCGATGTAGCCTGCGCTTTTGCACCAAGGCTGAAACAACTTAATATCAAACTTACTCCGATGATCTTTTTCATTTTTTTCCGTTTTGTCTGTTAGACCTCAAACATAGAACATCATGTATTGATAGTATAATCGCAAACAAGCCTTAACAATCTATGTGTAAGATCAATAGCAAATGCTTAACAAACATTTTTCAGTGATTGTCTTCTATACCGACGCATTAACATAAATGCAAACCTGTGAAATATATAAGGTTTTCGGCTTGCCGATATAACGATTTTGGTTTTGCTATTCCCATCTTTGTGTATGCAATAAGTACTATAGTACTTCTTTAAATGATATTTACAACTTTGGATTTTGAAATAAGTACAGGGATTTGTGTGGGGGTATTACTCATAATTGTAACAGTCGCAATAAGCTTGGGAACACGCAGCCCGAAGTATAAAAAAGATTGATTTTTTCATTACTGTGGGACAACGGTAATGAGGATTGCCACCCTTCGGGGTGGCTTTTTTGTGCCTTTAATTTTCATATCCCCATTGCCTGAAAAGCAAACCTGTGAAACATGTAAGTCCTTGCCGCAGCTATGTAATGGTTTAGGTTTTTAATAATCAGACCTTTGTATAAATCATCAGGATGTTTAACACACAATGTTTCATAGGTATATTTTTATTTATCGCAGTAGCATGCATTGTTTTTCTGTTTAGAGAAAAAAGAGTATTATGATTTAACGCCTTCTATGATACATGCCATTTTGGATGTTGCCCGTGATACAGGTATTTGCCTGTTAGTTTTAGTAGTGCTGGTAGCGGTTTTTATACGAATAGTCGCCAATTCTATAAAACCTCCTTACGAAGACGAATAAAGATTGTGGTGTACTATTGGGACAATAGTAACTGAATAGTCAGCCCTCGGGCTGGCTTTTCTTTTTTCATGCCTCAGCGCTGCCTGATGCAATAACAGTGGCCATATTTTATATCTTTAGCTTAAAACCTCATTATGGCTGGAATCATATACGCACTATTAACGCTGGCATTTTATGGCGGTTTGTTAATGGTATTATACAATCAAACCAGGTTTCGCAAACAACAGATCAGACATTCCAAAGCCCAGACAAAATTATTAAAAAGTATGGCAGCAAAATTAGGTGTAGACGAAGAGCAGATAAGGACCGATACTTTTGAAGTGCTTAACGATATGGATATAATATAAAAGCGCTTTAATTTTGGCATATTTTGTGCTGTATAATTTATATGTATTGCAAAATGAGGACATTAATACTGCTAATTTGCTTCTCCTTATTTTCATATCCGGCATGGGCTGCTTTCCCCATTAAGTGCGCTCCCAATGCGCCTGCAAACACGTCATCAGTGGCAACATGTGTTACTGAAGTAAGTAAATCATCAATGCCTGAATACGCTTATCATCATGCCAAAATCAGGACACATAAAATAAGAACAGCCGGAGGATGGGGTATTGCAGCCTTCGTTATGGCACTGGCAATTATGTTTGGTCCGTATGCAATGATATGTGGTGCCCTTGGTTGGGGAAAATACAGGAAAAACCGCGCCCTGGCTATTATGGGCTTTGTAGTAGGGCTAATAGAAACAATAGTGTTTATTGCTCTCTTCATCGACATAATTTCGCACCCTGGCCCTCATTAAACTGTTATAGGCCTTATTTGGCTTGAAAATGAAAATATTTAGAGGGAAAACGGCCACTATGCTATGGCCCATTGCTTTTCTTCGCAGCTTATTGTTTTGTGCACGACATTTCGATACGCCGGGCAAGATGTGTATAGCACTCAACATGTTTAGTACCAAACTCAGCATATTTGCCGCCAAATTCAACATTCATTATAACAATTCAAAACTATTTCGTGTATTTGAATCATAATCAATTCACAACACAGAGATCGTTGCTTTTATTTTTATAGACCGCGGGGATTATTCCTTGCGGTTTTTTGCTGCTTGTTATAACTTTGCAGAAGCTATAAACTAAGAGATATGAAGGATATCAAGCACGCTATTGCCGGACTCGAACTGGCCCAGATCGGCTGGGTAGTGCCAGACATTCAGGCAGCAATAAAATTCCTTACAAATGCACTTGGCATCGCAGGCTTTCCCAAACCAGAACATGTCCGCGCACAAGACTTAAGTATGAGCTATCACGGCAAAGTGGTAGCGGCCGAATGGCTCACCACACAGACCTATAATGGATCAGCTTTTATCGAACTCATCCAGCCGCTTTCAGGTCAAAGTATTTTTCACGATTATCTCGCTCAGCATCCCCAGGGTGGCACACAGCACCTTGCCTTTCGTTTGCCTGTTAGCGGTTTCGAAGGGGTAATAAAGGAGTTGCGCCAACAAGGCTATACTATCATCAGCGAAGTGGAACACCCGATTGCCCGCATGGCTTTCTTCGACACCTACCAAAGCCTGGGCCTTGCCATCGAGATTATGGGCATCACACCACAAGGCTGGACAGCCATCAAACAAATGGAAGGCTAAGTCTTAATTGCTTCAGATGATAAGGGCCTGCATTCCTGTTCATACCTGGGGCAGCAAGGTGTGTTTGCGATACTCATAAGACCTCCGCTTCTTAACGCTTTCCCATTTTTGACTTTCTGAAGGCAATCGAGTATTTTCGGGGAATGGAAACGCTCAAAACCATAGGGTATATTAGCATTGGTGTTATCGGCCTCTATTTATCTTAAGAAAATTAGCCTGGTGGTATAAGTCTAGAAGATCAAGAAATGATGGTTAAGCTTTGCAGCGAATAGTTGCCTAAAATAAATAAATATTAGCCATGGTATAATAATGCGCCTATGGAGTATATTTATGTCTTATCTGCACAATATACCATGGATAAAATACAGCAAATAGAGGAACAATTAGAAAAGACCAGGAATAGCCTATCTACTGATAGGTTGGATATGTCATTCGGTGAGATAATGAGTATGTATGATCGCGAAGAGATTATTATCGACCCAGATTTCCAAAGATTATTTAGGTGGGATACATATCAAAAGACGAGATTTATAGAATCTATTTTAATTGGAATTCCAGTTCCTCCAATTTTCGTTGCAGAAGATAAAGATGGCAAGTGGGAGCTGGTGGATGGATTGCAAAGAATATCAACCGTTTTTTCATTTTTTGGGATGCTTAAAAAGCTCCCCGAAAAAAATAATTGGATTTTCTGTGAAGGTGATATCGTGAAAGATTTGGAAAATTTGGGATGCAGAGATTTGCCACTAAAATATCAATTGAATATTAAAAGAGCCTCTTGTAGAATAGAAATAGTGAAATGGAACAGTGTGTTTGATATGCGATACGAACTATTTAATCGCTTAAATACCGGCGGTTCAGAATTAACAGAACAAGAAATTAGAAATTGCATTTTCAGGGGGGTTTCTAAAGATTTTAATGCTTTTTTAAGAAGATGTTCTGAAGGCGAAGATTTTATAAATTTAATTAAGCCAACTCAAAGGCAATTAGATCAATTATATATGGATGAGCTTGTTTTAAGATTTTGTTCATTAATCGACTATAATGGTGTGCTTTCTGAAAACATTTCGCAGCACATGACAATATACATGAGAGATGCCGTAAAAGATGCTTCAAAAATACCGTTACTTGAGGAGGCATTTAATGAAGTTATTAAAATTCTTAAACCTATTGGCATGGACGTATTCAGGGGAGCGAATGCTGTTTTTTCAACAAGCCTTTATGATTGTATAATGCTTGGGATTGGTAAAAATTTTAAATATTATAAAACAGAGCGTACAGATTTAATTATTGAAAGGATAAATAAATTAAAGGCTTCAGATTCATTTAGAAAAGCGTCTGGCTCGGCGTCAGCCAGTAAATCACGCATTATTAAGAGATTTGAAGTTGCGGATGAGTTTTTTACACCATAGCCATGGCTAATTTTATTGAAGAAATAATTGATGATATTGACTGGAGGGTGGGCAAATGGCTACCCTAAAGACTGTTCCAATCAGATATAAATTTATAGCCGAGCATAAAAAACAACATATTAAATATGCGGTTCCTGCTATCTATTCTTTATGGGAAGGATTCGTAAAAACCTGCCTATCTATTTACGTCAAACATTTGAGTAATTTAAATATAAACAGGAGTGATATATCTATAAATATACTAACTCATTATCTTGATACATTTTGCAAGTTTGGCAATCCAAGAACCAATTTTGATAGCAAAGTAAAAATAGTAGAGGATTTAGATATTCTATTTGTTGATGTGATTGAGTTAACACCAGACATTCCAACCGAATCAAATGTTAATTTTAAAGTTTTAAATGGTTTGCTAAAAAGATTTTGCATTACCATGGTTGATGATAAATATCAAAGTGGATTAAATAGGTTGCTTTTATTTAGGAATAAAATTTCCCATGGTGAAAATGCAATTAAAGTTGAAGAAAATGACGTAAGTGGGTTTATTAAATTAATAGAGGATATAATGTGGGATGTTTTAATAAATATACAAGATTGTGAAAAAAGGGGTACTTATAAAAGGGTTTAACCATGGTTAAACATCCATGTGTTCTGTTAAACCTCAATTCCTCCGTTCAGATTTCCCCCAACTTTTTAAAGTCGTCAGGCTTTGCCTTAATCGTGTCAGCGGTTTGTATCTTTGGGCTTTGCCCTTAGAAGCGACGGGAAAATCAAAAGAACATGTTTGTTCTATAATTGAACCTTATGTAAAGCAAGGTGGTGGCTGTTTTCAGTACATTTTCCATGACTGAAAACAACGGGTTGGCGCTTGGCTGCGTTAGCCATTTTGGGGCGTGGCCGTGCTGCTTTGCATAAGGCTTATTATGGAACAAAATGGCAGAGTGGATGTAATGGTTTGAAGCTGAAAATAGAGAACGGCTATCCGATAAAAAATGAAATATGTACTAAATTAAATTTTATGAAAACAACTATTTCTAAACAAAGAATTAAAAACGATACAAAAGCGAGTAAAAAAAATAGAAGATTTTCTCCATCTGAAAAGTTAGGTGGGGCAATTCCTAAAGATTTTGAATTGCCTTCTAATAATAAAAAGTTAGGTGGAGCAATTCCTAAAGATTATAGTTTATAATCCAAAATGAATTATTAACTTATTTAAATATATTTTTTGTACTAAACAAGTATTTTATGCGTAACTATGAGATGTATTTAAATCTACTTAAAAATCAATCCCCAAATCCCCAAATTGATTCTGTAGTTTCTTCTTCCATAAATCGTCATAAATTGGGTGATTGGCTACAATCTCCATCAACTTATTGTGTACATCCGTATTCCATTTTAATATCACTTCGCGAGGATTCAAAGAAGGTTCTAATGTACCTTGAAGAGCTAAAATCATTGCGGTCAAAACCTGATTCTCAGCTTTCATCTTCATTACCTCATTTAATAAATGAACTATAACATCTTCTGATGAAGTTCCCTTTTTAAAATATTCCATCTTATTTACATTTAGTTTCGCAAAACAAATGTAAACAAAAAAGCCCCGATTAAGTTTGGGGCTTTTCGATCTGTTTTATAATAATTGGAATTGCAAGGATGGATATTGTAAAATAAAGAAAGTAAACTACATTAATAACCCATTCACCCAAATACCCAAAGTAACTAATACTAGTATGGGCTATAGCATACGTTTTTTCACTTTCTTCAAGTGAACTAATAAAAAGGTTATAATGATATTGATTGAGATTATAAATGCGAGCAAACTTTGCATTATCAGAGAAAATATCATCCAAATACCCTACATCGAATAATTTATTTTGGTGTAGGATACCATGCAAAAATACTGTTGTAAAAAAGAGTGAAAGCAATAGTTTGTTTCTCATAAATTACCTCCATGTATTATAAGTGGTGCTTAGAAATGGAGTTATTGGGCTAAATAGATTAAGAGTACAAGAATCATCTATTGAATTAATAAGATTAAAATTTCCAACTACATAAAAATAATAAGGCAATGATGAATCTTGAATATCTGCTTGAAGTGGATAAGATGAATTTGGATTAGCATGAAATTGGCAAGTTAAATTACGCCACAACAAGACAACATCATCATGTTTCTTGATATTTGTGTCAATAAATATAGTATCATGATTATTTCCGTAGAATGTAAGATACCCTGGTTTTAATGTTGCTGGAATTGAGGGAGAAACATGATTATTACTTGAACTGCATGATAGCATTATCAATAATGCTGTAATTGTGAATGTTTGTTTCATTGTCGTATATTTTAGGTTATTAAAAACAAAAAGACGTAACTGAAAATCTCTTGCTGCCTACGGGTTACGACACCCTACTAACGCAAAAGCACAGTTACGCCTTATCGGCGCATTGTTGTACATGATTGCGTTAGTTTGCTGTATTATGTCGTAATTTAAGGCAGCAACGCTATGATAACAATACTAAATTATTCTAATGGTATTTATAATAAAACAGTTACAAAAGTAATAATTTTATTAACATTACAGTAAAATGTAAATGATGCAAGAGACTATTGTCAGAATGACCGAATTGTCATTATCCCATCTTAAACAGTTTGGTGCATTTGATATACAGAATGTGGTAGGGAGCATAATTGTGCCACAAGGGGAGAATAGGCATGAAGTTTTAATTGGGGATGATCCACATAAGAAGATTGGAAATTATTTAGTAGATAATGGTTTTGCTGTTAAAAGGGATGATATAAAAAGTCAGACAAACGCAGTAAACGCCTTTTATATTGAATTAACAAAGAAGGGTAGATTATTTAAGAAAATAGGTACTCTAAAAGGGTATAATGACCACAAAAAGAAACTTAAAAATAAAAAGGAAATCCAAAAATATATGATAGCGAATGGATTTTATGTTCAACTTTTAATAATGATTTGGACGGGCATGGCGGCACTATATTATGCTTTGGAGATTTTGAAAAATCATTTTGAGATATGTCCAATTTATCGTCAGATAACTTTTGTTTTTTTGGCCATAATAATGGGATATAGCCTGTTACGATGGTATAAATCATTCCCAAAAAAGAAATAGTAACAAAAAAAACGCCCCATATAGTACCAGAAATATTACAATTACAATCCATAAAACTCATTCGCAATTAGTTTTTTTCAACCTGCCGTTTTTTCAAAATCAAGCGAGAATATTTTGTAGTAAAATTTATGTTAATGCAGAATGGGAGAGAGGTGGGTTAATTACATTCTGCTTAATATAAGTTTTATTACAAATTTGCCTGACCTTTGTATTTTGAATTAACAAAGGTTTTGAAGAACGGCTTTTGTTCTATAATTTATATTATGTTAAATAGAAATTAAGAAAGCAATCAACTGACTGTCAACAGCTTATAAACTATAGCCCCTATCCTTTTGTAAGAAACTGAACAAATGCCCTGCCAAATAGTCCATCATTCAAAACAGCCTGGGAATCGAAATACTGGTCAAAAACCCTATCGAAAAAACCAATTGCAGGTCCGGGATTTTTGATAAAGTTTCCCGGCATTTCTACCTAACTTCACAGCAAATTTTAAAGCCCTTAGCCATGGCCAAAATTTCGAAGTTCTTTTACATATTTGCCCCTGTAAAGCTCCAAAGCCGGTAAATTGCAGGGCGCCTTTGTCCCGCTGCTGCGGATTTCTTCGCGCATGAGATGAGCAAATATTGCAATGCTACTTTGCGCCTCTTTGTCTCTTTGTGCTTACTGACATAATCAGGACACCAAAAATGCAAAACCGGACATTTTGATAAGTTTAATAAATATTGATAACCAATACATTACACCAAAAACGCTGCATTTCAATGTCTGGTTTTATTTAAACTGGACAAATTGTTCCCGCTTAATATCAGAATCCCCCTTATCCATGAATCCGGAAAATCCCAATCCCATTTTACAGAAACTTTTGTATTTTTCAGTTCTATAATATTACCAATGAATTTGAGCGATTCTCAATTAATGTATGGATCCGCATTGATCCTTTTCGCAGCCAATATTGCCCTCTTCCTGACCAGGAAAAGCTATGGATTTGCAAGTTTTGCTATACAACTTGCCTATAGTGCCTACTTCTTTTGGGGCCTTACTTACGATTCTGCCGATGGCAGCGGCCTTGCCTGGTGGTTTTGTTTTCTCATCAGCAACTGTGTTCACACATTTGCGCTTGCTCTTTATTTCACCTTAAGGAAGCTAAGAAAACCCAAAAGAACATGGTAGACAATTTTAATAATTTACGTGTGTTAAATTATTGATTTTTAATTAATTAACACCGAATAACTGAACTTAAATAACATACTAAATCCCAGCACTACCCTTTTTGAGAACCGGACATATATATAGATTATTCACAGTTCTGCTCCTCTTGTTTTTCGGGCCGGGTGCCAGCCTGCTTTTTGCCCAGGATTCGACCTGGGTGATGCAGAA
>JABDGU010000039.1 GCA_013285905.1 Bacteroidota bacterium | reverse complement strand
CAATGTGTCCTTTAACGCAATACTAATATTCAATAGGCTATCTACATTGATAAGGCTATTTTCAATTGGTGCAATAATTTTAATATAAGCCGTATCAACATATTCGTGTGTGGAATCAATGAAATTTGTTGCTTTATATCTCGTTCCTCCAGGGTTATTATTGGCAGGGATATTATCTGCAAAAATATTATTATCATTAATTGGGGAGTTTAATAATTGCAAAACAGTATTACCTGTAATATCTACATCTGTAATATTTTTATGCCATTTATCTAAACCATATAATATAGTAACTGTATTATTTACATTAGGATCAATACCTGCAAGTTGACTTGTGAATGTTGGAACAACCAGGTCGCTGCTGACTAACCAATGGTTATATTCAGCACCATATTGTGTAGTAATAGAATTAATTAAAATAGGAGAAAGTCCACTCGTTATATTTGTCACATCATCCAAATCAACATCGCTATATAAATCAAAAAATAGTTTTAAAAATTCATACGCTAAGCTATTTGAAGCATAATCATATAAAATTGAACCTTCATCATTAGGATTCGAACTCGTCAAGCCTGCTATCAAATGGTTCTTTACGCTTGTTGTATTAAATCTTATGCCTCCATTTACTGCAGCCAAATCATTTACTGCGCCTGAAGTTGTATATCCTGATGGCTCTTGTGTAAAAAAAGATGATAAAAAGTCAGGGTCAAGAATATGAATACCATTTAAAAAAGCAGACCCTATAGTTGTATTTAAGACGGGCGTAATGTGTTGTGCAATATCAGCAGTTGGTGTCCCATCATGAGGCGTATTAATCGTTATTAATTTATTGACAAAGCCTTTACCGTAATTCCGAACAGTGTAACTAATGTCATTCGCATAATACTGAGGAAATTGATTTATAACAGTTCTAATCATTGAGCCGCCCATGCTATGGCAAACATAATCCACCCTGTTGCAAGCATGTAAACTTAAATAGGCGTTTGCAATATACCATTGAAATGAATTTGCATAGCCATCCGAAGACATACCGAGTAAAAGGCTTGCATTGTTATTAAAATAAGCATCATTATACATCGTATTTGCATGTACACCTGCTTTAAACAATGAGTTTGAATTAATAAAGAATTGATTTGATGAATTTTGGTCAGTATAATGAAAATTATCCCAGGTATGTTCACTTCCACCCAAACCATGCACCAACATCAAAGGAGGCCGCACAATTTCTATTGGGCAAACTACCATTGGTTCTACACTATTATCTGAATAAGTAACTGTAATTTGTGCATTTACAATTCTTTGTCCTGCATATTGGTCTATATCTGGTGTAAGCCCCCTGTCAAAATCATCAGGCGCTACATACCAAAACCAATACTCCCCATTATTTATTGGTGCATTGCTATTCAATATAGTTGTAGAGGCATTATTAGCTTCGGTAGAATAAATTCTATCATTTCCTGCGCTGGTAATCATTAGCTTTCCAATCAGCCTTTGCTCTGAAGAACTTAGTGCAGGGTCTATTAAATTAACATTTACACTTGCAATGGTTTTATTATTTCCTGGCTTTTTTGTTATTTTAATGTAAACTCTTGCTGTACCGTCTGCACATACTCCAGTTGGATTTCCCTTTTGATGAGGTGTTTTACTATAATCCCACAATAAAGAGTCATTAATGCCTCCACCTGTTGAAGCAAGTATATTAAATGATTCAGAAGTTCTAAAATAGCTCAGGTTATTGGCGTCTGATATTCTAAGCTGGTAGCTGCCATTCGTAGTTGGTGAGAAAGATTGAATAAATGTCGCAAAATTATTTAGGATCCCCTGTTCCAAATAAGTTCCTATACTTTGCCAGGCTCCGCCATTTATTGCATACTCAATTTTGTATGTTCTCTGCGAATAGCCACCCACAGAAGTATTAAACTGGTGTGTAGTCATTTTATCGCTCCAATGGATAGAAACATTGTCACCAACATAATATTGATTAATGCTTAATGGCGATAATATAGTAAGATAGTTCGTTGATTGGGTTTGAGGGGGATTATTTATAATAAATATTTTAGGCATCGTATTATAATTCCTGAAAGTATCATTAGCGCTAATACTATACGTCCCGGCAATTAAAGTATCTGGCACATGCCAATTAAAATTAATAGTGCCATCATTATTAATAGGTACATATAAGCTTACCACTTGGCTACCACTTGCTGCGCTAATGCTTATTAGTGCAAATAATGAGGGAGTAAAATTACTACCGCTTATAGTTAAAGTCTGCCCCGTATCAAGCGTACTCTTGTTTAGGATAATTGATGGGTAATTAAATGCTGTAACGGTATTGCCCCTAAAAGTATCTACAATTACAGAAGACCATTGTCCGAAATTATTTTGAAATTGCAAGTAAATAGTATCCTTGCCAAGCTGGAACCCTCCGGGGTAATTGATACTGCTTACATCCAATATTGTCTGCGGTGCACTGAGATGAAAAGTAAATGCATTCGCATAGTCGCTATTAATCCAGCATTTATACGCCGTGATTGAACCTGTTTTATTAAATAAAGCACTTGTAGCTGCACTCCAAATACCAGCTTGGTTTTGAGTACGCATATTCAAAACATGATAATTCCCGCTTAGTCCATTTGTATTGACATTAATATTGATGAAGGTTACAGAATCAGGTGTTGATAAAAGTTGTGATACTTTATTGGCATAATCATTATCAAACCAATATTCATAACCTGTCAAACCTCCTTCACCCACGTAAAAGACACTGCTTATTGGCACACTCCATTTATTACTATTATCTTCAAACACAATGTTTATATTGTGATAACCATGGCTCAGGCCAACCACAGGAATGTTCGCGGCTAGGTTATAGCTCGAATTTGGACTCACTATAGTTTGTGTAACAGCATTTACATAATTAGTATCAAACCAATATCGGTATTGGTTAATTGTTTGACAATAACAATTGCGGGGTAATGCAACAATTAAAAGAAAAATAAACAATAGCTTTTTCATCTTGATTAAGTTTAGATTAACTATTGCCTAATTTCCTACGCGAACTTTTATCTGAACAGGTAAGTTTCCAGAAGCATCTGTACTTCCGCCGATACTTTTAAACATTACATGAGGATTACTTGGCACGGCCCCATCATTATAAGGTGTAGATGAACCGTAAATACCTACATCTGTCCCATCATCGCCAGCATTGTGCCCCGGAGAACTGCTTAATAAATGAAAATTCTTTGTGTAGTCAAAACCAGCAGTAGTTGCATTAACAAAAAGATTACTTAGTGGTACATTTGTTATAGTTCCTACTTCTAAAGCCGCACTTAAAATACCTAATGCACTATAAACTGTTAAATTATTTTTCAATACACAACCCGGACAAGTCAAACTTGATTGCGCAGATGAATCAAAAATATTATTCTTGAATGTAGAGTTTGTAACACATCCATAACAATTAGGAGAAATAGCACCAAAAAAAACGCAATTATTTACTGTAGAAGTGTTTAATATTTTAATGCTTCCAAGAATACAATTGCTAATTGCACCATTCGTCATAGGAACTGTAATATCAGATCTGGAAATACAATCTTTAATTAAACAATTATTGCAATAAAAATAATTATTTGCCATACCATAATATTCGTTGGCGAAAGTAATACCATCCATATTACATCTTATTATCTGTATATTAGAAGTTGTATATGAAACATCAGTAGAGATTATAGTACTAGTGTACAATCCCTCTAAAGAGCTGTTACTGCTATTGGTATCAAATACTATGTTATTTGCTATTTGGCTCATTCCCGTGACATTAGTGCTGTCAGGATAATGCCCCGCACCAATAATATGCAACTCCTTCTTTATGTTTATATTAATAGGGAAAATTCCGCCTGGGATATAAATATAATTACCTGATGAAGCATAAACAATTGCTGTATCCAAATTATAATAAGGAGTACAAGTCGTACCCAAGGCATTACAAACCATTATAGGTGCTTGTTGGGCGTCAATATTAAAGGAAGCGATAAACAAAATGAAGAGTAAAAATATTTTTTTCATTTCAGCAAAATTTTAAATAATAATCATTGCCACTTACACTATAAACCTCAATCAAATATACAAATATGGTTTATAAAAAAAATTTATTTCTCATGCGCAAAATGTTCACCTAACTCTGGAGCTGGCATAGAAGGAGTTTAAATTTTTTCTACCAACATCTTGTCTCACTAGGGCAACACGCAGTTTAGTATCTCCTCTCCTTTGGAGAGATCGGGAGAGGCCCTTCCAGCCCATTAACAATTTAATACCCGCTCCCACAGTCACTTTCACAGAAAAATTTGGATTCGCCTACCCGCGTTTCGTATCTTTATGAGTAATTTCAACAAATATGTTGATTTTCAAAATAGTTCTTTGACAATTCATGCTAAATCCTTTAATCAAGCTAACTTTTCTCATGGAGCGAAGCGTAATAATCAGGGTCTTTTTCACCCAATGGGGAAATGCAATGTGGATAATACAGCCTAAGTGCTTGAAATTCAACACACCTCAATTCACATTTTATTTTTTGATGTGAAAAATATGGGAAAGTATGGGAAAATACGGGAACTTTTGAGCAATAAATGAGCAGTATTTTTCTCTTAAAATGCTCAGATTTGCTCGCATCAAATGGGGCAAAAAATGTCCGTATTATCACAAAATCGGTAGTAATCGGGCATAAAATGCCCGATCCAATGCCCGATGTTTTTATTGATAATCAATCATTTACATCCAAAATGCCCGGGTTTTTGCAAAAAAATCGGACATCGGGCATTTCACCTCACAGAGACGGCACAACACATTATCACGTTAACTAAAGCGGCAACCGAGGAGGAACGACGAGCTCACGAACACCCAAAAAAAATAATCAATGCGTTCGTAACAAACCGAGCGAAGCGAGCTCACGCCTGCCCGCCGTGGCGGGAACACCAACAAAAAAATAATTATGATGTTCGTAACACTATCGAGCCGCATACAACATATTATCACGTTAACAAATGCGGCAAAAATGGAGGAACCGGCAAAAGTGGCAATTTTGGCTAAACAGAAATTATAAACTACTAAAAATCAATAAGATGTAACAATTTAAAAAATCCTATCAGCGGCAACAAGCAGGCAACAAAGCGGCAACAATCAAAAAAATAGAATATGAAAATGACCTGCGTTTTTCGTTTAAAATTCTAAAGCTGAGAATTTGCAAAGGCACCTTTTTTCGCGCCCAAGATGAGCAGTCAGCACCTTAAAGAACCGAACCATCAGTCTATGAAAATGAACATTAGCACTACAAGCGAAAAGCCAGTGCCCCACAATAGCACTGCTAAGTAACACGCAGCAAAGCTATGTCGGGGCCACGCGGAGCGATTTGGGCCCGACGCGGCTTTTCTTTCGTTCTTTCTTTTGCCAAGACAAAAGAAAGAACACTCGCAAAGGGCAGTACAACACGAGAAATATTTGCTATCGCAACCGAGGAGGAACGACGAGTTCACGGACACTAATAAAAAATAATGAATATGACCGTAACACACCAATGAGATAGCGGCTCGGGGGACCGCTATGACAAACGCGATACAAAATGTCCGACTTGGGACAAAAATGGACATTCATCGGGCATTCAATAATCAACATTAAAAATTGATAATCAATAACTTAACACAAAACACAGCACAAAAAATGTCCAACTTTTACATTAATTGGGCATTGCACTTGACCTTTCAATTAATCACCATTAAAAACAGGAAATTAAAGCCCACAAAAAGATACCCAAACAGCCCAAAACGGAGGCCAAATGTCACTAACTGGAAAAAAAGCGGAAAAAATATTTCAAGACAAAAAATGTTTTCAAATAATTGATAATCAATATGATGAAGTGAATTGAACAGGCAAAAACAACCCAAAAGCGGAAAAAATATTTTCTCATGTCGACGCGAGATTGCTTCGTTCCTCGCAAAGACGAACGCGAGAAACAAAAATCCCATGTTGACGTGAGATTGCTTCATTCTTCGCAACTCTTTTCATTGAGGCAAATAAAAAATCATCATGAAACGAAATAATGACGAACGCGAGAAAGGATGGGGCAAATAGAATGTCATTGGCAGCTTATCACCCTGAGCTTGCCGAAGGGCGAACCATGATATGGCGGGCAAGGCGGCCCTCCTTCGACCCGAAGTATCGGGACTAGGGCGGACGAGGCAAAAAAATGTCCGGTACTTACATACCGGACAAACAATTATATCAAGGTAATCCTTAAATCCCTAAATCCAGGTTCAAGGTCCTATTTAGATTTTTTAGCGGGGGCAGACTGGCTGCTGCTGGCTTTGGTGGCCTTGCCTTCTGTGGTCTTAGGGGTTTTGTAGAAACCAACACAGATGATGCAGAGGGCAGCTATGATGCCGATAGTGGTCCAGGTGCCTTTTTCCATCACATCGCCTGATTGCTTAACACCCATTACCTGGGAGCTTATGCTGCCGAAAGTGCCGGAAAGACCGCCACCCTTTGGTAATTGTACCAATACGAAAAATGCCAATACTACACAGGCCAACAATATTATTATAGTTATAAACTCGATCATGATTCTGATTCCTTTAGTATCTTTTCAATTTTGCGGGCAAAGTACGCATTTTTTTGAGGATTCCGCAAACTTAATTTGCGGTACATATCAATTGCTTTATCATGTTTGCCCTGTTTTTCATAAACATCGGCCAAAGCCTCACTCACCAGGCCCTCTTCGCGGGTTATGGAGTTTACGGCCATTTCAAACACATTTTCAGGTATTTCCTCATTTTCTTCCTCCAGGGCAGCGGCCAGCTTTTCTTTCTGCCACATGGTCTTTAGGGCCTTCTGGTCTTCGCGCTCCTCCCTTTCCTTCTGGGTGCGGGTCTTAAAATGCAGCAACCATTCCGAAAAACTCATCATCACCATCAGCGAGCGGTCGTCTTCTTCGCCCGTTGCTGCAGCTTCCTGCATATCGTCCGGAATCTCGTTAGATACTTCAATACCCTGGTGCAGGAAATAGTCTTCGGTATATATGGGTAGTATCAGCCTGTCGCCGGTGTCGGTGGTAATATTGTCCTGGTCAAAATTTACATCCTCACTGCTAAAGTTTTCAAGGCGGGCTTCTTCGGCCAGTTCTTCCTTCAGCTCTTCGCGCACTATCTTTTCTTCTATCTCTGCTAGGTCTTTCTCTACAAAAATATTTTCGCTGAAAAAGTCATGCTCAGGTTCCGGAAGTTCAGTGACCGGTTCCTCTATCTCAATGATGGTATCAATAATTTCGACCCTTTCGTTGTCAGCCGGTTTCGCATCCTGCGCATATTGCTGCGAGCTTTGCAGGTATTGGCAAAACAGAAGCCAGTTGCCCATGTACAACTGCATATTGCTCATCATGGCAGGGTCAAAAGCTTTGCGGCTGTTCTTATCTGCAGCCTGCACATAATGGGCGGGTACAAAATAAGGATAACGCTTTTTCAACTCATCCATCGCCGCCATATCCTGCTGCGAAACAGAATGAGGTGCATTAAGCATCTGGGATATATTTTGTATAGATAATGCCTTGCTCATAGTTACAAATCTGCTACCAATTTACGAATGCTTTATTAAATATATCATCAGAAAGTTGATTTCCTATATCTTCTATCAAAGCCGGCTCCACATTTTGAAGTGTTTGAGAGGCGTCGAAGTCGGAAAAACGGCTGAAAGTTTGTGTAAAATTAGCTTTAGGATTCAATTTGTTCTTAAAAGTTATCTGCACGCCAATAGTAAGCCTGTTTTTAGTGGCTGTCTGCACATTGGCTACACCGGTCACTGTTACCTCGTAAGTGGTTATATTGCCGGTGATATCATAGTCTGCATTATCGGTAGTATTGGGCGACAAACCTGTTTGGGACAATATCTTGCTGCGTATCTTATCTGTAAGTGTGCCGCTGAGGCTGGGTACCACATTGCGGGCCCTGTTGTCCAGCATGTGTATATTAAGTGTTTTCCCTTCGATAGTAGCGCCCGTGAAGCTGTAAATGCCACAGCTTTGAAAAAAAGCAAACAGTATAAAGAAAAAAGAAAAAAATCTGCGCATGGTATTTCTGCTGAAAGTAAAGATACTGAATTTGGATAAAGCCCACTAATCGGGCATTAAAAAGACGATTTAAAAGCGCAGTGTTACATAAAATAATATCACCCTTACAGGGTTTGTCTATTTTGTTTTACAATTTTACTATAATCATTTCAGTCCTTCGGACTTAATCCTTCAACTTAATTATGTTACTCGTTTATATCATACTCTTTTATCTTCCGGTATAAAGTCCTTTCAGAAATGCCCAACTCATTGGCAGCATCACGACGCCGGCTTTTATGTTTTTTAAGGGCCTTGGTAATGAACTCCTTTTCGCGGTCGGCCAGCATGAGGCTTTCTTCCACTTCCTGGTGAGGTTCATTGGCATGGATCATTATGGGCGCACTCGCATTATAGGATGGTGTGATAAGTCCAGGCTCAGGGTTATTTTTATAAACAGGCAGCAGGTTCTCAGCAGCGCCGGAGGGTGTAAAATTCTGCTGGTGGGCCATCTCCAGCACCATGTGCTTGAGGTCGTTCATATCTTTTTTAAGATCGAAGAAGAGCTTGTAAAGGATATCGCGTTCTGTATTGGTAGTGTTGTAATCGGATGTTGTGGAGGGCATGCCACTGGCTGGCAAAAGAGCCAGGCTGCGTGATGTATCTTTAGCAGGCAGAAAACGTTGCAATACGTCTGCTGTAATGGACTTATCGGTTGACAAAACAGACACCTGCTCTGCGATGTTCTTCAGCTCGCGCACATTGCCCTGCCAGGGGTAATTAACCAGCAATTGCTGGGCAGCAGCATCTAACTGAACAGACAATGTTTTATAACGCTCAGAAAAATCAGAGGCGAATTTGCGGAACAGCAAAGGAATGTCTTCCCTGCGGTCGCGGAGAGAAGGTACCCGTATAGGCACAGTGCTTAAACGGTAATACAGGTCTTCTCGAAATTTCTTCTGTTGGGTATAATCGTGCAAGTCGCGATTGGTAGCAGCAATAACCCGCACATCCGTTTTCTGCACCTTGGAAGAACCAACGCGAATGAACTCGCCGGTTTCCAATACACGCAGCAGGCGGGCCTGGGTGCCTAAAGGCATCTCCCCTATCTCATCCAGGAAAATAGTGCCACCATTCACAGTTTCGAAATATCCTTTACGGCTGTCAACGGCGCCAGTGAAAGAGCCTTTTTCATGGCCGAATAATTCACTGTCAATGGTGCCTTCAGGAATAGCCCCGCAGTTAACCGCTATAAAAGGGTTGTGTTTCCTTGGTGACAATGCGTGTATGATCCCTGAAAACACTTCTTTACCCACGCCACTCTCCCCAACTATCAATACAGACAAGTCGGTATTAGCAACCTGTATGGCCGTATTGAGCGCATGGTTCAAGGCGGGTGAATTACCTATGATGCCAAACCTGTTCTTTATACTTTGAATATCCATAAACCCAATCCGCTGAAGCGGGCTTTTTAGAATTTTAAGTTATTATTGTTGTAGAAAAAATCTATCGTCCTCTCCTTCGTAATACGCCAGTTTTCCAGGTACACAGGAAACAACCGTTCCCATGTCGCAACTGATAATTTTCGTTAATGCATCTGATAATACTAAAAATCTATTGTCCAGTTCTTCGCTTTCAGATATCACATAACAGGTATCCGGCGCACCTTTACTTTTTAAATAGGTAAAAACATATTCACTTGTATGGCTTCCTTTAGCAAGACGTTTAATTTTATCAGTATCAAAATCTCTAAAATGGCTAAGTTGTTTTACAATCTTCTTTCTTGTTTTTATATTAGGAAGCATTGACAACATTCTTTCCTGCTTAGCTTTTACAATAAAGCTCAAAATAAATCCTTTCTCATGCTGCTCTATTTCAGGATTCATAGAGCTTTAATTTGTCTTGATTTATTCTCTGAATGAAATACGGGTTACTAAGTTTTTCTTCCGGGACGAGATCTACGTTCCTTTTTAAAAGTGATTCCAAGGCAAAAAGTAAATTAAAATAATTATCTGCGTATTCCAGCTCACCAATTTCATTTTTATTAAACTGGTATAAGAAATCGACATCACTTTCCGGCTTATATTGACTTTCTTGTTTGACCGCACTGCCAAACAGGTACAGCGATTTTACGTGATGCTGTTTGCAAACATCATGTATGCGCTCTAAATTATTTTTTATCAGTTCAACCATGAGTATTATATTATTTCTCCTATTAAAGTGGCAGAGGTGGCGCTTGTTATTTTTACTGTTGCGTAGTCACCTTTTTTCAATCCGGCATTTCCTTTGGGGAATACCACCACTTTGTTTTGTGTGCTGCGGCCACTCCAATCCATATCGCTTCGTTTGCTATTGCTTTCTATAAGCACTTCAAATACTTTGCCTATGTCATTTTTATAGCTCTCGCGTTGATGGACATGCTGCAAATGAATGATCTCCTGTAGCCTCCGAAGCTTCACATCTTCGGGAATGTCATCTTCATAACGCTTGGCAGCCAATGTGCCCGGGCGCTCGCTATAGGAAAACATATAGGCCATATCGAAACGCGTTGCTTCCATGATGCTGAGCGTGTCTCCATGTTCTTCTTCTGTTTCGGTGCAAAAACCCGAGATAACGTCGGTGCTTAAACCGCAATCGGGCATTATTTCCCTTATCCTGTTTATCTTATTCAGGTACCACTCGCGGGTATAAGTGCGGTTCATGAGCGAGAGGATACGGGTATTGCCACTCTGCACGGGCAAGTGTATGTATTTGCAGATGTTATGGTATTTAGACATGGTGTGCAGCACATCGTCCGTAATATCTTTAGGATGAGATGTGCTGAAACGAACACGGAGCAAAGGAGAGATCAATGCTACCCTTTCCAGCAGCAGTGCAAAAGTTACATCCTCATGATTGAAGGCAGTGTAGTGATAACTGTCCACATTCTGCCCAAGCAATGTAACTTCCCTGAAACCTTTTTCAAAAAGCTCGCGGCACTCATTTACAATGCTGTCCGCATCACGGCTGCGTTCGCGGCCACGCGTAAATGGCACCACACAGAAAGTGCACATATTGTTGCAGCCACGCATAATGCTTACAAAGGCTGTTACGCCATTGCTATCCAGGCGCACGGGTGCAATGTCTGCATAAGTTTCTTCACGGCTCAGTAATACATTAACGCTCTTCTGGCCACCTTCTGCTTCGGTAATCAATCCAGGCAGGCTGCGATAAGCGTCAGGGCCTATCACCATATCGACCAACCTTTCTTCTTCCAAAAATTTAGCTTTTAACCTTTCTGCCATGCAACCCAAAACGCCAATCAGCATACCAGGTTTTACTGCTTTTGCTTTACGGAAAACATGCAACCTATTACGTACCGTTTGTTCTGCTTTTTCCCTGATAGAGCATGTATTTATTAAAATAAGGTTGGCTTCTTCATAATTACGGGTGGGGCCAAAACCTTCTTCCTGGAGTATGGATGCGACTATTTCACTATCGCTGAAATTCATCTGGCAACCATAGCTTTCTATATAAAATTTCTTACTGTATTCGTTCGGGTCATCAGCAAACGGAGCATAGGCTTGCCCCTGCTTTTCTTCATCTACCACTTTTTGCAGAATCTCTGCCATAATTTCCGATTTCAGGCTGCAAAGATAGGGAGAATGCTTGATAGCTTGATAGGCAAAAATGTTAATAAGTTGATAGGGGAATAGACAATTTATATAGCAGGTTTTGAAAAACAAGCGTCATCCATTAAAAAATAATGCTGTTTGATTCATAAATCAAACAGCATTATTTCAAAATCCTTTGTATGTGTGGGCCTATTCAAATTCAGCGTCTGCTACACCTTTGTTTATCTCTACAGACTGGACCTTAGCAGTGAGTATCTGTGCGCCAGCACCCTCTTTTACAGTATAAGGCACTTTATAGCCACCCGAACCGGGTACTTCTGTATAGTCAGCATATTCAGAAACCTGGGTTACCGGACCCTGGGGACCGTTTGCAGATTGCAGCTTCTTCACTAACAAACCACTTTTAGCATCATAATACTCGGTCATTTTTTTACCGCTGGAAAGGCTTGCCTCAATAACATAAGCATCATTACCGTTCACTTTTTCCATGCCAGTGAGCGTGCGTGTGATACCATACTTTTCAGGATGGAGGTCGGAATAAATATCGGCCTGCACTTTCACTTCTTCCAGGTCGTCAGCAGTCATGTCTGCCTTCTGGCCTTGTTGTTCCTGGTAGCCTTTTGTGCCATTATAAACCTGTTTCTGGAAAGGCATGGACTGTCCGTTCATTGTTCCGACAACGGTTTCTTTATATTTCCCGGGAGCTTTTTTCATTTCGGTGATAGTAAGAGGAATATTCTGTATCTCGCTTGAAGAAACTATTTTGATATCTTTTATCCCGTTTATAGCTTTTTCGCCACCTATAGCTGTGATGTATTTTTTCATCACCTCTACTGCGGTCATATTTGAGGGGGCAGCTGTTTTTGCTTCAGGCTTTATTGGATGCCCGTAATTGTCATAATAATCTATTTTACCATCTGCAGAATATTTCACCAATTTGTCTGCGACTTCCTTAAGACTACCCACTACAATAATATTTGCTTTATCAGGATTGATGTATTTACGGGCAACCATCATCACATCATCAGAACTTACAGCACTGAGGTTCTTAAGATAGTTAGTGTAGAAATCTTTAGGCATGTGGTAGCGCTCTATATTAATTGCATACTGGGCTACGCGGGACGGATCTTCGAGGCCAATCGCGAAATTACCGGAGATATAGCTAATTGTATTTTGCAGATCCTGCGGCGCTACTTTTTCATTCTGCAAACGGTGCATTTCATCAAGGATGGCGCCTACAGAGCTATCTGATACTGCATTGCGACATTTTGCATAAGCAGTAAATGATCCTACCAACTCATCTTCTTTAATAGTGGAATAAGAACCATAGGTCCAGGCATGTTTTTCACGAAGATCAAGGAAAAGGCGGCCTTGTGAACCACCACCCAACACCGTATTTGCAACACGTGCTTTAATTACATCATCAGTGCCCGGTTTCAGGTCAATAGGATATGTAACATTGATAACGCTTTGTACAGCAGCCTGGCGTGGTACGAAAGATACATGCGTTATCGAAGGGTTTACAGGAGTAGAATAAGTGGCTACAGGGACATCTGCTTTCTCCCATTTGCCAAAATATTTTTCAATAAGAGGTTTTATCTCAGCCACTGTTACATCCCCTACTACTGCCATGTACGCCACATTGGGACGGTAATAGTTATTGTAATAGTTTTTGCACTGCTGCAATGATATTTTCTTTACACTTTCATCATTAGCAACCTCGCCATAAGGATGCGATTTGCCAAAGTTGATCGTTGCTGTTACATTACGCAGCATAGCATCAGGTTCATTTTTCTCTGTTTCCAGTTGTGACAAAGTCTGTTTTCTTGCTTTGTCCAGTTCTTCCTGGGTAAAAACAGCGCTTGTTGCTATATCGCTCATCAGGTCGAATATCTTGTCCTGGTATTTTTTCAAACCGGAACCTGACATACCTTCATCAGATGCATTAATGCGCGCGCCAATGAAATCTATTTCTTCATTCAGCTTGTCTTTAGACCTGTTCTTTGTGCCTGTAAGCAGCAATTCGGACATCATATCCCGATAGCCAGCGTTTTCGCCCTCCAGTTCGGGCCTTACATCCAATTGAATACTGCAAGAGATGGTCGGCAGTTTATGATTTTCGACTACGAATACCTTCAGTCCATTGGCCAAAGTAAAACTCTCTGTCTTACCCAGTTTTATTTCGGGAGCAGGGCCCGGCTGAGGGCGAATGCTCCTGTCTAAAGGTTGCGCCCATGACGTTGAAACCAGGGCTAAACTTATTATAGAGAATGCTATTTTTTTCATCTGAATATTGTTTTATTTTTTTTGCCAGATGGAACTCCCGTCAGCCAAACAATAAATTGGACTACAGAACATTCATTGTTCTGTGTGCAAAATTCTGCTTTAGAATGGTCGTTTCATCTGAATATTTTTTGAAGCTTATGTAGCTAATAATGTTATTGTTTAGGCGCCGGAGCAGTTTTCTTTTTAGGAGTCTCTTTATTCAGCGTTTCTTTGTTGCTTGGTTTTTCTTCTGACTTAGATAAGTAATAAACTACCAGTAAGTTATCTTTTGAGAAATACTTATTGGCGGCTTTCTTAAGGTCATCTTTCGTGATCTTTTTATAATTATCCAGCTCGGTATTTATCAGGTCAGGGTTCTTTTGATAGGTATAGTCTGTAGCAAGATGCTGCACTACTCCAAGTACTTTTTGGTTCTGGCTGATGAAATCATTCTCTTCTTTATTCATCAATTTCTGATACTCTTCGTCGCTGATGCCATTAGTTTTTACCTTTTCAACTTCAGCCTGCATGGCCTTTTCCAATTCTTCCGGTTTTACACCCATATTGGCGATACCGAGCATAATAGCCAAACCGGGTTCTTCATTTTGCAAATCGAATGCTGCGGTTTCAACTGCTTTCTCCTGCTTGTCAACAAGCTCTTTGTGCAAGCGTGAGCTTTTGCCATCTGATAATAGACTTGCCAACAGCTTTACGGCATAATAATCAGTGCTGCCAATTTTAGGAATGTGGTATGCAAATATCACAGCAGGCAATTGCACATTGTCATAGAATGTTACCCTCTTCTCTGCTGTTTGCTTGGGCTCAACAGTTGTGGGGCGGGGAATAGGTTTTGTGCCTTTGGGAATATCACCGTAATACTTATTAATAAACTCTTTCGTTTTTGCAATGTCCAGATCGCCACCTATTACGAGCACTGCATTGTTAGGCACATAAAAGGTTTTGTAAAAATTCATGAACTCATCAAGGGTAGCCTTGTCGATATACTGTTCTTTACCGATGGGAGTCCAACGATAAGGATATTTTGTATAGGCATTACCATAAACCACGTTCAGCAATTGGCCATAGGGCCTGTTATCGTAGCTCTGTTTCTTTTCTTCTTTTACCACTTTGCGCTGTGTTTCCACACCGATGGTATCGATTTTTGCATGAAGCATGCGCTCGGATTCCATCCACAAACCAAGCTCCAGTTGGTTGGAAGGCATTACTTCGTAATAAAAGGTGCGGTCTTGTGATGTATTGGCATTTAACTGGCCGCCAGCAGACTGAACGAATTTCATGTATTCGCCACGTTTGATATTCTCGCTGCCTTCGAACAACAGATGCTCGAAAAAGTGTGCAAAACCTGTACGTTCAGGGTCTTCGTTTTTTGAGCCCACATGATACATTACAGATACCGCGACAATAGGCGTGGAATGATCCTCGTGCAGTATCACATGCAAGCCATTGGGCAGGTCGTATTCGGTAAAATTAATTTTACCTGTAGCTTGCTTCGCCGATAAAATACAGGCGCCCAGCAACAGGGAATAAAAAGCGGTTCGCTTCATAAAAAATGGGAATTTGCCGCAAAAATAGCTTAACAAGCCCTGATTGTATAATATTTATGAAAAAATCACTCTAAAATTCCCTTTTATTGGATAGCGCGACACATAAGATATAATATTGGTATCTTTGTTTAAAGATATTACGATAATGGAACTTGTAATCAAGGATATTAAATCCCGAGAAGATATAAAACTATTTACTGAGCTTGCTAAACGACTGGGTTTAAAAACAGCCAAACTTTCTATGCAAGAGAAAGAAGATATAGGCCTGGGATTGGCGATTGAAGAAGGCAGAAAATCGGGCTACGTATCTGAAGGAACTGTACTGAAAACGCTTCGTAAAATTCAGAATAAAAAATAATGAATTAATCTCTTTATTTGTATATCCCTTTATGTCATTACTTCTTACAATTCCTAATTTCACCGAAACAAGAGCGTGGGTAAATGATACAATCATACTTGGTGACCGAGGTTTCAATTTTGTCATTTCAGCATAGCGAAATCACGAAACAATTTTAAGTATGTCCGAGCTATTTCAAAATAAGTATCGAATCCCAAGCACACGATGGCAATTATGGAATTACTCCAGTGCAGGCTCTTATTTTGTTACAATCTGTACTGCAAAAAAGGAATGCTATTTTGGCGAAATTGTCAATGCTGAAGTCCAATTAACTGATATAGGACAAATTACATCGTCAGGATGGGGAAAAACCTCAGGCCTACGTGCCGATATGAAAATAGAGTTGGGTGAATTTATTGTAATGCCTAACCATTTTCACGGGATAATCAATATTGGTGAAAACCAATTCAATAAAACCGCAATGCCTGAGGGTAGAGACGCAATGCATTGCGTCTCTACGAATGACATGCCTAATAACTACCTCCACAATAATAATGTTTTTGGACCTCAATCTAAAAATCTCGCATCTATTATCCGAGGGTTTAAATCAGCAGTAACGACGTACACACGAAAAAACAATTTGCCGTTTGCCTGGCAAACATGCTATCATGATCATATCATTCGTTCTAAAGATGAATATTTTGCAATAGCGAATTATATTATTAACAATCCTGCCAGATGGGAGGAAGATGCATTTTATTACAAACCAATAAACCACACATGATAAATACAGTGCTGTTTGATATGGACGGGCTTTTGCTGGACACAGAACCTTTGTGGGGTGAAAGTATGCTGCGTATTGCCCATAAACATGGCATACCTATATCGAAGGACCGATTTAAAGAGACGACCGGATTGCGCATATATGAGGTTACAGATTATTGGGCCATTAAATACCCTTGGGCAGGAAGTACATCGAAAGAAGTGGCGGAAGAAATACTGGATGAGATAATAGCGATGTCAAAAACCAGTGCAACAGTTATTAAAGGTGTGAAGCACAGCCTGGAGCTTTTAAAGAAACATAAATTTAAAATAGGCCTAGCTTCATCATCACCCGGAAGAATGATAATGGCTTTGGTTAAGCATTTCGACATAGAGCATTATTTTGACGTCATTACTTCTGCAGATGTAGTAGAACTTGGCAAACCCCACCCTGCTGTTTTTCTGCACTGTGCCAAAGACCTGGGCTCTGAGCCAATGCAGTGCGTGGTGCTTGAAGACTCAGTAAATGGGATGATAGCCGGTAAGGCCGCAAGGATGAAGGTGATAGTGGTGCCGGACGAACTACATTTTGATGACCCTCGTTTTTCGGTGGCAGACGCTAAATTGAAAAGCCTGGAGGATTTTGATCTGGAGATGTTGAAAACGATTTGATGATGTGATGATTAGATAATTTGATGATGCCCGGTGCGAGTATGCGCGAGGTTTAACCCAAAGGCGCCGAGGCGCAAAGATATTATTTTGAAGCCCGAATCCTCAAGGAAGATTTTTTTTAATAGAACGTATTTGTCAAATAATTTTAAAAAGTGCGTGAAAGTAATTTCCATTTTTTCCGCTTTTTTCCGGTTCGTTTCCGCTTTTTTCCGCTTGAAAAAATAATATGTGAATTGGCTTTTATTGATTATCAATATTTTGAGTGATGCTGTCCACATTATGTTTCCGGTTTTAAGAAAATTTAGTCTGAACCTTGATTTGTGTGATTAAATGATAGCCATGACGGAGAGAAGTTTAAAAATGTTCCAATTCCTAAGGAAGATCTCACTTATCATTAAAATGACCTAAATTCTTAAGGAAGATTTTATCTAATAATTCATAGGAGGAATAATGTCACCCCGCTGGGGTTTAGCCTCCTTATGCGGTTTATTCTATAATAATGTCAGTCCTTCGGACTTTTTTCAACTTATTGAGATTGCCTGAAGGGTCTCAATTTTATGTCAAAGTTAGTGCCCTAATAAAAATTTTGCAAATAAAGATATTCACAAAATTGTTTGGCAGCAGGATGCTTGATGGTAGTGTATATACTACCCTGCATATGCAACTGTGAATGAAATATGGTTCTTTGAATTCCGGTCGAAGACCGGCAGGATTATAAAGCACAGGTTGGCGATACACATGGCATCGCGCCAAACCTGCGCCAGTGGGGTATGCGCGAGTCCCTGAAGGAGGAGACTCGCGCAGGACGGGATGTTGAAGGTAATTTGATAATTCGATGATGCCCAGTGCGAGTAGTATGCGCGAGTTTATAAAGCTACTCTTTCAGCACCTTTCCTGACTTCAGCAATGCGCCGGTCTCGTTATATACTTCAATGTTATAAATACCGTTTGAAAGTGCGCTGATATCCACGCTCTTTACATCGTCCTTATGTAGTAGCACTTTCTTGTCGGCATTGAGGACGCTTACATTTATTTTTGCCGGGGTTTCGAAATAGACAATAGCGCTTGAACTGCTTTGCCTCAGGTACATTTTTATGCTGTCTGTTACTACATGGGGAATTTCTGTCGGTTTGGGTAGTTCTACAATTGGGTCGGGCAAATTGTTAGAGTCTATTTTGGGTGGATGTGGTTTGGGGCCTATCCTTAAGCTGTATTTGCCACTATACTTTACTGTGCTGTCTATTACGACAATATAATCACCGCCACCATTAAGACTCCAGACGATGGCATCTTTATTAATGGGCGGGGCCTCAAAATCGAGATTTAAGAAAGGCTCTTTTATGTAATTAGTGTCTTTGCTGGTGAGTATGGGAAATTCCTTGTAGGTCATGCCGTCTATCTCTACCTCAAGTTTATCGAACCAGGCTGTGCCCTTGCCCGACATTACACAGCCAAAATCGGTGCTGATGGCTTCTTTTTTCACATGTACCTTAATGGAGAAATAGGTCCAGTCGGTGGTGCCATGGGGGCCGTTCATCTGCATGTTAGAGATGTCATACAGATTATACCTGCGGTCAGTATGCCACCACAGCCCTGCCCAGCCCTCCTTAAGATCATCTGTTTTGATATATCCGCTTAAAACTATTTCCCTGCCTTTTGCTACATCCAGGGGGAAAACATTGGCACAGGTAGCATAGTCGTAGATAAAATTTCCGCCTCGCTCCACACCATCCCGATGCCGGTTAATGGCATCCCAATGCAGATCCTCGGCTGTTTTTGTGATTGAAGTGTCTTTGGATTTTTTAAGAAACTGAGCATACGCTATTGAGGGAAACAGGCAGAGGCATATTGCACAGATCAAAGCCCTGAAAGAAATCATTTTGCAGACCATATTAGTATTCCTGAATTCTCCTTCTTCTTAGCATTGAATCAATCAAAACCAAACCTAAAACTATATTTACAAGGATTATGGCATAGGTAGTATTAGAATTAAAAAGCGCTGCAAAATGGAATTTAGAAGTATTGAAGGGGATAATAGATGGTGTTGAAGCTGTACTTACATCTGTAATAGATAAAGCATAGAGTAATACAGAGGCAATTGAAATGATAAAAAATGCCGCAATGCCGCGCACAATATATGGGTTGATATACTTTTTTGTAGCAGGAGCAATTTGGGTGTGGGCGATCGCTTCCATCACATTTTTAGTGAAGCGCATAGAGGGTTGTTCCAAGCCGGGCTGGATATTTTGATGCAATGACTGCAATTCATCGTATTTCAGCTTCCATACGCTATCACTTGCAATAAGACTTTGAATGCGCATTTGCTCTGTAGCATCGCATCTGCCATCAATAAAATCCCAAAGCAGCATTTCAATTTCTTCGTCCTGTTTCATAACACTGTATTCGCTTTATAAAAATAATCATTGTTTGGCTTATATCAGCTCATTACTGTATTTTCTTTCCAATATTCCTTTCAGTTTCTGCCTTGCTCGAAAAAGGCGCACTTTTGCATTATTGGCATCCATGCCCATTATAAGGCCAATCTCTTCAATAGATTGTTCGGCCTGGTAAAAAAGGGTTATTATGCTTGCATCTGTTTCGGACAATAAGTTTATAGCCTTTGCCAATACCTCTTTTTGGGATTTATGCTCCAGGCGGCCCGATGCTTTTTCAGTATCGGTTTTATTTCCTGCAAGTGCGAGCATGTCGTCATTATCCAATAAAGTAGTTTGTTCTTTCTTTTTGCGCAAAAAGGACAAGCAGGTGGTATGAACAATGGTATATAGCCAGGTGCTGAATTTGCATTCTCCTTTAAAATCGGCGAGGTAACGATATGCCTTTACGAAAACATCCTGTGCCAGTTCTTCGGCCTGCTCGCGATTGTGAACATACCTTAGAATAAGCGTGAATACATATTGCTGATAACGCATGACAAGGCCGGCAAAGGCTTGCTGCTGCCCCTGCAATGTCAATTTTATTAAAGCTACATCATCCAGCTCTTCATGCATGTGTTAGTATAGACGCTTAAATAGTATCCCAGGTTACAGTATTGGCAGATAATATTTTCGCCCAATCGCATTATTTTTATAAAAATACCAAAATAATGTAACCGCTGTGCTTAGTCAGTGGTCTTAGATTAAAGACAATAATTTTAAACCTTTAAAAATCTATATTATGCACGACCTCGTTCCGATAGTACTTTTTGTATGCATGTTTGCTGCAATATTTGGCATAGGCTATATCCGCAGCAGGGAAAATATGGCCCTGATAGAAAAAGGGATTAACCCCAGAAAAAATAACGGGCCCCGCCCTTACGCATACCTGAAATATGCATTGCTGCTAGTTGGCGCAGGCATCGGTTTGCTTTTGGCCTACTTATTGGATGAGCAGGTTTTGCATCATGGAGATATAATACAAAAACTCAACGGACAAGATATTCCATTTGATACGCGAAACCCGGTTATCTACTTTGCCCTTGTTGGCATTTTCGGAGGCCTTGGTTTGTTCGTATCTTACCGTATAGAAAAAAAGGAATCGCTTGGCAAAAAAGATCAAAACCCGGAGTAGGTATGAGACTATGCAATTGGAAATCTAAATTTGGTATTTGATCTGCTATAAATAGATTTTCCCGCAGATACGCGCAGACACTCGCAGAAATCCAATTACCCCATAACTACGAGTAAGTTTCGCAGACACTCGCAGACCCATAGAATTAAGCCTTAGCGGATACGAGGCATTGCGCAAAAGAGTTGTTGAAATGGAATTAAACTTAAATAAACTACCCTTCCGGTAGTTTATTTTTGTCGATCCAATCGTTGGTAAAATGCCTTAGCTCTTTTTCCTGTGAAAATTTATTGGCATTGTACTCGCTTGATTTATTGCGGGGGATAGAAAGGCTTTTCCATGCATCATTTTTGCACAGTTTGGCCACATAAACTATTTGCCCTACGTGGTAAGAATAATGCG
>JABDGU010000038.1 GCA_013285905.1 Bacteroidota bacterium | reverse complement strand
TGAACCATTTATCTAATACTCGTTGCCTTTGTAAAATATCTTAAAGATGCTCTGGCCTATCTGGTATCTTATCACATCATAGTTCAGTTGCCAGTTGGCAAGGTCCGCATTGGTAACATCGTATACTTCGCCTTCACTAAAAAGCCTTAGTGTATTACTGGTGTTAACATAAGCCACCGAATTGTATTGGATGGTATATGCATCAGGGTAGTAATTCTCCAACTCTGTAATTTCGCCCTTATAAATTACTTTAAAAGTACCACTTGGATCTTTATACGCTATAACATTGTCCACTACCCTGTATGTAGGATTGAAGAAGCCTATGCTATGCACACTGTCTTCATAAAATATTTTAAAATAACCATCCCCCGATACATAGGCCACAACATTATCACCTGCCGAAAAACTGGTTGGCGGATAATCGTCTATTGTAAACGTTTTGCCATTATGAAATATCTTGAATTGCCTGTTGGCATCCACATAAGCCACCGTATTTCGGCCGGCATCAAAACGCCCAACAGGGAACTCTTCCTGGGCAATGATATTGCCCCTGTAGAAAATGCGAAACTGGTTGGCAAAATTGTTATAGGCTACAATATTATCAGATACTTTAATGCCTGAAAGCACACTGTCGGGTATAAAACTCTCGATGGTATAGATCTGGCCATTATAGTAAACACGGTATTCATTTCTAAGGTCGTCAAGAAACTCCACTATGCTGTCGCCCACAACGTACTGTGCACAAATGGTAGTAAGGTTTTTTGTATTGCCCCTGTCAAAAACATTCAGCGATTTTTGGTTAAGAAAGGCCACTAAATTATCGCTTACAAAAAATGCGTTGGTAAGCCCTTCGTTGATGCTTTTTACACCACCACCATAATAAATTTTAAACGAGTGGGAATTATCAAAATAAGGAATGGCCGACCTGCCTACTTTAATATCAACCGGGGGCAGGTAATCTACTTTATGTATAAGGCCCCTGTCAAACACCATCAGCTCATTTTGTATGTCTACATACTCGGCTAAAGGCTGTGCACAGACATCGCAAACACAAACAAAAAACAAAAAGCAAAAGCAGACAAGGTGTTTGAGCATACAGCAGTATTTAGCATGTAAAATAAGGAATTGGCTAATAATAAAAAAGCCGACCTGAGAACAGGCCAGCCCCTATAAACCCTATCACTATGAAAACTTATACAAAAGTATATACTGATGCAATAATTTCAAAATTATTTTCGTTAATACTTGCTTAGAGAAAAGTGATAGAAACAAAAAAAGCCAGCCTGAGAACAGGCCAGCCCCTATAAACCCTATCACCATGAAAACCTCTTTATAATGAGTTCTATTTTTCTTTTCTTGTATCTACAAAGATATACAGTGTATTGATTCCAAGCAAACTTTCCAAATAATTTTTAATTTTCTATGACAAAGGAAAGCCTCATGGGTATCAGGCATTTACACTTATATAAAATTAGACAAATTTGCATGTCATTTGCTGCCAAACTTATACTTACTTCTTCTTTTTAGGCGTAAAAATGGCCAGCATACGCCTGCCTTCCATTTTAGGCATAGACTCCAAAGTGCCAAACTCCGCCATACGTTCGGCAAATTTCAGCAACAATAATTCGCCTCTTTCCTGGAACATTATGGCGCGGCCTTTAAACTGCACATAGCATTTTACCTTATTGCCATCCTGCAGAAATTTCTCCGAATGCTTGGCTTTAAAGTCAAAATCATGATCGTCGGTATTGGGTGTAAAACGTATTTCCTTAACCTCGCTCTGTTTTGCTTTGGCTTTTTGCTCCTTATCTTTTTTCTTTTTCTCGTAAAGAAATTTCTTGTAGTCTATGACCCTGCACACCGGCGGCACAGCGTTGGGCGATATTTCCACCAGGTCCACTTCCTTCTCCTGCGCCATACGTATGGCTTCTTTGATAGGATAAATTCCCGGCTCTATACCCTCACCTATTACCCGTACTTCGGGTATAGTTATTTCCTCATTCAAGCGGTGTTCTCTTTGCTGCTGTCTTGGTCTGAAAAATTGTGGTTTACCTCTTTTCTGCATTAACGATTTTTAAAATTGATAGTAAAAATAGTATATTAATTCAAATGAATAAGCTACTATATAAAAAATAACATTTTATGAATTTACGATTTCCCTTTTAATTGCTCATTTACGATCTCCTTAATTGTGGATATGAACTCTTCCAAAGGCACGGCCCCTTTATCACCTTCACCATGTTTGCGCACTGCTACCTTACCTTCATTCATCTCTTTTTCGCCTATTATCAGCATGTAGGGCACTTTCATCAATTCGGTGTCGCGTATCTTTTTGCCAATTTTCTCGTTCCTGTCATCCACCTCTCCCCTTATATCATGCTTTTTAAGCTCATTGGCCACAAAATGGGCGTATTCGCTGTATTTTTCACTAATTGGCAACACTTTCAATTGAATAGGGGCCAGCCACATTGGGAAGTTACCGGCGCAATGCTCTATCAAAACAGCCACAAAACGCTCCAGGGAGCCAAAAGGGGCTCTGTGTATCATTACCGGGCGTTTACGGCTGTTGTCAGAATCAATATATTCCAACTCAAACCTTTCGGGCAGGTTATAGTCCACCTGTATGGTGCCTAATTGCCAGCTGCGGCCCAAGGCATCCTTCACCATAAAGTCCAGCTTAGGGCCATAGAAAGCCGCCTCACCATATTCCACTACAGTTTTCAAACCTTTTTCTTCTGCAGCTATCATAATAGCTTTTTCGGCTATCTCCCAATTCTCATCGCTGCCGATGTATTTACTACGATCTTCCTGGTCGCGCAAAGATATCTGTGCGGTATAATTATGAAAATCGAGAGACTTGAACACGTATAGTACCAGGTCAATCACTTTCTTAAATTCTTCCAACACCTGTTCGGGGCGGCAGAACAAATGCGCATCGTCCTGGGTAAAGCCACGTACACGGGTAAGACCATGGAGTTCACCCGATTGCTCGTAACGATACACTGTGCCGAACTCTGCAAGGCGCAATGGCAGATCTTTATAAGAGCGGGGTGAAGACTTGTATATTTCGCAATGGTGGGGGCAATTCATGGGTTTCAGCATAAACTCCTCTCCTTCCTGCGGCGTAGTTATTGGGCGGAAACTATCCTTGCCATATTTTTCCCAGTGGCCGGATGTAACATATAATTGCTTGCTGCCAATATGCGGAGTAATAACGGGCAGGTAACCACTTTCTATTTGTGCTTTTTGTAAAAAATTCTGTAGTCGCTCGCGCAGCATAGCACCCTTAGGCAACCACAATGCAAGGCCGCTGCCTACTTTTTCTGAGAATGTAAAAAGTTCCAGTTCCTTACCCAACTTGCGATGATCACGTTTTTTTGCTTCTTCCAGCAATAGAAGGTATTCATCTAGTTCTTTCTGCGCCGGAAAAGTAACACCATAAATGCGGGTAAGCATTTTATTCTTTTCATTACCCCTCCAATATGCGCCCGCAATATTCGTGAGCTTTACGGCCTTTATTGGTCCGGTGCCGGGTATATGCGGCCCTTTACAAAGGTCTGTGAAATTGCCTTGTGTGTAAAAAGTAATAGAGCCATCATGCAGGCTTTGCAACAATTCTATTTTATAAGGGTCTGCCTTCCTGGTAAAATAATTTATTGCGTCGTCTTTAGCTACATCTTTGCGGACGTAAGCATTATTCAACTTCGCCAATTCCTTCATCTTATCTTCGATCTTCTTAAGGTCTTCCTCTGTAATGGTGCGGTCTCCCAGGTCTATATCATAATAAAAACCTGTTTCGATAGCGGGGCCAATTCCGAATTTTGTGCCGGGGAAAATGCTTTCCAGGGCCTCGGCCATCAGGTGGGCGGATGAATGCCAGAAAGTAGATTTTGCACCTTTATCGTCCCACGTAAGCAGACGCAGCTGAACATCATTATTAATTGGCCTTGTCGCATCCCAAACTTCTCCATTCACTTCTGCAGCCAGCACTTTGCGCGCCAGGCCTTCACTGATAGACTTTGCAATATCAAGAGAAGTGACGCCTTGCTCGTATTCACGCACCGCTCCGTCAGGTAATGTAATATGGATCATAATATATTAAACTATTCTAAAAATAAGATTGCAATTTACGAAGGAAAGTACGGATAATCTATAATAAAAAAACCACCGGCTTAAAATACCAGTGGCAAGGTGTATTTACAAAAGAACATTAAAACGTGCTGTAGGTAACATTATAAAGGACGGTATCTTTTGTCCATACAGTGTCATGATAATAAGGCATTGCATTTACAGAATAAGGAGTATCTATATACTGAAATACATCACTGTACTTAATGGTAAAGCTATTGGAACTGAAATTTGTAAAGGTTGCAGTTACATTATTATTTACAAAAGTGTTATTGGCATTGATAAAAGTAATGGTATTTCCATTGTCGCCAATGCTCCATGAGTAAAGTATAGAATCGGGGTCTGAAATAGAGCAAGTCCTGGCGCCTAAGTAATTAGTGCCTATATTATTTAATCCAAATACCAGGTAATCGTCCATACGGCAACTATCCAACGTTCTGATTACGTTTACAAAGGTATCTGCATGGCGGCCGCTGTTGTAGGTAAACAATTTGGTAATACCGAACATTACGGAATCTGTGCTCCAGTAGTGGTTATAAGGCGTTTTAAATTCCACCGTACCCCCGCTTATCTTCCACCTGTTGCCGGCCCTGAGCATATCTGCCCTGCTTTGGGTATTGGTTGGAGTTTTCTGGCAGGAAGCCAAAACAATTAATGACGCAAAAACGAGTAGTAAATACTTCATACTTAATCTAAAATAATGCTAAAACTAATCAATATCCTGAAGTTGCCAAAGGTTTGGGGGTTGATTTTTTGGAAAAAGAGGGTAATTGGTACACACGAGTCCGTAAAAAGAGGCTTGAGCAGAATGGGAGGCATACATACAACGCTATTAATTATTAATTAAAAAATACGTTCGATATATGGCAATCAGGGTACTTCCCAGATGGAGGAAACTTGAGTAGGACATGAAAGGCCCCAGAATGGGGTATTTTACCGCGATTTATTTAAAAATGTTTAATTTTGTATGCATGTATTTTTATGTAAAATTCTCAAAGACGCAGGTATTGTAAAATGGACGCAATTATAAAAATTTCTTCTTCTGAATTTAATGAAGAGGTGTTTAAAAAACTAAAATCGCTGATAAGCAGTTTTGGCACTTCCGATATTACTATTGCAGTGAGCAATAGTACAGAAAACTTGCTTCGTACCGAATCTAAAGAACAATATTGGAACAGGCTGAGCAAGTCTGTTACCGATCTGGAAGATGGCAAGGGAATTGTTTTCAGCATGGATGAGCTTGAAGAGTATCTGCATAAAATACCGGGTTAATGAGAAAAATTATATTCTCCCCTTCTTCTCTTAGTGATCTTAAATTATTTAAGTCCGGAAACCAAAAGCTTGTTTTCAGGATTCTTGAAATTATTAGCGATATTCAATCAGAACCATTTAAAGGTATCGGCAAACCAGAACCTCTAAAAGGCAATTACAAAGGTTGCTGGTCGAGAAGGATCAATGAAGAACACCGAATAATTTACAGAGTAACGGATGAATTTATTGAAATTCTTTCGTGCTATGGGCATTATGAACAATAAAAATAATGCCATCTGGAAATAGACTGCTGCTTACTACAGCGACAACTATACTGCCAGCGGCCGCGTCTTTTTCTGAAATAAAAGCCCCATCATCATTACAATGGTAGAAATTAAAACCACCAGCACCATTAATGACGGATTTACAAATGGTATATTATCAGCGGCCGGAATGGAAAGAAAAAGCAATATGGTAATAAGCCCTCTTGGAAAAATGAACAACAAAGGGCTCAGTTCCATTTTGGCTATCCTTAACTGTATATAGCGCAGTAGCATAAACCCCGCAACAAGCGCCGTAGCAATGCTTATATCTCTTATATTCAGCAATGCTGCGGCATCTATGGTAAAGCCCAGCAGCAGGAAAAACATGGTGCGCACCAGGAAAGTTATTTCCGTCACTATCTCGCGAAAACGTTGCACCTCCGATTCCAGCTTTTCAGGTTCCAGTTTCTTTATAAAAGATATATGTTTCAGTTCGTCCAGGTTGTTTAAGAATAAACCGAATATCAGGATAAAAATAAGCGATGGTAAATGATATAACTTAGAAACGGTGTAGATCAATATCACCATCATAATGATGGGTATGAACTTTACATGGTGGTCCACCTTTTTTATCAGCTAGGCCAGAAGCATACTTGCCGCCATAGATATCAATAGCATAATAATTGCCTGCAAAATAAAATGCCCCACAGCGCCTAATGTAACCGTCTCATTTTCAATAAAGAAATTAAACAGGATAACCCCAAAGATGTCTGAAAAACTGGATTCATAAATAACAAATTCCCTGTCTTTGTCAGATAAATAACGCACGCTGGGTATGGCTATGGCACTGCTGATGATGCATAATGGCAATGCATTTACCATACCATTAATCAAACTGGTGCCGGAAAAATAACTAAATGCATACCCCACCCCAAGTTGCAGCACTATCAGGGGCAGTAAAGCAGAAATGGCGCTCCTGTTCAGCACCTTGCGCTTACTGTGGTTCAGTTCCAGGTCAAGGCCACCTTCCAGCACAATTAAGATCAGGCCCACTGTACCCAATATAGGCAGCAAAGGTTGCAACTCCGGCAGGCCCACCTTAAAGAACACAGCAAGCTGCCTCATACCCCAACCCAGCACCAGCAACAAAATAACGGTAGGCACCCTGGTATGTTTGGAACTCAGATCGAAAGCATAGGCTATCAGTATAAGAATGCTGAGTGTAATAATAATTGTTGCCGTCATATACAACACAAGATATACAATTAAAAGTGGAGGAGGTGTGGCAGTAATTTCCAAACCCGCGGCTATTCTGCGTTTTAGAGTCCCCTATGTCATCTATTATCAGTTGCACACGGAGCGCACTGTGCTATTTCTTATTGGCTACAAAGCTTTGGCCTCTATGAGGCCTTCCAAGCTATAACGGAATTTAAAGTCTAATTGACATTATTCTATTTCTTCGTAACTTAAAACAAGTCATTACATTACTATTTTTCAAAAAACTCTTTTGCGGCAGCATACCCATTATTATAAAGCATTTTCTTCTGCTCTGTGCTCATGTGGCGAACCCTGGGACTAAGATTGCTTGTGCTGATATAGATGCTTTGTTTTTTCTCCTCGTCATGCGCCACATTCCTGTTCAGTTGCTCGATCATCATATTGTACAAGGCAGCAAGATATGAACCGAAATTGTTGATATTATAGGGTGCAATGCCTGTCGCACTTTTATTATAATCGATTTGTTCGGGGCGTTCCAGTTTGAGGCCCAATGTATATTGGCTGATACTGCCTGAGTGATTCTGGTCTTTAAAAATATCGATAGGATAATTGTCCAGGATACCACCATCTATAAATACATTATAGGGAATATTGTCGCCCGGTTTTTCAATAATGTTGCCGGCGCTATCCAATAAAACAGCCCGGTAGTATAGGGGTATCGAAGCGCTGGCCCTTACTGCTACTTTTATCGGCATATCGGGATAGGTCTCCCAACTGAATATTTCGAGCCTTTGTTTACTGAGGTTGGTAGCTGTGACATACAGGTCGCGGAAGTTTTTATTCTTTTGCGCCAGTATATGCAATTGCATAAAAGTAATATTCTCGATCCCTGTCTTCTCCTCAATCAGATCGCCTATCCATGCTTCCATCCTGTTGCCCTTATACCAGCCATAATTTTTCCTGAGCCTTCTTTGCCCACCCAAAAAATATCCCTGGCCATCGTTGAAGGTTTTTATATCAAGCCCCAATATGAGGTTCTCCATTTGCTGCCCTGTGTAGCCTACACTAAACAAGGCGCCTACAATAGCGCCAACGGATGTGCCTGCCACTCTTTCAATATTTTGACTTATTCCTTTTTCTTCCAGTGCCCTTATAACCCCGGTATAGGCAATACCTCTTATGCCCCCGCCTTTCATCACAAGGTATTTATAGGGCTGTGCGAACGCTGATAGGGAAAAAAGCAGAAGAAAAATTGCAAACAGGTATTTGGGCATTGTTTAAAGTTATAGATTTTGGCTTTGATTCAATGTGAACGATAAAAAATTTGTTAGCTTGAGCAAGTAAGCGCTGGTCGCTGAAGGAGGAAAGCGTGCAGGGCGGGACAATAATAGATGTGTGTAATAAGATCTTTTGTATTTTTATGTATGCCCACCGGGAAAGGTACATTAAAGGCTTACCAATATCAGCGCCTGCTTAAGGCAAAATTGTTCATAGACCTGAACTTCAGGGGGGAGATAGATTTAGACACGGTAGCATTCAGAACGCATACATCAAAATTTCATTTTTTAAGACAGTTCAAAACTACTTATGGCCTTACCCCGCACCAATACCTTACAAAACGAAGAATGAACGAGGCGCGGACTATGCTGGCAAAGGGTGAGGGCATATCGCAAACCTGCTATGCACTTGGCTACTCCAGCCTCAGCTCTTTCACAAAATTGTTTACACAAAATGTAGGACTGAAACCATCGGAGTATGTAAGGAGAGAACAATTGAAGGCACAGCACATAGCACAAAACCCGCTGCAAATGGTACCTGCCAGCTATATTGCATACCTGCACTGGGACAAATAGCAATTTTCGACAAAAGATATTTATGGCGGTCACTTATCTTTGGGACTATGATAAACAGACTTTCGCACGTTAGTTTTTTTGTACTGGACCAAGACAGGGCCAGGGATTTTTATGTAAACAAACTGGGCTTTGAAATAAAAATGGATATGCCTATAGGTGATAAAGGCAACTGGCTGACAGTATCACCACCGGGACAAGACCTGGAGATAACTCTGATACCCGTGAAAACGGGGCTGATGTTTAAAGAAGATACAGCAGAGAAACTGGGGCAGTTGATAAAGGCAATGGCATTCGGCTACGGCGTGTTTGAATGCAAAGATGTGTTTGCCACCTATGAAGAACTGAGAGCAAAAGGTGTGGAGTTTATAAAAGTACCCGTGAAGGTTGGCGACACGCCTGAAGCAATGTTTAAAGATGATTCAGGTAATTTTTTTGGCCTGTGCCAGCATTAAAATAATACAGAGGCACCAAATGTACACTGCATGAAAGTAAGTATAGAAATAAACGCTGGCATAGAAAAAGTGTTCGACCTGTTTACAGATAAGAGCCGCTTTGGCGATTGGAAGATAGGGTTCGTAAATTATGAACAGATGGGTAGTACCGGCGAACGCACAAAGCTGAACTATAAAAAATTTGTGCTGATAGAAACCGTGCTCAGCAAGAAAAAGCCAAACGAATATATTGCAGCGTATGAGCACCTGCAAAATAACAGGACGATGATGACGCACCGTGCAAGAAACACCTTTACCCGGCAGGGCGAAAACCGCACACTTGTGGAGGTTGAAAGCGAGATAACAGAAGTAAATAATTTTATGGTGCAAATAATGACCAATCTATTTGCCGGTGCAGGCAAAAAACAATTGGCAAACCAGATGCAGCTTTTTAAGAAAATAGTGGAGAAGGAATAAAGAAGCGCGCTACCTACTTTACAACATGCCACCTCTGCAGTTCCCACACCCTGTTGCCTATAAAAGGAGTATCATTTGGATAGTTCAATCGCATTTTTACAATACCCACAGCAGTGTCTATATAAAACCAGTCGTCGTAACCGGAATCGTAACCACCCTGGGTGTTGAAAAATATCTCTTCCACATTGTTAAAGGACAATGCATTGAGCTTATAGGTAGGATAGATCTTGCTAACAAAGCCAAAGCCCTCTCCATTGGGCGTTTGGTTCCAGCCCGGCTGTATGGGCATGGAGAACCAGCCCTGCCAGTAGAGGTAGTAATCGGATGTTGGGGCTGCAAGATCTGCAGCGTTTTGCTGTAAAACAATGGACCACGTCATCAGATTTTGCGATGTGCCGCAACTGTCTTCTAGAAAAAACACACTGCATACCTCAACATTGTTATCATTCTGCACTTGTGAGGTATCTAAATTGTAGTTTACATAAAAGCTGTCCACCCTGCCGCTTTAGAATCACGATATATCCAATAAGTGCCGGGCTTGTAGAAGAAGGCTTTTTTAAGTGAAGAGTCCACGCTAATGAGTATTGGATTTTTCTGAGATTTGCATCCACATATTATAAGCATGAGCAAGCCTGCAAAAAGCGAGAGCACATGGAGGACAGGAGGTGCCATTCTTGGTTTCATAAAAGAGTTTTATTTTACAATTTTCCAGCGTTGCAATTCCCATACACGGCTTGGGACGTAGAGAGAAGTATCGAACCTGCGCATTTTTATGATGCCCACCGTGGTGTCGGCAATATACTGGTTGGTTGTGACCCAGTTTAAGGAGACAGAATCATGACTGGACTCTGAGCCACGCTGCACATGATAAAATGTATTACCCGCAACGCTGAAGCTGGCCAGCGAGTCCACTCCGTAAACCCCATAGCTGTTTGGCATCGGTGGCAAAAATAATACAATAGCCGGAACGAGCGCATAGTCCCCGCAGGGCACCTGTCCTTGGCCTATACTCATACCGGACGCATCAATACCGAAGGTAAAAAAGCAGGGATAAGGCTGGCCTCCCTGGTAAACATTGATATAGCCTGTTATAGCGCTGACAAACTGGTTATTGCTTGCTTCTATAGAAATATTATCGGCTACAGCATAGCTATCTACCTGACCACTGATGGAGTGCGGTATATCCAGTAAGTGCCGGGCTGCCAGTCGAAAGCTGATACGTAGGCGGGGCTCACTGGCACCGGTTGAGGAATGTCCTGGAAGCAGCCTGACAGAAAAGCAATTAAAAAGATAAGGTAAAGTTTTTTCATGTCATTGGGTTTTCACTTGTCCATGAAAGCTTATGCAATATAACTAATTTTGCCGGGAGATGAGTGAAATAAAGCTTGAATGGCGGAGTCAGCGAATGCGCTAAACGTCACGCGAAGCTTGTTCCATAAACTCGCTTTTTATATTTTTAATGCAGCATTTGTAAAATAGGGCTGTAACAAGATTTATAAAACATTTTATGGCTAAGAGGATCATTATTTTTCTGCCACTGTTGTGCCTTGCATTATCTGCCTATACACAGGTAAATAAGATAGACAGTATTGTAAGGGAAGAAATGTCGAAACAACACATTGCAGGTTTATCGCTTGGCATTATGAAGGACGGACATTTAATGCTGAGCAAGGGCTATGGGTTTGCAGATGTTAAAGATTCTGTGCCGGCTACAGAAAATACAGTGTATAAAATAGGATCGCTGAGCAAACAATTTATTGCTACTGCGATAGTTGTTTTGGCGGAAGAAGGCAAATTGAGTTTGTCTGACCCTATACGCAAATATTTTAAAGACGCGCCCGATGCCTGGAAAAATATTACAGTTCGAAACCTGCTGAATCATACGTCAGGCCTGGAACGTGAATCGCCTTTGTCCAGTTTGACTGTACAGCGCCCGGATTCTGTTGTTGTAAGGGCAAGCTATTACGACAGCTTGCTGTTTGCGCCCGGCACAAAATGGCAATACAGCAACCTCGGATATTTTGTGCTGGCAGACATAATACGCCAGGCCAGTAGCCGGCGTTTTGAAGAATATATGAATGAGCAATTTGCCACTTACGGTTTAGAAAACACAGTAACCGTAAACAAAAGCAAGGGAAATAAAAAAGCCAAGGGATACAACTACAATTATGAGACTGATATAAACCACGAATTGCCTGATTATACTGTATTAAGGCCCAGCGGCGCTTTTTCCTCCAATATCCCGGATCTGCTGAAATGGGATTCCTTGCAGCGGGAAAATAAAGTCCTGAGCAGCAAGGCCTGGACAAAAATGTGGGAAGATACTGTGCTGGTGACGGGTAGCAGTATAACTGTGTATTACGGTTATGGCTGGTTTGTAAGAGAACAAAACGGGCACAGGCTGGTATATCACGGTGGTAACCCAACCGGCGGCGGCTATACTTCTGATTTCTGGAAGTTTATCGATGATAAAATATCAATCGTCCTGCTCACAAATGCGACTGAAGCTCACCTTGATAAGATTGCTTACAAAATATCGGCCGTGGTTGATTCTGCATATAAAGTAACGCATCCTGTTATTGCAAACATTGACGAATACACCGGGATATATTACAATGCAGAATTGAAAATGAAAATAAGCATCACCAATGATGATGGAGAGCTGACAGCACAAGCCACGGGACAATCATCTTTCTCTATAAAAAATACCACTACAGACATTTTTAAAAATTCGGCGGTGGGAGTTGAATTGGATTTCAATACAACAGAGAAGAAGATGACCTTAAAACAACATGGGCTTACTTATGTTTTTAGTAAGGAAAAGTAAGAGAAAGCCCGAATGAGAGGAGCTTTACCGACAACATTCAGGCATTTACCTATAACTCCATTTTTTTCACCTAATGCCCCTAGCCTCTCTTAGGTATGTATAATAGATTTGCAATATCATTTTTCATGTAATGAAAACATATAGCAGCGAGCAGGCTTTATCAAACAGGGCCAAAAATATTTTAAACATTTCCGAACAAAATGAAATTCTTCAACGACTTGAAAAACTGTATGCGGGTTCGCAAAACAAGGTTGGGAAAATGAGCCCCGCACAAATGCTGGCCCATTGCATAGGACCTTTGCAGGCAGCAGTGGGTGTTGAAGAAGGTTCGTACAAACGTTTTGGGTTTGTTAAAATATTTTCAACAAAAGGCCTTCGCGAAAAAACCAATCATAAAAAAGTACCCGATACTTATGAATCAGGTATAGCCGAGCAAAGAAAATTTGATGCAGAAAAAATGGCGTTGCTTGCTATACTGGACAAACTCAGGCATGAAGGAAGAGCGGTTATTAAAGAAGATAAACTTCCCTATTTCCTGTTTTCAGGAAGAATGAGCATTGATGAATGGGGCCATGTTAACTATACCCACCTGGACCATCATTTCAAACAATTTGGAGTTTAAACGCGTGGTTAGCTAACACTCCTTCTACGAAAGAGCCAGTAAATGGAGTGTGTTTGCTTAATAATGTTGTTTCATTCGGAATGCCGTGCGCAGAACTGAGCCATATCCACCACGGCGGACAGGTCTCTGCATTCGGGATGTCCTCCGGAACACCCCGAAGAACGTGTCGCAGGACAGGTAAGACAGATTACATTATCTTTATCAAATACTTAGTATAAGCTATGGCTGAAAAATTTCTTTACTTTTTAGGAGCAGGTGCAAGCGCACAAGCTTTACCGATTGTCAAAAAAAAGACAGAATGGAGAGACTCGTTACCTAATTGCATGGAAATTATTGCCAAAGAGATTCGCACAAACACACAAGGCTATGCCCATATTGATAGTGACTTTTTTAATGGCATTGCTAATAATTTAGAATGGTTAGCAAGCGAAAGCAGAAAATATACAACAATAGATACCTACGCGAAATTTCTTCATTTGAATGATCGGGAAAAATTGCGGACATTGAAAACAACACTATCAACTTACTTTTTCATAGAGCAAATCTGGTATCAAAGGGTTGATCCAAGATATTTAGTATGGCTTACAAGTGTTTTATCATACCCACCAGAATTTCCTGATAATATTAAAATTCTTACATGGAATTATGACTCTCAGATGCAGTTGACAGCAGAAAAATTTAGAAAAGAATCGATTATTTTCAAAGGCGCAGCGACTACACATCGCCCTCCATTGATTCGATATTTTCCAAATATAGGATGGTCGGGGTCGCTTAATGTCACTCCCGAGGAAACCTCTTTATTTCACCTAAATGGTATGGCTGGGTTCTATTATTCAAAAAAATACAACCGCTATTTACATACACAATTAGATTTAGTTGACCATAAAGATTTAGAATTAATTAAGGACTTTATTGAAAATACATATGATGTACCCTTGGACTTCGCTTGGGAATCTGTAGAAGATGTCTTGAAATTGAATTTCATAAATAAAATGATATCTGATACTACAATAATGATTGTAATAGGATATTCTTTCCCTTTTTTCAATAGAGATATTGACAAAAAAGTCTTTGATATTCTAAAATCTTCTGGAAAACTTAAGAAAATATATTTCCAGGACCCTAAACTTGATGGCTCCTTTTTAAAAAATCAATTTGATTTAGAAGACTCTGTAATTATTAAACACATTGAAGAAACAGATGCTTTTTATATTCCATTTGAAATGTAAAAAATCATCCTAAATCTTGTCCAATCACCCCCTATTTGACATTATCCCCGATTTTCGCTTTCTTGCATAGCCTTAAAATAAAACGGCATATATCCATACTATGCTTTCTGATATTGAGATCTCAAGGGCCACCAAGCTGAAGCCCATATTCGAAATAGCCAAAAAACTGGGCATAGACCCGGACGATATTATTCCTTATGGCAGGAACAAAGCCAAAGTGCCGCTTAAATACCTGGACGAAGAAAAGATAAAAAAGAGCAACCTGATATTGGTAACTGCTATCACACCTAACAAAGCGGGCGTGGGTAAAACTGTGACCAGTGTGGCATCCTCATTGGGGCTTAACTATATAGGCAAAAAAAGCGGCTGTGGCTTTGCGTGAGCCAAGCCTTGGTCCATGCTTCGGCATGAAGGGCGGCGCCGCCGGTGGTGGTTATTCGCAGGTCTTGCCGATGGAGGATATTAACCTGCATTTCACAGGCGATTTTCATGCCATCACCTGCGCCAACAATATGATAGCTGCCCTGTTGGACAATTACCAATACCAGAACCGCGGTACCGATAAGGCATTGGACAAAGTGGTATGGAGGCGTGTGCTGGATGTGAACGACCGCAGCCTGCGCAATATGGTTAGTGGCCTGGGCGGCTCTGCCAATGGCATACCTACAGAAATGGGTTTTGACATTACTCCTGCATCGGAGATCATGGCGCTGTTTTGTTTGTCAAGCGATGCAGACGACCTGCAAAGAAGGATCGAGAACATTGTGCTGGGCTTCAGGTTTGATAAAACACCTTTTACGGTAAAAGATCTTGGCATTGCAGAAGCTATAACAGTATTGCTGAAAGATTCGATACTGCCCAACCTTGTGCAGACCACTGAGCATACCCCTGCATTTGTGCATGGTGGCCCGTTTGCGAATATCGCGCATGGATGCAATAGTATATTGGCTACTAAAATGGCTTTGAGCTGTAACGATTATGTGGTTACAGAATCCGGCTTCGGCAGCGACTTGGGGGCAGAAAAATTCTTAGACATCAAATGCCGTTTATCAGGCCTGAGGCCCAAGGCAACCATTATAGTGGTTACTACGCAGGCTTTGAAATTGCATGGCGGTGTGCCTGCAGCAGAAATATCAAAACCCAACCTACAAGCACTTATAGCAGGCTTGCCCAATCTGCAGAGACATGTGCAGAACATGAAGAATTTCGGGCAGAGCGTGATAGTGGGCCTTAATAAATTCCATTTCGATACTGAAGAGGAACTTAATTACATGACCGAATGGTGCAAAAAAGAAGGTGTGGTGTTTGCCATCAATAACGGTTTTACAAAGGGTGGCGAGGGTGCCGCGGAACTGGCACAAAAAGTGGTAGATGTTATCGAAAACAATCCATCGAAAGATATCAATTTCACTTACGACCTGGAAGACCCTATCCGCACCAAGATCGACAAAATATGCAAGAAGATATACCGTGCAGAGCATGTTACTTACAGCGCACCTGCCAGCAGCAAAGCCAAACAATTTGAAGCACATGGCTGGGAAAAGCTGCCTATCTGCATTGCCAAAACACAATACTCTTTCAGCGATGACGAGAAGAAAGTAAATGCCCCGGAAGGCTTTACAATACATATCCGCGACCTGGTGATAAACGCAGGTGCAGGTTTTATTGTAGCTGTTGCTGGCGAGATAATGCGTATGCCGGGCTTGCCGAAAGACCCGCAGGCAATGCATATCAAGTTAGTTAACGGAGAGATTGAAGGGCTGAGTTAATAGCTCAATTTCGTAATAGCTTAATGGCTCAATTGGGGTTTAAAAATTTGAAGATTTTGCAAATACAGATAATGCTTCCCTTTGAGGAAGCATTATTGTTTTAATGGTTTGAAAAGCGGTACGCATCTTTATTTTAAACCAAGGATCTCACCCCATATCGTTTTGACCACGTTCTTAGCTTGCATAATTGCATTTGCTTCGTCGGCGGCCTCTACATACAAGGACTTAATGACCACTTTGTTTTTTTCTTCGCTGTACTCGATGAAATTGCCCACTTTTTGCCTTTCCACAAAGGAAGCGCGGACAGGATCATTGTTTTCAAACTCTACTTTATAGCCCATACCACAACAAAGGAAAAGTCCTTGCCAGCAACTCTTTTGAAATGTTAAAAAGCTTTAGAACTGACGTAAAAATCACCGTTGAAGTCGTGGTATTTAACAGTCCATTACAAATTGTGACGGATCCGGAAAAAAATGGCCCTCTGGCTAGCTAAAAACTAAATAAGCCGCTCTATTTTTCCACAAATATTAGCTAAATTTGAGATTGAAGTCAACAGCTACATTTATGTAATTGCCTTTGTCGGCAATGCGCTTGTAAATTATTTTCAGTATGTCGAAAAACTTAGGTGAATTATCGGGCAGGAAAGGATTGCGGGAGAACCTGTTTGAAGAATTGGGCATTGCAGCCACCAACACCGGCAAAGTAGAGAAACAGGATATAGAAAAACTGGCCAATGATTTTCTGTGGGGCACTGCCAATGTATATGGCACATCCACTTTTTACGATTTCCTGAGACCGGAGAACCAGGGCAAAAAAGTGTATGTGTGCAATGGCAGTTCCTGCCTCAGCGCGGGTACGCAGGATGCGCTGAAAGAAAAACTGCTGAAACATTATAATGCTGATGAGATAGGCGAGATGTGCTGCCTGGGCAGGTGCCACGAGAACAGCTCTTTTAATGTGGGAGGTGTAAACGGCAAAAATTATTCTGGCGCTGCCATTGATGAAATTGAGAAAATAAAGAAGGACAAAGCTGTTGTTGTTGATAAATACAATGTCGCGTCTTATGGTACTCCCGTTTTGATAAATGAATTTCCGGGCATTGATACTTACTACAATATACTGGACATTGCATTAGAGCACACACCAGATGAATTACTGGCAGAACTTAAAACATCGGGCCTCCGCGGCCGTGGCGGCGCGGGTTTCCCTATAGCGTTTAAGCTGGAATCGTGCAAAAACACAAAGGGCGAGCAAAAATTTATCGTCTGCAATGCAGATGAAGGCGACCCAGGCGCTTACAGTGACCGTTACCTCTTAGAACATCAGCCACATGCTGTTTTGCTGGGCATGATGATAGCAGGCTATATCATTGGTGCAAACAGGGGTGTGGTGTATATACGTGCGGAATATCCTGAGTCGATTGAAATAACGCAGAAGGCCATTGATGATATACGCGCGAAGAATTTGCTGGGCGAACATATTTTAGGTACTGACTTTGATTTTGATTTTAAGATCATCAAAGCACAGGGCGCTTATATATGTGGTGAGGAGACGGCTTTGCTGTCTTCTATTGAGGGGCAGCGACCCGAAGTGCGGGTACGCCCACCCTACCCTACGCAGCAGGGTTTGTTCAATAAGCCAACAGTGGTGAATAATGTGGAGACATTGGCCTGCATTCCCTGGGTGGTGAAAAACGGCGGCGCGGCATTTGCAAAAATTGGACGGGGAAAATCTACAGGCACCAAATTAGCGTCGCTGGATGGCTTCTTTAACAAGCCGGGTATTTATGAGGTGGATATGGGCACACCGCTTTCTGTGCTAATAAATGACCTGGGTGGTGGATTCAGAACAGAAGTAAAGGCCATGCATATAGGTGGCCCTTTAGGCGGACTGGTACCGGTAGAAAAAATAAAAGACCTTACAGTAGATTATGAATCTTTTTCACAAAACGGTTTTCTTTTAGGGCATGCATCTATCGTTTGCCTGCCTAAGGATTTCCCGATGATACAATATTTGGAACACCTGTTCCAGTTCACAGCACACGAAAGCTGCGGTAAATGCTTCCCGTGCAGGCTGGGCTCTACACGTGGCTACGAGATGGTAAATAAAGCCATGACCAGCGATTATAAAATGGACCGCACTTTATTCAAAGACCTTATCACTACTATGGAGATAGGCTCGCTCTGCGCCTTAGGCGGGGGCTTGCCATTGCCTATGCGGAATGCTTTGCAATATTTTGATGGTGAGTTGGCGGAGTATTTTGAAAAGTAATTGCAAAAGTATTTTGCAAGCGAGAATTCGAAATTGTATATTTATATTTAAGTATGTCTCAGAAATCCCCATCCCTACTGCTCCATATTCGCGATTGGCTCGCATTGCCTTTTATAGTAACGGTTATTATTCCGCGCTTGCTGTATAGCGTCGGGGTCCATTTGATGCGGGAAGCACCGGATGTTTTGAAAATTGCCGGGACGATCTTTTATATACCCGGATTAGCTTTGCAGCTATATACGACTTTCCTGTTCTGGAAATATGCACAAGGCACGCTGGCGCCGTGGCAGCCTACCCAAAAGCTGGTGATACGTGGCCCCTACCGCTATTGTCGTAACCCTATGATAAGCGGGGTGCTGATGATGCTGTTAGGTGAGGCTCTATTTTTTAATGCGCTGGGTATCCTGGTATGGGCTTGTATGTTTTTTGTGATGAATACCATGTTTTTCATTTTTAAAGAAGAGCCCGACATGCTGGAAAGGTTTGGCGAGCCCTATGCTGCCTATAAGAAGTATGTGCCGAGGTGGGTACCTAAATTCAAGCCATACAAAATTGACAGCAATTAATTAACAAACTATCTATATGGCAATATCAAATCCCCGCTCGTGCAAGTATGTAGTTCAGGCTTTTTGAAAAGCCCTATTCATTGCGTGTTTGATCTTGCAGCCCAACTGCCGAAATTCATTTGTACTGCTCATCTGTTACCTGCTCCATCCAATCCACCGGCGAACCATTCAATTTTTCCTGGACAGCAATATGGCTCATTGCTGTGGTAGCAGTAGCACCGTGCCAATGCTTTTCACCGGGCGCAAACCATACGATGTCGCCTTGGTTGATATCTTGTCTTGGTTCACCTTGGCGCTGCACCCAACCGGCACCTGCGGTAACTATTAAGGTCTGACCCAGGGGGTGGGTATGCCATGCCGTTCGGGCTCCTGGCTCAAAGGTGACGAGGGCCATAGCAACACGAGCCGGCTGGGGTGGATTAAAAAGAGGATCTATCCTTACTGTGCCGGTAAAATATTCTGCAGGCCCTTTGCCTGAAGGTTGTGAGCCGATGCGTATGATTTCCATAAATTTTTTTCTACTTTTCCGTCTTTGCCATTTTTCAGCATTCGGTAGTAATAAAGGTACAAAAGTCGGTGCTTTTTTCTCCGCCACTCATTAGCCAGGTTTATTTATTTTTTGCGATGATAATATGCGTCGCTCTGCTGGTAGGAGTGGTTTGTACGCATTTATATCCAAGTTTGACAAGGTCGATGCCATCAAAAAGATGCTCTCCTGTTCCGAGTATTATGGGAGCTATGGCGATGTGCAATTCGTCAACTAAGGCTTCCTTTAAATATTGTCGGATCGTACTTACTCCCCCGCACAATCGAATATCCATGCCCTTGGCGGCTTCCTTTGCCCGGCGAAGGGCTGCATGGATTCCCTCAGTTACGAAGTGAAAAGTTGTTCCCCCTTCCATCATAATTGATTCTCTTGCATGATGGGTCAAAACAAACACAGGACAATGATAGGGGGGATTTTCGCCCCACCATCCTTTCCATTTATCATCCGGCCAACTGTTTCTTATGGGGCCGAACATGTTCCTGCCCATAATACAAGCACCTGCCTTTTCTAAACCTCTTAATGCAAAGTCGTTGTCTACGCCCTTTTCTCCAGGTTGGCCGCCTACCATTTGTTGAAATGCCTCTGTTGGAAAAAACCATTGATGAAGGCCCATTCCATTTTTGCCAAGCGGATCATTTAAAGTCTGATCAGGCCCGGCGCCAAATCCGTCTATAGAAATTGAAAAATTGTCGACTCTTATTTTTTGCATGCTTATTTCAATGAAATGATTCGACTACAAAGCTAATTTAATAATTAAAAAACTCAAGATTCCCTGCTCGCGCGGATCTGTCGTAAAGCTGTGAGTGCAGACCCGTGTCTATGCGATCCTGCCAGTTTGTAAAGGAATTCAAAGAACCGAAGTTCATCTCAATTAGGGGGCAATATTAATCTTAATGATTTCAAAGCCGTTCAGAGAACGGAGTGCAATCTCTGTATTCGGGATGCCCTGCGGAACATCCCGAATAACGGGATTATTTCCACAAGTGCCCGTTTTGATTTTTACAAATCTAATGCTCTTTTAGCTTTGCGATGGCGCATCAGATCCCTCCCGTTTTGACTCAATCCTCATTCACTTGGCTGGAATGATTTTTGTTAATTACCTATTTCACAACCGTGCCGCCGGTAGCGGAAATTAAAATCCACAAAAATGAGAAAGAGCAAAAAATTTTTTTTAGCCTTGGCTATTATGATGTCAACTGGCATTTTTTCTGCTTCTGCACAGATATATGTGCACGAACGTCCTCACAAACCGGAAGTAACACGGGGGGAAGCACCCAGCCCCAACCATGTGTGGGTAGATGAGGACTGGCACGCAAAAGGTGGCCATTACGAGTTTGCAGGAGGGCATTATGTGAAACCACCCCACCCCGGTTATAAATACCGTGAGGGACATTGGAAACATTCATCCCGTGGAGAAGTTTGGGTTGGTGGCACCTGGTATAAGTAATTATTTCCGTCCTTGTTGATATGACTTATTCATAGCCTAATGGGCGTCACGTCGCCTATTGGGCTTTGTCATTTCAAATGCTGTTCGGAGAACGGATACTCATCTGTGTATTCGGGATGCCCTGCGGAACATCCTGAACAACGGGTTTTATCTTTTCTAGTTGTTCATATTTCTCATTAAAACTGTAGGACCGTTTAGCAATGCTATTTATGATAATCCTTTTGCTTTGTGGAATTTTGATTGAGTTGGCCCACATTTCCTCTACGCCGTTCTTATTTTTTAGCACCACACCCTCATTTTATCTTATTTTTCAGAAATATTAGCTAAATTTGAAATAGTATCTTTTCATTAAAACTCATATTGTATAATGAGTAAGTCATATTATGTGCAACCATCCACCTCTGGTGGGGGTATTGTTGCGGAAAAAGTTGAGGCTAAAGTCGCTTATATAGATGGTATTGCCTACCCTATAAAAGAAGGCGAAAGCATACTGGCTTTCTTGCGCCGCAATTTCGGGCCCGACTTTGTGCCTACGCTTTGCGATGCACCTAACCTGGAGCCATTCGGCTCCTGCCG
>JABDGU010000037.1 GCA_013285905.1 Bacteroidota bacterium | reverse complement strand
GTTTTAGCATCCTCTTGCTTTAATTTTAATTGAATAGCAGACAGATCCAGGTGTAGCATATCTTTTTCAAAAATAAGAAAGCAAAACAGAATAATTGAAGTTTATTGGCAAGCGGATGCAATAGGGCTTAAAAAAGGAACTGCAGGAAATTCAGTAACTTTAATATGAAAAGAAGCATGTATGGCTACAATAACAAAAGAAGAAATTGTTAAAGACTGGCTGCCACGATATACGGGGATGGGCCTTAAAGATTTTGGCGAATATATTTTGCTTTGCAATTTCGCTAACTATATTTCCTTGTTTGCAGATATACATAAAGTGGCCATAACGGGTGCAGATAAACCTATGTCTTGCGCCACTGCAAATAATATAACCATCATTAATTTTGGTATGGGGAGTGCCAGCGCTGCAACGGTTATGGACCTGCTTTCTGCTATCAACCCCAAAGCGGTTTTATTTCTTGGTAAATGCGGAGGCTTAAAAAAGAAGAATAAGGTAGGCGACCTGATATTGCCTATAGCGGCTATACGAGGAGAAGGAACGAGTAATGATTATTTCCCCGCAGAGGTGCCTGCATTGCCTGCCTTCGCCCTGCAGAAAGCTATCTCCACAACCGTGAGGGAGTATGCAAAAGATTACTGGACCGGTACGGTATATACAACAAACAGGCGTGTGTGGGAGCACGACGAAGATTTTAAGAACTACCTCAGGCGTATAAGGGCTATGGCCATTGATATGGAAACGGCCACTATTTTTACTACGGGTTTTCATAATCATATACCTACGGGGGCTTTATTGCTGGTATCTGATCAGCCAATGATACCTGACGGGGTTAAAACAGCAGCGAAGGATATGGTTGTTACTAAAAATTTTGTTGAGATGCATTTGAATATAGGAATAGCCTCCCTGAAACAATTGATAAATAAAGGGCTTACAGTGAAACACCTTAAATTTTAGCTGAGGGGATACAGGGTTCATTAAACAAGAAAATGAATAAAACACAAACAATTTTATCGGTTAATGATTTGATTGTGTCCTTCCCGGACATGGGGGATTTTATGGCCGTAGATAAAATTTCGTTTGGAATAGAAAAAGGCAGAACATTGGCGATCGTTGGAGAAAGCGGTTCGGGAAAATCGCTGACAGCTTTGGCATTGATAGGGCTACTGCCCAAGAACGCACTGTTTACAGGAGCTATTTCTTTGAATGGCGCCCCTTTAAAGGATAATGAGGATTGGAGTACAATTCGGGGTAAGAGTATAGGAATGATATTCCAGGAACCGATGAGCTCGTTGAACCCGGTAATGAAGATAGGGAAGCAGCTACTAGAATGTATTAGCACCCATCAGGATATTACAAAGCAAGAGGCAAAGAAACAAGCCATAGAATGGTTAAAGAAAGTGCAGTTGCCGGAAGAAATGTATAAGAGATACCCGCATCAATTATCGGGGGGGCAAAAGCAGCGGGCAATGATAGCGATGGCAATGTGCAACAAGCCCTCCTTGCTGATAGCGGATGAGCCCACGACAGCCCTTGATGTGACGGTGCAGCAGGAGGTAATAAAATTGATGCGGGTATTGCAGCAGGAAAATGAAACTGCAATGATCTTTATTACACATGACCTGGGATTAGCTGCCAGGATTGCCGATGATGTATTGGTGATGCATAATGGAGCGCCAATGGAGTATGGAGATGTGAGCCAGGTATTGCAAAACCCTAAGCATCCTTATACGAAAGCCCTGCTGTTGTGCAAGCCATCTGTACAACAAAAAAATAAACCATTGCCTGTTGTTTCTGATTTTATGGGAGACGTACAAATAACAGACAGGGAGTATAAACATATTGCAACGAATGAAACGCTGCTTGAAGTGAAAAACCTGCGAGTATGGTTTCCGGAGCATAGGAATTTGTTTGGAAAAACGACAGAATATTTCAGGGCTGTAGATGATGTTTCTTTTACGTTAAGAAAGGGCGAAGTGCTGGGCCTGGCAGGGGAAAGCGGTTGCGGCAAAAGTACCCTGAGCCGTAGCCTGGTGGGTTTATTACCACCACAAGGCGGACAAATAATATTTAATGGCAAAGACCTGGCGCATATTTCCTCAGTAGAAAGACGGCAGATGCACCGTAAGGTACAACTGATCTTCCAGGATCCCTATTCATCTCTTAACCCGCGTATAAGTATAGGGGATATGCTGATGGAGCCAATGGCGGTGCATGGTATCATTCCTAAGCAGGACCTGAAAAAAGAGGCAGAACTTTTGTTGGATAGAGTGCATCTTCCGGCAGATGCTATGAAGCGATATCCTCATCAATTTTCAGGAGGCCAGCGGCAACGTATAGGCATAGCGCGGGCATTGTCCTTAAGGCCACAACTGCTAATATGTGATGAAAGCGTATCTGCACTCGATGTGAGTGTACAGGCTCAGATGCTAAATCTTTTAAAGGAGTTGCAGGAAGAATTGAGATTAAGCTACCTGTTTATCTCGCATGATCTTTCTGTTGTGTATTATATGAGTGACAGGGTGATGGTGATGAAGGAAGGGAAAATTGTGGAGGCAGGCGACGCTGAGCAAGTTATGAAAAATCCGACGGCTGATTATACAAGGAGATTATTGGATGCTGTAAGTATTTGAATCTAAGGAGTATAAACAAATAATTGCCTTGTGCCAGCGTGATTATGGTCTTGCCATAGAAAATAGATATGACCATTGTGCACTTTAATATTTTCTGCAAAAGGTCTTTTCATTTTAAGGGTGTGGTAGTCCAGTATCCCTTCTTTCATAAGTATCTCGTTCAGTATTTGTGTTTCTCCGTGATTCAGCGGATGTAAATAGAATTTTTCTGTGAACCCGTCTTTTATGATATCGGCATACAGGTTTTTATTATCAAGGAAATGGCATGGACTGCGTTTTACTTCGATGCCGATAAGATTAAAATAGCGAACCATTTTATTGGTGTGGTCGAAGATAACAAGGGTATCATCTTTTATAAACAAAGGCACATCTATAGCGCGGAGGCTGCTTTTGTCCCAGAGGCCACGCAATAAACCAACTTCGAACTTGGGCCTGAACATTCTGTGTTCATCTTCTGTGGCGTTAATATCTTCTTCGCGGCTACCTATAAATGCAAGTGAATCGTGGAATTGAAAAAATGTGTGAAAAACGGAATCGCCTTTTTCAACATAGGCATAGGTAACGAGGAAAGAGTCCGGATCGCATATTTTATAAAAGAGGTTGCCATTCAGTTCTGCCTGGCACTGTTTCAGGCCGGGGAGATATTTAATATCATAAGGTTCCCCTAATTGTAAATTGCCTGAATCAACCGTAAGAGGGTAAAATTTACCATAGCATACGCAATAGTATTTACCAACACAACTTTTAAAAAGGGATAAAGGTTGCGAAGGGAGTTTTGTAAGCGCGAGTGTATCTCCGTCATTGTCCAGCAAAAATAATTTTGCGTTTCTGCCAAATGCGCCGTTATAGGAAGCCACTAATATATTATCTCCTACGAAATCATAGTCAACTACGTACTCCGCGTTCGACTGCAGGATGCGTTGCGTGGTTTTGCTGCTTATGACGGTTTCTTTGAGTGTAATATTTATGGGATATAAATAAATGGTTTCCTGGTATTGCCGGATAGTGTCAGGTAGATAATTATCGTGTACTGCTATAAGGTAAGTGTATTGTAAATAGTAGGCGGGGATATGTATAAAGCCATTGGAATCGCTGTGGGCTATGGTAATACCGTTGCGAAGATATATGGCAACATTGCCAAGCGGGATCTCCACATCCATAAAGCGCATGGTGAGGGTATCCGTACGCAACTGGCCAAAGGCCTGGGCGGATATATTCAGAAGAAATATAAATGAGAGGTATGTGAAAAGGCGCCTCATGTTTACTATAGACGTATAAAGTTAAGGCAAAAGAGCCGGGATGAAAGGATTTTGGGATTACGGGGAACCGCGATATTTGTTTTTAATGATTTTTTTAGTTTTGCGTAAATTGTTTTTCTAAATAGTATGAAAGATTCGAAACAGGAACTTTATAAACTTTGCCGCGAGTTTATTTCTCAAAAATTGCTCACTCTGCATACATCTATCGCTGATATACACGAGGCTATGAATAACGAAAGCAAAAGCAGTGCTGGGGATAAATATGAGACCGCTCGCGAAATGCTGGAGCAGGACCTGAATATACAAATAGTGCAGGTGAACGAATTGAATAAACAAAGGGATATATTGGACAGGATAGACCCCAATATACACAGCGAGGTAGTGGTGCCCGGCAGCCTGGTGAAAACCAAAAACACTAATTATTACATTGCGATAAGCGCCGGAACATTGAAGCTGAATGGTGCAAGCTATTTCGCCATTTCATCAGTTTCGCCCATAGGGACGAAACTGATGGGGCAAAAGCCCGGAAGCAAAATAATGTTCAATGATAAAGAGATCGTGATAGAGGAAATAGTCTGATTCTTCTTAATCCACTTTTTTAGGAGGCAGGTCGAAGGCAATTCCTTCATGCTCAAGGTTGCCTTTGTGTGAGCCATCGCAAAAAGGCTTGTTTTTGGAATGACCGCAACGGCATAAGGAAACAATTGTCCTACCCTGCAGGCCATATGCAGTACCGTTCTTGTCTACTATTTCAAAATCTCCGTCTATTTTAAGGGAGCCATTGCTGTTTACTGTAATTTTTGTGCCGGGCATGAGTTTAAATTTAGTGGCTAAAGATAGGCTAATGTATCGAAGCCGGCGCTGAATAAGATTGAAATAAGAGATTAAATTAATAACTTTATAAAAAATTGCCTGTTTATGAAACCCTTTTCTCTTCTCGCTATTTTAATTTTTTTCCCGCAGTTTCTTTTTGCGCAAAGCGCTGCGAAAATTTTTGAAAAAGATGAACGGGCTGATACTACAAACAATATATATGCCATAAGAAATTATTTTTTGCAGTCATTAAGGGAAAGCGATAACGAAAGCAAAAAGGAAAAAGACGGCGATGATGAACTGGCGGAATTCAACCGCTGGTATTATATGGCAGAGCAGCGCTCCTACCCAAGTGGTGATCTGCCGCCCTCTGATGCGCTTATTAAAGCCTACCTGGAAGAAAAGAAGCTTGGTAAAAAGCAGGCCTTAAAAACAACAGGCAACCTGGGGCCCTGGCAAGTGATAGGTCCTGCAGTGGTGCCGGCTAACTGGTACGGCATTGGCAGGATAAACTGCATTTCTGTGTCTCCGCAAAACCCGGCTATTATTTATGTTGGCGCTGCTAGCGGTGGCGTTTGGAGAAGTTCTGACGCAGGCCAGACCTGGGCATCAAGTACAGACAATTTCCCATCTATGAGTATTGCGGACATTGCGATAAACCCGATCCACACAGATACTATTTATGCTGCCACCGGGGATGGATATGGGTATGAGGTGGATGGCTATCATAATTTCTGGGGAGGGCTTTATACTGCTGGTATCATGATGAGCACAGACAGCGGCAATACCTGGAACACAACAGGTTTTACTTATCAGCAAACTGACAAGAATCTCATATCCAAATTGCTGATTCACCCTGTATATACCAAGGTATTGCTGGCAAGCACAAGGCAGGGTATATACCGTACTACAGACGCAGGCCAGACCTGGAGCAATGTATGGGGCGGCAATGTGTTTCAAATGGTTTTCAAGCCCGGGCAACCTGATACTATCTACGCGTCGGGCGACAGCGCACTATTGGTCTCTTATAACAGGGGAGCAAACTGGCAAACTTTAAATGCCGGCATACAGAACAGGGTTTCCATTGCAGTATCCCCGGCTGCTCCGAAGAATGTTTGGATATTGGATTCCAACGGAGTTGCGCAGGTTTCGCATGATGGAGGACAGAACTTTAATTACCTCGGCAGCCCAGGCCTGACCTACCAGGGTTATTATGACCTGCAAATTACGGTATCGCCGGTCGATACGAACTTATTGATGGCCTTAGGTGTACAAATGGCGCAATCGACAGATGGAGGAAATACCTGGGCAGATATGGGCGATTACGAAGTGCATCCTGATAACCGGGTGCTGGTTTTTGACCCCCAAACACCCTCCACATTTTATGTTGGTAATGACGGGGGTATTTTTGTAAGCAATGATCTCGGCGCTTCATGGGCAGACCTTGGCAATGGGCTTATTATATCCCAGATATACAGGACAAGCTCGTCGCGGCAAAACCCTTATATTATTTTGTGCGGTCTGCAGGACAATAATACTTTAATGTATGATGGCACTAACTGGAGCGCTGTGGTAGGTGGTGATGGCGAAGACTGCGCTATATCTCCCAGCAATGATGTGTACCAAATAGGCTCCTACCAGGAAGGGAATTTTTATTTATCAAGCGACCAGGGAAACAGCTTCGGACAGATATATACGCCTGGCTCCGGTTATGCCAACTGGACAGCTCCTGTGGTGTATGATCCCTACAGTTCCGACACTATCTACTTCGGCCTTTTTGGTGTTTACGCATCTTACGACGGGGGTAACTCTGTTATAAACCTTACCCCGACAGATTCTTTCACCGACGGAACACAGAAACACCCCGGCGTTACCTGCCTGGCACTTGCAGCATCTAATACACAGGTGCTGTACGCAGCGGATGAAGGTCGCATCGCTATGACGAACGATGGTGGCAACACATGGACCAATGTAACGGGGAACCTGCCTGTGAACAGCGTAGCCATATCGCATGTTGCGGTTGATTTTAATAACCCGATGCGTGTGTTTGTAAGTATGTCCGGCTACCAGGCGGGGCAGAAAGTTTATGTGAGCAATACAGGTGGCACGACCTGGGCCAATATAAGTTATAACCTGCCGAACCTGCCCGCTACCTGCATAGCTGTGGACAGCAGCACAAAAGGCGCTTTGTTTGTCGGCACCGACATGGGCTTGTACTATATGGATTCTACACAAACAACATGGACACACTACAGCACAGGGCTGCCTAATGTAATTGTTGATGATATTGATATCAACTACACCAATTACAAAATAAGGGCCGCTACCTATGGCAGGGGTTTATGGGAGTGTAGTTTACCCGCTTCGGCCCTTGCTGTTCTTAAGATTCAGAATGCGGATAATGCTATACAACTATATCCCAACCCCGGAACCGATAACTGGAATATTAAGTTCTTAAAAAGCAAACCGTCCGGCTATACTATTACTGTTAGCGATATGACAGGAAGGATACTTAGCCAGCAACAGAATGCAGACAAGATAGATATACATTCTTTTCCTGCGGGTATTTATATGATAGATGTTTGTGCAGATGGGGTGCATAATCATCTTAAGGGGATGAAGGACTAAGCTGTTAATTAATTATTTTGTTTACTAAGTGGTGTAATGCGGGAATAAGTTCCTTTTCAAACCAGGGATTTTTCTTTTGCCATATCCTGTTGCGGGGCGAGGGGTGTACAAGCGGAAGATAGTCCGGCAAAAAATCACGAAAACATTTTACATTCTCCGTTAGTGATGGTTTAATTGTTTCCGCTAAATAATACTTCTGCGAATATTGTCCTATAAGCAATGTGAGTTGAATATTTTTCATTTCTTTCAAAAGTTTGTTATGCCATGTGGGAGCACATTCAGGCCTTGGAGGCAGATCGCCTGAAGTGCCTTTGCCCGGATAACAAAAGCCCATTGGAACCAGCGCAAAAATATTGCTGTCATAAAACTGTTCTTTTCCTACCCCCAGCCAGCGCCTCAATTCATTGCCGCTTGCGTCATCCCATGGGATACCTGTTTCGTTAACCTTTTTACCCGGAGCCTGCCCGACAATTAATATCCGGGCATTTGCACTTGCCTGCAAGACAGGGCGAGGGCTATAAGGCAAAAATTTTTCACAGATAGTACAGCTTCTTATTTCCGCAAGCAGCTTTTTCATGTAAGTAAATATACTTGTATTTTCACTGTTTCATTTCATGGTATTGCCCATTTTTTGTTTTTTTGAAAATGGAGTTACATGCAGCCCGGATTAGACGGCACATCAACTTGAAATGGTGCTTGATTGCTGATTTTTTGTATATTACGTTTTTAAAATAGACAACTTTATGAAAAAAATATACTTTATCTGCCTTCTGGCATTATGCATCACGGGTTCGTACAAAGGCGCTGCACAAAGCACGGAAGTAACTTTTTATACCAGCAAGGGCAATATCGTGGTCAGGCTCACAGATACGCTCACGCCTATTACTGTAGATAGTTTTTTGTCGCGGGTGGCGCATAAGTTTTATGACGGCCTTACATTTCATCGCGTAGTTGCGGGTTTTGTAATACAGGGTGGCGACCCGCTCGGTACAGGTTACGGCGGCCCCGGTTATAGCACACCTGATGAAATTGTGCCTTCACTTACCAATGTAACAGGTTCCCTGGCTATGGCTAATTCCGGCCCTAACACAGACGGCAGCCAATTTTATTTTAACCTCGTAAACAATTCCAATTTGAATGGTACTTACACTGTTTTTGGCATGACGACCTCCGGCCAAAGTGTGATACAGGCTATCGGTGTTGTGCCGGTTGATGCCAACAGCAAGCCTCTGACAACTGTTTATACCGACAGCATCCGTGTAACAGGATATACAGCATCAGTAAGCACTGTCAATAAAGGCATAAGTGCGAGTGTTTACCCCAATCCAAGCAGGGGTATGTTTAATATTGATCTGCCTTATATCGCAACGAAAGTGGAGATACTGAATATGCAGGGACAAATAGTTTACAGCAAGGAGGCTAAAGGGACATTACACGTTGATCTTCACAAGCAGCCTACAGGTTTGTACATCGTCAGGGCAGCCAATATCTATGGCAGTTCTGAAACCAGGCTGATACTGCAATAGAGGATGTATTGTTCTGAATTTAGCTTGCTGCTTACTCTCTTTTGATTTAGGATCTTGTGTTTGCGCCAGGCATTATTGCATTGGGCTATCCTGCTTTTCCATTTCTATTTCTTCAGGGCTAAAATCATTTTCCCAGCATTTGGGCAGCGGGGTTTTGGTTTTATAAAGCAGGAAAAATGAAATGGCCACAATAATGGCTCCGCAAATGGGTATATACGCCGGCAATGAATTGCTTTCCATTATTGACTTTACTGCTTTATTGTTACTGCCCAGGAACTCGAAAAAGACCTGGATGCCATTATTTAGAAAATGGAAAAGGATGCTGCACCATAGCGAACCTGTTAGGTAATAAATAGCACCTAAGAGAAGGCCGGCGGCAAATATGGACAGAAAGCCATAGGGTTCGAAATGAATGGCAGAGAAAATAAACGCAGTGATAATAATTGGAGCCATTACACCTTTATTACGCTTTTGTGCAATACGCATCAATATACCCCTGAAAAGCATCTCCTCACCTAATGCCGGGACAAGGGACATTATGGTGAGCACGAAAATAAACCCGTTGAATGAACGGATATCGAGAAAAGGAATCTCCATGCCGTCAATTTTATTTTGCATGCTATCTGCCCAATTGCCGAGATGAAAAAGGTGCATGAAAGAAAGGAGGGCGATGAAAACAGGAATGGCACCGATAGCCATAGAAGCGACCAATAGCCAATGTATTTTTCTGCCCGGTGGCCTCAAGCCAAGATAATGGAGTGGGCGCGGATGTGTCAGGTATGCAAAAAGCAAAGAAGGTATCAGGAAAGTGCAGAGATGTATGACGCCCTGCACCCATATTGCATCCTGAACGACGGCTCCTTTACTGTCTTTATTTATTTCAAGGATCTGTGAAAGGGGTAGGCCTGTTAGTTTGGGAATAAAGGTGGAGGCGAGCACCAGCACAAAATTGCTCAAAATAAGAAGCATCATCACCAACAAGAGTAACTGCATCCACCATGGGTAATAGCGCAAATATTTGTTAAACATCTTTTTTATCCGGAAAATCAGGTGCAAAGGTAACAGACTATTAGCGATTGGCTTGGTTTTTGATTTAATAAATGTTTGAAAACGGCGAGGAATATTGCATATAAAATATATTTAAGTCGTATAATCTAATGGCTGTATCAGCTAAATTTGATATTTTTGTAAATTATTTCAATGTAAGTGCATGGGAGAAATAGTAGCCGGCCCGCTTTTATCGCAAATAGACAGTCCTGATGACCTGAAGAAACTGGACAAAGCCCAGTTGCAGCAGGTTTGCAATGAATTAAGGCACTTTATTATTGACTGTGTAAGCATTCATGGCGGGCATTTTGGCGCCAGCCTGGGTGTGGTGGAGTTGACAGTTGCCCTGCATTATGTTATGAATACCCCTTACGACCAGCTTGTATGGGATGTAGGCCACCAGGCATACGGACATAAGATACTTACCGGCCGTCGTGACGTTTTTTATACCAATCGCAAATATGGCGGTTTAAGTGGCTTCCCTAAACGCAGCGAAAGCAAATATGATGCTTTTGGCGTGGGGCATTCTTCCACTTCCATTTCAGCCGCTTTGGGCATGGCGCTGGCCTCCCAGTATAAAGGAGAAAACCTTCGTCAGCACGTGGCTGTGATAGGTGACGGTGCCATGACAGCAGGATTGCCCTTCGAGGCTTTGAATCATGCTGGCGTGAGCAATGCCAATATCCTTATTGTGCTCAATGACAATAATATGTCCATTGATCCCAATGTGGGCGCCCTGAAAGATTACCTTACACATATAACAACATCGCACGCTTATAATAAATTCAGGGATGATGTGTGGCATTTGCTGGGCAAACTGCCCACTAAAGATTTTCAGAAGCTGGCCTCAAAAATAGAAGCTGGCTTAAAAGGTGTGGTTTCAAAAACAAGTAATCTTTTTGAAGCACTTGGTTTGCGCTATTTCGGACCGGTGGATGGCCACAATGTAAATAAGCTTGTTGATACTTTTAAGCAATTAAGGGATATACCCGGCCCCAAGTTGCTGCATATAAAAACCGTGAAAGGCAAAGGCTATGATCTTGCGGAGCAGGACCAGACTCTTTGGCATGCGCCCGGCACTTTTGATAAGATAACGGGTAAGATCAATAAAAAAATTGTAACAGTTCCGGAGCCTCCTAAATACCAGGATGTTTTCGGGCATACAATTATAGAACTGGCGGAACAGAATTCGCTGATCATGGGAATAACCCCAGCTATGCCTTCAGGTTCCTCGCTTAAATTTATGATGGACAAAATGCCCGACAGGGCATTTGATGTGGGTATAGCCGAGCAACATGCTGTGACCCTGAGCGCAGGGCTTGCAACGCAGGGGATGAAGGTGTTCTGCAATATTTACAGCTCCTTTATGCAGCGCGGTTATGACATGGTTGTGCATGATGTGGCTATACAAAAGCTGCCTGTGATATTTTGTTTAGACCGCGCAGGCCTTGTTGGTGATGATGGTCCTACCCATCATGGGGCTTATGATATTGCCTTTATGCGTTGCATACCTAATATGATAGTAAGCGCGCCGATGAATGAAGCAGAGTTGCGCAACCTGATGTACACTGCACAGCTACCGGAAACCAATCTGCCTTTTGTGATACGCTACCCGAGAGGACAGGGAGTGATGCCGGAATGGAGAACGCCGATGAAGAAAATAGAAATTGGCACCGGGCGTAAAATTGCAGATGGCGAAGAAATAGCTATATTAACTATAGGCCACCCCGGGAATTTCGCAGTTGCTGCATGTAAAGAATTGGCTACTGAAGACCTGCACCCCGCCCATTACGATATGCGTTTTGTAAAGCCGCTTGATGAGGCAATGCTGCATGAGATAGCACAAAACTTCAGCAAAATTCTAACGGTTGAGGACGGCACGATAGTAGGTGGTTTCGGTTCTGCTGTTTTAGAATTTATGGCAGAACATAATTACAGCCCCGAAGTAAAAATGCTGGGCATACCCGACAGGATAGTGGAGCATGGCAAACCCGAAGAACTGCACCGCGAATGCGGATATGATGCCAGGGGCATTGCAGATGCTGTGAGGGAAATGCTGAATGTGAAAGAGCAGGTGGGGAGTTTGGTGTAGGAAAGTGCTTGAACTAAACATTAACATCGGTGTGTTTACACAATTACTCAAAATTGATCCATACCATTCTTGCCTGCCGGTCGTGGCCATTGCGTTCTATAAGGATAGTGGCATAGGTGTCATTGTTTTTATTATAGTCGGAAGCTTCTATATAGCATGCATTTGAAACATCTTTGCTTTCAGGGTTGCCAAAAAGATAAAATTTATCAAGGGAAGGCAATGAATAACAAACGGTATTAAGTTTATTAACACCGGTCACAAGCCTTCTTTTTATTTCGTCTTCGTCTTTATCAATATTCCTTGGGTTGTCGTTAAATAAGATGTAGCGGTTTTTTTCTGTGCTGATATAATCGTATGAAAGGAATGAATTGTGGAGTGCATAGCCCATTTGGTTCGACCATTTGCCTTTGGCACGGGTAGCTATATACAGAGGTTTTAGTATGCCTGCTGCTGCTTGTTTCTTTACCATCAGGTAACCTTTTCTTTCGGTGCCGTCTTCATTTAATTCTGATACACCAATGGCACCCAGAAAGGTTGTAGCTGAAACCACGTTGCCTCTTTGGTCAACTACCTTTTCTTCTGCCATCTCTTCTGATAGAATAGTTGTGGTCTTGTCTTTGTTGATGATCATTTGTTGACTCAAACCATTATAATTTTCATCCAGCCCCAGTTTGGTATGAACATAGTCGTTTATCTTCTCCCCCAAGACAGGTTTTACACTTAAAAGGTTCAGCGATCCGGGTTCTATATAACTTATCAGGGAGAGGTAATAACTCGTCCGGCTGCCGCTGAAAAAATGGTTTTTGCCCGTAGTGTAGGATAGGGTTAGCAACTGTATAGTGTTATTGTAATGATTGTAGCTCATGACTGATTTGGTATCCTTAAAGTCCTCGGTAAAGTCGAGAGTGCGATTATAGAAAACAGAATCTTTGGCATCCAGCCTCGCAACAAATACATGACCATCCTTCCCTTTTAAAGAAGATGCCCCATAAGTGGCCATGTACACGCTTTTATCTCCATCTACAATGGCACCTATAAAACGCAGGTACTTGAAGTTTTCGTCGGGCGAATCATAATATGCCTTATTGATGACTTTGTGCTTACCGTTGTAATGCACTACACGTATCTGTTCGCTTTTGTCCTTGGCATAACCATTAAAATAGATGATGGCATAGTTGTCGGATCCGGGGTCTTTTTCCACAAAAATGTCATCCCCTTCGGCGTTAAATGAGAAGATGTCGGGTTTTGGCAAACTGCCGAGTTTGGATTCTTTGACTATATCAGCAGTCATAGGGTCAAGACGAATGCGGTAAAGAACAGGCACTTTTCCTTCTGTTTGCATAAGGAACAATACAGGCTCTCCGTTTATTTCATAGAGTCCTTCTATTACGGAGTTCTTCATTTTCCTTGGGTTCCAGACTTCGCTGCTGAGGGTTTTATTAGCTATCAGCTTCCTGCTTTTATCAAAAACGCTGACATCTATACCATCCCTTTTTGTGAAATGAAAAAAGAAAGTATTACCATTCGTAAGCTGAAAAACTTTATTCCATCCCTCTGTTGGCTCATCGAACGCTTCACTTTTCTCAATTTTCGGGCTTTGGGCATGCAGGTATGTAAAGGCAAAAAGCAGGGCTATAAGTTGGAATATTTTTTTCATAGCTACAATAATATAAAAATAATTGAAACCTAATATGTTTTAATCAATAAATATTGCTATGTATTGTAATAATTTCCCCTAAATTGAGTCATATTATAAACTAGGGGCATGAATGTTATTTAATGTACTTAACATAAGTCTGTGTTCTTGTCTATATCCAAGCCTCCCAAAAAAATATTAAGTTTGCAGCAAGATGCAGGCAACACTGGAACAAGCAAAAAAACTCGGTCTTCGCGAAGAAGAATTTGAAAAAATTAAACAAGTATTAGGCCGTACCCCCAATTTTAATGAAACAGCTATGTACTCCGTAATGTGGAGTGAGCATTGCAGTTATAAAAACTCTATAAAATGGCTCAAAACCCTGCCCCGCGACGGCGAGAGGCTGCTGGTAAAAGCCGGGGAAGAAAATGCCGGCCTCGTGGACATCGGTGATGGCCTGGGCTGTGTGTTTAAAATAGAGTCGCATAACCACCCCTCTGCTATCGAACCTTTCCAGGGTGCAGCAACAGGTGTGGGCGGCATTCACCGCGATATTTTTACGATGGGCGCATTTCCTATTGCTTCGCTCAATTCATTGCGCTTTGGCAAAATGGATAATCCCAAAACCAAGCATCTGCTGAAAGGCGTAGTAAAAGGCATAGGCCACTATGGTAATTGTTTTGGTGTGCCAACGGTTGCGGGTGAGGTCTATTTCGAGTCCTGCTACCAGACCAATCCTTTGGTAAATGCAATGAGCGTGGGTGTGGTGAAAGTGGGAGTAGGTGAAACTGTTTCCGCTACCTCTCATGGCGCGGGCAACCCAGTATTTATCGTGGGCGCTTCTACTGGCAAGGATGGCATAGGCGGCGCCTCTTTTGCATCGGCAGATATTAATGAGAACAGTGCAGAACAATTGCCTGCTGTGCAGGTAGGTGATCCTTTTGAAGAAAAGAAATTATTAGAGGCCTGCCTCGAAACTATAAAGACAGGGGCGATCATAGGCATGCAGGATATGGGTGCCGCAGGTATAACTTGCTCCACAAGTGAGATGAGCGCCAAAGGTGAACATGGCATGATCATTCACCTTGACAAAGTGCCTACACGCCAAAACAATATGAAGCCCTGGGAAATGTTGCTGAGCGAAAGCCAGGAGCGTATGCTGATAGTGGTGGAAAAGGGCCGTGAAGCAGACATTCAGAAAATATTTGACAAGTGGGATATTCATTGTGTGCAGATAGGAGAGGTAACAAAAGATACCAACCTGAAATACTACATGCATGATGAGTTGGTAGCTGATGTGCCTGCAGAAAGTTTGGTATTGGGGGGCGGGGCACCTATTTACGAGCGCGAATACAGCGAACCAAAATACTTTGCAGAAATAAAGAAATTCAATGCCGCAGACATCGCTGTGCCTGCTGATCTTAAAGAGGTAGCATACCAGCTGATACAGTTGCCGAACATCGCGTCAAAGCGCTGGGTGTACGAGCAATATGACTCTATGGTAGGCACAGGCAATACCCACACCAACGGACCAAGTGACGCGGCCGTGGTACGTGTGCATGATTCTAAAAAAGGATTGGCTGTAACTACTGACTGCAATAGCCGCTACGTTTTTGCGGACCCTTATAAAGGCGCCATGATAGCGGTAAGCGAAGCGGCAAGAAATATTGTTTGCAGCGGCGGCACACCGGTGGCTATTACCAATTGCCTCAACTTTGGCAATCCGTATAACCCCGAAGTTTATTACCAGTTTGTACATGCCATAAAGGGTATGGGCGCAGCCTGTACAAAATTCAATACGCCTGTTACCGGTGGTAATGTAAGTTTCTACAATCAATCAGAAGACGGGCCTGTTTATCCTACACCAACTATTGGTATGGTAGGTGTTTTAGATTCCATGGACCAGAAGATGACGCTGGATTTTAAACATGCCGGTGATCTTATTTATGTAATTGGTGAGAACAGGAACGATATAAATTGCTCAGAATACCTGCACCATATTTGTGGTGTAACACATAGTCCGGCCCCGCATTTCGAATTGGAAGAAGAGGCTAAAGTTCAGGATACGGTCATGAGGCTTATCAGCGAAAAATTGATCAACTCAGCGCACGATATTTCAGAAGGTGGTGTATTTGCCTGCCTGCTTGAAAGTGCTATGCCAAACGGCCTCGGTTTCAGCATCCATACAGACAAAAAAATTCGTAAAGACGCATTTCTTTTTGGCGAGGGACAAAGCCGGGTAATAGTAAGTATCAATCCTACCCTCCATAGTATGTTCGAAGCAGAACTGAAAGGCGCCCCTTTTACCAAGATCGGGAAGGTGAACGCAAATAAGGAAATTTGCATTGATGATGAAGGCTGGGGCTATATCAGTGATTGGAAAGAGGCTTACGATACTTCTCTTGAAAAATTGCTGAATAGTTAAAAAATCTCCTATCTGTTAAACATTTCAAACGGTAATTATTTCTTAAACTTAGCTTGACAGCCTGTTTTTGCGGTATAGCACATTGGTTTTTAATACCTTTGCTGCTCCATAAATTAATCTGGATAAAGAAAATAGTAGCAGCATGAAGCGATTGGCGATTTTGGGTTCTACAGGTTCTATAGGCACACAGGCCCTGGAAGTGGTAGCTGCTAATCCCGGTTTATTTGAAGTAGAGGTGCTGAGCGCCCATAGCAATGCAGAATTGCTGATAAAACAATCTCGCGAATTTTCTCCGAACGCTGTTGTCGTTACCGATGAATCTAAATACAAACTTGTAAAAGACGCTTTGTCCGATCTGCCTATCAAAGTTTTCTCAGGCAATAAGTCACTTAGCGAAGTAGTGCAATGGGAAAGTATCGATACCGTGCTGGGCGCTATCGTAGGTTTTGCAGGCCTTCAATCCATACTTGCAGCTATTGATGCAGGCAAGAGAATTGCCTTGGCAAATAAAGAAACACTTGTGGTGGCCGGTGAATTGGTAATGGGAAGGGCAGCTGCAAAAAATGTTCAGATCATACCTGTGGACAGTGAGCATTCCGCTATTTTTCAATGCCTGGTAGGAGAAGACAGGCAAACGGTTGAAAAAGTGGTGCTTACAGCATCAGGCGGTCCTTTCTTAGGTCGCAAGCAGAATTTTCTTGTAAATGTAAAAGCCTCCCATGCTCTCCAGCATCCTAACTGGACGATGGGTGCTAAAATAAGTATAGACAGCGCTACACTTATGAACAAGGGGCTGGAGGTGATAGAAGCTAAATGGCTGTTTGGGTTGAGGAATGAGCAGATAGATGTAGTGATACATCCCCAATCCATTATCCACTCCATGGTGCAGTTCAATGATGGTTCACTGAAAGCGCAAATGGGCCTGCCCGATATGAAATTGCCTATCCAGTATGCTATTGCTTATCCCGGCCGCCTTGCTAATAATTTAAAACGTTTTGATTTTAAAGAGTTTTCCAAACTCAGCTTCGAGCAACCCGATTATAAAACTTTCCGTAATCTTGCCATAGCGAAAGAAGCCCTGGACAAGGCCGGCAATGCCCCTTGCGTGATGAACGCTGCCAACGAAGTAGTTGTGCATGCTTTTTTGCAAAACAGGGTAGGTTTTCTTGAAATGAGTGATATGATAGAAAAAACACTAGAACGTGTGGATTTTATACAACACCCCACATTAGAAGATTATATGCGTTCCGATGAAGATGCTAGGGCCTATACCGCCGAATTTTTGAAAAAAAGCCAATTATCCATTTACTAAAATTATCTTTACCATACCATGCATTTGAATACTCTTTTATTGTTTTCCGGTGGCGGTGTACAAGCTTTACAACTGCTTGCTGCCCTGTCATTACTCATATTATTGCACGAATTCGGGCACTTTTTCTTTGCGCGTTTATTTAAAACACGTGTTGAGAAATTTTACCTGTTCTTCGATTTCTTTTTCCCTTTTTCCAAGGTTTTCAATTTCGCTTTGTGGAAGAAAAAGGTGGGCGATACAGAATATGGCCTTGGCTGGTTTCCGCTTGGTGGCTATGTGAAAATATCGGGCATGGTGGATGAAAGCATGGATAAGGAGCAAATGGCGCTCCCTCCTCAACCATGGGAATACCGCTCTAAGAAAGCATGGCAGCGTTTGTTCATCATGTTGGGTGGCATTATTATGAATGTGCTGGTGGCGGCATTCATCTACATGATCATCTTTAGCATTTGGGGCGAAGAATACCTGCCCACTCAAAATGCCAAATACGGCATTATGGTTGACAGCACTGCAGAAAGTATTGGTTTGCGAAACGGCGATATGATCACAGCCGTTGGTGGTAAACCAGTGGCGCGTTTCAATAAAATTGTGGCAGAAATAATATTCAGCGAGGCAGGTACTATAGAGGTGAAGCGTGATGGCGAAACTAAAACCATTGCTGTTCCCGCCGGTACTATCAATAAAATAATCAAGAGCCAGAAAAATTCGTTTATCGAGCCACGTATGCCATTGGTTATTGCAGCGGTTTCTAAACATACTGCGGCAGATACTATGGGCCTGAAAGCTAACGACAGCGTTATTGCTATCAATAACCAGCCTGTCAAGTTCTTCGATGAATTCCAGAAGATCAGGAATGCCAATGTCGGGATGCCCATTTCGGTAACTGTTATACGCAACCACAGCCTTGTGCAGCTTCATGGCAATGTGCCGCAAAATAAATTGTTAGGCATTGAGCGTAAAGGCCCTGAAGATTTTTTCAAATACGACAGGATAAAATACTATCCGCTCGAAGCTGTTGCAAAAGGCTTTACTTATACTTTCGACCAGTTTGGCAACTACTGGCGCCAGTTTAAAATGATCTTTACTTCTAAGGAAATAAAAGCATCAGAGAGCCTGGGTGGTATTGTGAGTTTTGGAAAATTATTCAACCCCGTATTTTCCTGGTACGACTTCCTTACCCTTACTGCATTTATCTCGGTTATCCTTGCTTTCATGAACCTCCTGCCCATACCGGGCCTTGATGGTGGTTATGTGATCTTCCTTATTTTTGAATTGATAAGTGGCAGAAAAGTGAGCGAGAAGGTAATGGAACGCGCTACCACAGTAGGGCTTGTATTACTCCTTGGCTTGATGTTATACGCCAACGGTCTGGATGTTTTTAGGATGTTTAAACATTAAAAAATGCGTTGGGCTCTGTTTCTTTTGTTTTTTTCTCTTTCGGCTAACAATGGCTTTGCCCAGATAGTGATGGGCATCAGGCCACCAAGCCCTTCGGTAGAATTAAAAAACACCAGCGACAGCGGACACTGCAATAAACTGAAGATAATATTTAAAACTCCCGACGCCGATACAGTAAAAATTTCCATCAGGGAAGACAGCGCAGGCGTTCCCGGCAAATGGCATACAAACAGGTCCAATCCCCGTGCCGTAGATGCCGATTATAAAGGCCTGAAAGAACATTTGGACTACGATTTCCAGATCGAGGCCATTAATAAATACGGAAAAACCCTTAGCCCCATATTTACAAGGCATAGCTGCCATTAGAAATTTAAAAGATTTCAATTATTTTTTTATTATGTTTGTAATTCAATACTCTTGAGTTTACTAGCCATAATTATATATTATCATTAAACCTTACTTTTTATGAATAAAAAATACTCGCTCTTAGTTTTTGCACTTATTATTTCATTCTGTGCACAGGCCCAATCTAATCTTATAGGTCTTACCAAAGCCAGGTATGATGGCAGCACTGATTTTACTATCATAGGCGATACTGCATGGTACATGTATTCCGGCACTAATGACACTAGTAATACCGGCGCATTGGCTTACGACAGTTCTTACCTGCTTACTTATTTAAATGGTTTTACAACCGGCAATCTCAGCTACAGGTATTATCAAACCATGGATGGGCATAACAATATAGCAACCATCCTCAGCCAGACTTATGATACACCATCCACAAGCTGGATAAATTATCAGAACAAGCAAAATGTTTATGATGCAAACAATAACCCAACCCTCAATTTACTTGAGACCTGGGATAATACAGGATTGGTTTGGGACAGTACACGGAAAACAATGAATACTTTCAGTGGAAATAATAACACTATTAAAATAGTACAGTTGTGGAACACAATGAGCAATGCATGGAGAAATTCAACTAAAGACAGTTTTTCCTATAACCTCTCTAATAGCGTGCTATACCACCTTGCTCAAACGTGGGACACTACCAACCTGGTTTGGGTAAACGCTAATCAATATACTTATACCTACTCTTCTAACCTTGTTGATACATCTGTAAGGCAGATATGGAACACTGGAACCCTTGCCTGGCAGAATGTTACCAATACTATGTATGAGTACAATGCTAACAACTATCTTTCGAATACTATTGTACAAAATTGGGATACCGTTGCCGGCGCCAATATATGGGTAAATTCCACCGCTGATACAGTGACTTATTATGGCACCACCGGGAACAAATTCCAGGAAACAAACCTGAGATGGGACACTACTTTCTGGCTTAACCGCACATTGAATGTTTACACCTATGATGCGAATAACAATGCGCTTTCTGACACCACTTATACCTGGAGCACTGCAAACAGCATTTTTAATTACAGCAAGCTGAAAACCTATACTTATAATACCCACAACCAGCCGCTTGTTTATACCACTGCCTCATGGAGTACCACAAATGCTGCATGGTATTACAGAACAACCGGCAGCGCGGCTAACCAGGATGTGCAATACCGTTATTATTATGGATCCGGCATACCTAATGGCGTGAATACAGTATCAAAAAACAACAATAGCCTCATGGTTTTTCCTAACCCTGCCAGCGACCTTTTGAATATTAAAATAGACTGGGATCAGAATGCATCTTTCGCTATCGAGATATTCGATATGAATGGCAGCCTAATGCGTAGATGGAATGAAACGCCTCAAAACAAATACACAAAGCAAATAGTAGTTAACGACCTGCCTGCAGGTAATTATATTATTAAAGCAATAAGCGCTTCTTCTCATCTTACACAGAAATTTTTGATCGTTAGATAAACATAGAAATATTCTAAGAAGAAAAAATGCCTGCATGCCTCCATGCAGGCATTTTTATTATTTGGGAACATATCTGCTCTGTTGTAAATTTATGTCACTTTAAAAGAACCAAATGGAAACAACACCTTTTGTAATTGAAAGAACATACAATGCTCCCGCAGCAAAAGTATGGAAAGCCATTACTGATAAAAATGAAATGAAGCAGTGGTATTTCGACCTTGCAGAATTTAAGCCTGAAGTCGGCTTTGAATTTCGTTTCTATAGCGGCAAAGATCCGAACGCCCCATACTTACATATATGCAGGATAACCGAGGTGGAAGTCGGCAAAAAACTAACACATAGCTGGCGCTACGACGGCTATCCAGGCGACTCATTTGTGAGTTTTGAACTCTTTGATGAAGGCAACAAAACAAGATTAAGGCTTAGCCATAATAAGATCGAAACTTTGGGTGATAATCCTGATTTTGCAAAGCACAATTTTGCCGCTGGCTGGACCCAAATTATTGGTACCAACCTGGAGGAATATTTAGAAAAGACAGCCTGAAAAACTATATTAGCAGTATAAAAATTGCAGCAAATAAATGCCGGTATCTTTTGAAGAGATATGCAACAAATACCCCGGGAAGGTTTCTGACTTAGCCTTTTCGCTGAGGAGCTTTTTGTTCAAACACCTGCCAGATATTGCAGAATACATCGATAACACAGCTAATTTGGCCGGCTATGGTTACGGCAGCGGCTATAAGGATACCCTTGTCAGCATGATATTCTCGAAAAAAGGGCTGAAACTGGGCTTTTATAAAGGTGCCACCCTTCCTGATCCCGCTAAGCTATTGAAGGGTACAGGTAAAGTGCACAAATATGTAGAGTTTATGTCGCTGGATGACATTTCAAATCCTGCATTT
>JABDGU010000036.1 GCA_013285905.1 Bacteroidota bacterium | reverse complement strand
ATAATAAGGAAATACCAAATCTGACTTATGAGCGTCAATATTTAATAGAAAATCGTGAAGATTATTGTACTCCACTAGTTCATACCCATTTCTTCTGATAGCCTTCCCTATCAATTTGTTAGTGATACGTTTGGTGATATCAAATGAGGACATATGTTTCGCATATCCTTCATTTGGAATTTTCTTAACGTTAGTAATTAGAACAATTCGTTGCAATGAATGCAGCATAATAAATAGTTATCCATCACTCAGACAACTATCTCCGGATTCATAGTAAAATTCCTTCTTGGGTGTTTAAGTCTCAAGATTGCTTTTTGCTTCTCTCCATTTACATGTGTGTAAATTTGGGTTGTCATAATTGAACTATGCCCCAAAATGTCTTGTATATATTTTATATCTACCCCTTCTTCAAGTAATAAAGTAGCTATAGTATGCCGAAAAACGTGGGGTGTGATTCGTTTATTTATGACTGTTTGCAAAGCCAAATTTTTAACAATATACCGAACTGATTGCTCTGATAGCTGTTCCCCAATCCGGTTTACAAAAAAACAATTCGTTGAAATATTTCTATAAAATTTTGCAAGGGCAAGATATTCTTTGAGAACTGAAATCGTTTCCTTATTACAAACTTGAATGATCCTTTCTTTTCTTCCTTTACCCATTACTTTAATAAAGCCGGCTTGGAGATCAACAGTATCTATTTTCAAATTTGAGAGCTCAGAAACTCGAATGCCAGTAGCAAATAATAGTTCAATTACCGCTATATTCCTTATCGATTCAAATTGTTTAAAGACTGACCGACTCGCATTCAACCTTTTTTCAATGTATGCAGCCTGGAAAATCTTTCTAACCTCACCGGTGGTCATTACAGTTGGCAGAACTTTAGTTTCTTTAATTTTGATTCTAAATTTACGAAAAGGCGTTACTACGATTCTGTCTTCAAATTCCAGAAAATTAAAGAACGCTTTTAGGGTGGCTATTTTTCTTTTGATTGTTTTCGGTTTGAAATCTGATATACAGTGAAGATATTCTCTCAAAATATGCTTATCAATCTTTTCTATTTCTAATTGATAGTTTTTGTTTACGAGGAATTGCATAAACTGCGTCAAATCTATGGCATAAAATTTTTGAGTTTTACAGCTTAAGCCTTTTTCGTGATGGCAATGGAAAATAAAATCTGTAGTTGCTTCTTTTACTGTAGTCATGTTTTAGTCGCAAAGTATTACAACTGGTTTTAAGGACGAGGAACATCTTGTAAAAAAGTTTCGCCCAATTTTACTGAGTACCCTCTAATCCACCCAATATGCTATAGTGCAAACAGCATTTCATTAACATACATGCAATGAAAAGTGACAATTAAATTTTAGAGATTAGTTTGTGATATTATTGTTTAAATTTGCAACTTATACTTAAATGATTTTATGTATGTTTTTCGGTCTATTTTAGAAAAGAAAAAGTAAAATTCCTGATCGGTCTTTAGATGAGATAAAAGGCATTTGCAGAATATTGTTTATTGATGACAAAAACTTTCCAGTAATAGATATTATAAAAAATGCTGGCTGGTCTAGGGCAAAAAGAATAAAAGATGTTGAGAACTTAGAACAAATGGATGTTAAGGAGGCTCATATAATCTTCTGTGATATACAAGGGATCGGAAAGAAATTAATGTTCAAAGATGAAGGCCTAGGATTAGTAATCGCTTTAAAACAAAAATATCCTACAAAAAAAGTAATTGTTTACAGTGCGGAAGATCAGGGCAGAGTGGAGGCATTCCATAAAGGCTTAGATGTTGCTGATGGCAGATTAAGTAAATTAACTGAACCTTATCAGTTTCTTTTACTGGTCGAAAAATATGCAAATGAAGCATTTTCCTTGTCAGAGTGTATTGAGAGAATTAAGAATACAATATTAAAAGAGTTTGGCACTTCGGTTGATACTTCGGGGATTTATACACAGCTATCCAAACTTTACAAGAAAAACCATTTTTCGGAATCTTACATCGCCAAAATATATTCCGTTGGCTAACATACGAGAAATTGAAATATTGATAAATTTGGTATACTATATGTTATTTTAATCATAACGGAATATTCTGCAAAAGAAAAGGAGTGTTTAACACCGTTAAGGTATTGAATAATTTCAAATCTACTCTGTCGCCCTTTTATACTTTAAAAACTGCATTACTTCATTGAGCTGTAAATAATCCATTTTAATAGCTACAGCATGATTTCTGGGGTCGCGCCTCATAAACCTTGCAGAATAATTATCAATTTGCTTATTTGTAAAATTGGGTGTTTTATCGTCCCCTTTTGTAAAAATACCATGACATTTGGTGCAGTATAGCTTATACAATGCTTTGCCTTTATCAAGTTCTTTTACCAGCATTTCTTTTTGTTCTTTCGAATAAGAGGGAGGAATATTATAGGTAATTTTATTCCTGGTAGCGCATTGCACACACAGCACAAGGAGAAATGCCATTAAAAAAAAGTATAGAAATTTCATAAAAGCTGTTCAATATTTACCACCAACTACACGCGTATTTAATTCTTTTCTTGAAGATACAGGCAAGTTTTGAGGTTTATCTTCAAAATGAATGTTTTCATTTAGCGAATGTATAAAAGCCAAGACTTCCTTCTTCTCAGAAACAGTAAGTTTCAAAGAATCAGAAGAAAGGGTTTGATTAGCAACAATAAGCTTTTTGCCAATCCCACCACCGGCATCGTAAAAATCAATTACCTCATTAAGGCTACCAAAAACGCCGTTGTGCATATAAGGCTTTGTATATTGTGCATTCCTGATGGAACCTGTCCTAAAAGCGCTTAAAGTCTCCGATGCCGGATTTATATAATACCTGCCCTTATCTTCACTCAGCTTGCTGAAATTTGTGTCTTCCGGCACTCCTAATATTTCAAATTCAGAACCGATATAGGGTGGTGGGACGCCATTGAACTGTGGCACATAATGGCAAGTGCCGCATTGCGCCTTGCCCATAAACAGGTTGTAACCCCTTATAGCTTCTATACCAAGCGTCTTATTACCATTGATCGCTTCATCAAAAGGAGCATAATATTTACTATAATCACTATAATAGTAGGTAATGGCTGAAATAACATGGTCCAGTGTTATATCCTTTTCTTCCGGTGTCAATTTCAGCAATTGTTTAAAAATATTTTTATACTCTTTGCAACTCAGCACTTTGCTTACGACTTCTTTTTCGTTACCACCCATTTCCTCAGGGTTTGTTATTACATCCCTGGCCTGGTTTTGCAAAGAAATGTGTTTGCCATCCAGCATCAACAGGTGGTTATAGATAACATCAATAAGCGTTGGTGTATTTCTTGGCAAATGCTGTTGCCCATCAAACTGCAGGCTTGCCCGAAAAGAAGTGTCCGTAAAATACTCGGTTGGTTTATGGCAGGATGCACAACTTCTGGAATTATTCCCTGATAATATAGGATCATAAAAAAGCAGTTTACCCACTGCTCTTATTTGTTGTAAGGACTCTTTGTCCTCTACCAGAGAGTATATGCCTTTAGTATTTTGCGGGGTATAGAGCGATTTATCAAAAATAGAGGTACTGTTATTGTTAAGCGTATAATCATTATAGCTTTTAGAACTGACCTGATATTGATTTATTAGTTTTTGATTAATAGCAAAAAGAGGGTTTATATAATCTTTTAAGAAGCCGAAATGATCGAATTGAGCATAGTCAATAGCTTGTTTAGCTGCGAAAGTTATTGTCTTATCGTATAGCTCGAGATACTCATTACTTAGTGGGGTAGCCTTGAAAGTTTGGTTATAGTTTGTATAAATGATCTTCGTGCCCACAAGCATGGCTTGTAATTCCTCTATTATACTTTTACTATCCGGGCATTCAAAACCAGTCGTATAGATGGCGGCAAGGTTTAATAAAAACAACCTGTTGCAAAGAAAAAAATGGTCAAAGGTATTTAGCTGTGTTGTGATAGAATCCGCCTTAAATGTACTGATAGCATCAATAGACGACTGAATAAGTTTTGCAAGCGAATCTTTAGCCGGATGTTTGCCATTCAGGTATTGATATGCCAATGTAAGGCCCGCTCCTTCCCTTCGATATGGTTTTTCAAATTTTTCGAAAACTTCGTTCTCCCATTCCACCTGGAGCGGACCGTTAATTTTTTTATACGCAATAGGTTCCAGGTAGCGAAGCCAAAAATCTATAGCTTTCAGTTTTAAACGTGCAGCTTCAATTTCATCATTAATACGTCCTATATTTTTTTCCGAAAAACTGCTTATTGCCTTTACTTTATCGGATAATACAAGCAGTTGTTTATTAAAATCGTTTATTGAATTATTATACAATCCGGCGTAGGGTGTATCTTCTGTTTTTAAAGAAAAGGAACTAGTAATAAATACAAGCAACAATATTATCCATATCTTCTTCATACTTACATATCGCCGATAGTGCCAATTTTATTTTCTAATTTTATTAAATCTAAGAAAAAAGTTGTAAAAAATAAGTTTTTATCCTTTGTTTAGTAATCTACCTTAAATATTTTTATCACTTTTAACAGCATTCCATTCACATTGGTAAGCCTTACTATGTAAACGGCATCAGGGAGTTGGCTAATGTTTATTTCCTTCGCTTCATTTTGAGTTAGCATTATTTTGCCGTCAAGACCCAATATGCGGATATCTACATTAACGTCAGCATCTATGTGCAATATTGAATTTGCAGGATTTGGATAAACTTCTATCTCTTTCTTTCCTGTTGTAACATTTACAACATCAACATTCATTATTGTATCAATTGCAGACATGCCGCTACATCCGTTACTATCTGTTACCATCACACTATATGCTCCGTTATGAGTTATATTAAGGCTTTGGCCTGTTGCGCCAGTAATCGCAATACCATTCTCGTACCACTCATAAACTGTAAAAGTTGTAGTACTTAACAGAGTGCCTGAGATGGTAATAAGGGGAATCAGTAAAGGATGAACGACAACATTTACGCCGGTTGAAGTATCAGTACAATTATTATTTTTTATACTTACTATGTAGATGCCACTTGCATTTACCGTTATTTGAGATAAGGTATCATTACTAATACTGATGCCGTTCTTTTCCCATTGATATGACAAGCCGGGAGACGCAGTTGCGCTTATTGTTATACTGTCTCCCGTACAAAAGGAGGCCGGGCCAGAAGCAGCGACTACGCTATTAGGCAGCGGATATACAATAATTGAATCGGGAGCACTTGCTGTGATGCAATTATTGATATTAGTTGTGGTAACGGAATAAGACCCGCTTGCAAAAATATGGAGGGCCTGTAACGTATCGTTTGGAATATTTGTTCCGTTCAATTGCCATTGATAATTATACCCTATACCAGACGGGGCATTGAGTATTACACTATCTCCCTGGCAAAATACCAAATTGCCTATAATACCCAATGTGCTGACAGGTAACGGAGACACGGCTCCCTGATATTCATAAGCCCCCAAATCTACAATGCCTCCATTTATGGCATTATAGATACGTGGATTATCAGCGAGATCTGCAGCAGTAGTACCTAAAAGGTTATTATTACCTACGTTAATTGCCGGGCTGCAAATTTGCAAACTATAGTCAGCATTTGCAGTATCTACAAACAGGGGGTCTTTGATTAATAAATTGTTTCCACTGTCGATTGCCCCAAAAGGAAAACTACCTGAAAATAAACTGGAACGTATAATACATTGTCCAGTACTTCCTCCAAAAGAACTATTACTATTATCAGCCGAATCCACAATGCTATTTCTAAATTTAATATTACCACTGTTTATGTATATAGAATTGCCCGGAGAACTATTACCCAGATTCTTATTACCGCTAAATGTCACATTATTCAGCAAGGCTGAACCACTTGTCATTTCAAAATATATAGCGCCTCCTGAAATACCATCATAATTTTTAGCAAACAATACGTCATTAAGCGCAATATTTACTAAAGGAGATATTGCATCACAATACATGGCGCCGCCTTGAGAAGATGCGGTATCAATTGCACGATTCCCGATAAATTTGACATGCGTTAATATAGCTGAGCAGTTATCGGTTTCCATACCGCCGCCATAGTACCCAGCGCCATTATTTAAAAACACAACTTTTTCGAATATCGAATTAGCCGTATAATTATCACACCCCCCGCCCAAATCGTTAGCAAAATTGCTAACAAAAGAATCATTTGTCAATATTGGTGTTGCCCCCAATGAATAAGGCGTAGCACCAAGCAATCCATATAAGGATTGTTCACCATCGTTGTACATGCCGGCCCCAAATGAGCCGGTATCGTTTACAAACAATACATGTGTCAATAAAGGACTTCCATTGTAATTGGCTATACCGCCACCATATTCAGCCTGATTATTTTTTATTATAAGGTTAGCAAATGTAGTATTGCCTTCTACATTAAGAATGCCACCACCACTAATATTCGCTGTGTTTTGTCCTCCATTCCCACAACCTCCTGTAATTGTAAAGCCATTCAATTGTGTAGTACTATCGGTATTTGCATATACCACATGGAAACTGTTATTATATGGATTATTATCCCCTTGTATTTCGCCACTCAGGATAGTCGTATTTGTATTGCCAGTGGTGTCGCGGTCATAAAGAGCAGTTTCATTTCCGGCAAATCCACCATAAACGGATTGTCCATTATTTAGTTGAAAAGTTGCAGTTTGGTCTCCATAAATAGTAGGTTTATAGGTTCCGGCGGCGACCCATATCTGTTTGGGATATGAACTTCCACATACATACTGCATAGCTGTCTGAAGATCCTGGAAGGCTTTTGTCCAGGATGTTCCATCCGGATCCGGGTCTGTGGAATTATGATTTACGTACACTGTATCGGGCATTACTGCGGGCCTTTGATATTCAAACGCTCCCATATCAATAGCGCCATAAATACGAGGTTTACCTCCCAAATCAGTGGCGACAGTATTGTAAGCGTTATACCCTGCATTTAAGGCAGGGCTGCAGGGCATTAGACTATAATTACCGTGTGTGGTATCTGCAAACAGGGGGTATGCACTACTATTAATATTTCCGGTGCCGGCATAAGTTCCATTTAAATAGCAATAATTGGTGGTAAGTGTACCTGTATTGAATATATTGTAAATATTAGGGTAACTGCAATGCACAATACAATTTTGCATTACAAGCGTTCCATAATAATTAGAAATCGTATAGCCTTCCCACAAAGCATTGTCATAGTTGTTACAAAAAGTTGCGTTAGTAACAGTAGCATTAGCTTCTGAAATACACAAAGCCGCTCCTTGTATTCCATTGCTACCTGTAGCAGCTGCATTGTGTGTAAACAACGCATTAATTACTGTAGTTGTCCCCGTACCGGTTGTAAACAGGCCACCTCCAAAACCGGAGTACCCATAAGCAGAATTAGAATCAAACCTGACATTTATTACCTGTACATTGCCACTGTCAACATACAGACCACCACCACCGCCTGCTACGGTCATTGAGACAGTACCATTATAGTTTACAGTATTGTTATTAAACACGATATTCTTCAAGACAGGGTTTCCAAATTTAGTACACATACCGGCACCACCACCAAAAGGTACATCTACAATATTTGCATAAATAGTTAAAGAATTACTCCTAAAAATGATATTGGATAAGCTTGGGCTGCCTTCATTATACATACCTGCACCACCACCAATAACATCAGTTCCGGTCAGATTCAGCACAGCTCCACTTATTGTAAATCCATTAAGAATAGAAGTAGAATCAAGAGTGCCTAAGCCATACACAATGTGTTTGCTGTGATTACCGTTTCCCAGGTTGCCACTAAGAATTGTGCGAATACCACTTGTGTCAGCACGTTGGCTGAGCAAGGTTTCAGTACCAACAAAACCGCCGTAAACAGCTACCCCATTCTTTAAATAAAACGAACTATCCTGGCTGCTTGTTGTTGTAGGGTAATAAGTACCCTGACCTACCCACACCTGGTCTCCATTTGCGGCCGCATTGAGGGCGCTTTGAAGGCTTCCGTAAGCATTGGCCCAAGAGATTCCGTTTCCTCCGGCATTTTGTTTTACGTAAATGATCGATGCATCACAATTAATGCTAAAAAAAAGAATTGCAAAACACAGGCCGATAATATTGTTTTTCCGATGGCCAGGTGTAAACCCAAGCATCTTCAGAAGCGGGTTCAAGAGTTGAATTCTCATGCACCTGTGTGCAAAACCTGAACTTTTAGATGTTCGTTTCATAGAAAGTAAGTTAAAGTCTAAAGAAATAATTTTAAATATAAGGCCTATAAAGACTTCAGTAATTAGCTCAATGAGTTAAGTAAGCGATACAATAAAAATAGCCTAGTGCGATAGAAAAAAACTTCCTTTCCCCTCTTTCTCCATTCAATCTCTTTTCAAGTACATTCCATATAAGCGGAGGTGGTGCCTCTGCATAATCGCCAAGCCGGTTTTTAAAAAGATCATCGATATTTTTCTTGTATTTCTCCATCGGCCTATCTTAACAATGTCATATCTCCTTTCAACACGTATTTTGCATTTTTTGTACCGCCTGTATATTTCAACAGCCATTCATAAGCGCCTATTTCGCAATAGACTCCATTGAAGTCTCCTGTCCAGCCAATACCCGGGGTTTTGGAAAGAAATACCTGCTGGCCCCAACGGTTATAGATTGCAAACCAGTAGTTGCTTATTGGGCAACCCGGCTGGAAGACAGGGCGGAATACGTCATTCTTCCCATCTGCATTGGGTGTAAAGGCATTGGGCACATAGGCTTTGCAATCGCAGTATTCCGTTGCTACGGTAAAAGTATCGGTGCCTGTGCACAGCGAATCAGTTACTGTTACCCAATAGTTGCCTGTATCTTTTACATACAAAGTGTTCTGCTTGCTGCTATCGCTCCACAGCACGTTTGCGCCCGCAGGCACATTAGCCTGTACTGTTAATTGCACGGGTTGTTCGCGGCATAGTAAGGTATCGTTTATATGCTGGGATACATCAGTAACATGCAGGAAAACAGTATCGGCATAAGGGCAGCCCTGATTGCTGATACTTAGTGAATAGGTACCTGTTGAACCTGCCGTGTAAGTAGTGCTTGTAGAACCATCCTGCCACACATGTGTCTGTGCAAAAGGGGGTGCCAGTAATGTTACAGGGGCGCAGGCATTTGAATCCTTTCCAAGAGAAAAAGCTATATTGCTCACCTTGACATTAAAAGTATCGAGCAGGGCGGAGCAGCCACCGCTAGCAGAGACCCAATAAGAACCATCTGTATTCACCATAATGGAAGCCGTAGTATCGCCTGTACTCCATAGAAAAGAAGTATAAATTGATGGCACACTAAGGCTTGCAGTGCCATTCGGCGCACATACAATAGTATCTTTAGCAGTTGTATCTACTGTCCCTATCTTTATGTTAAATGTATCAACAAGCACAGCACCACAACCATAACAATAAACATAGTACTGGCCAATGCCGTTGATATTACGGGTAGCATGGGCGCTGCCATTGTCCCAATAATAGGAAGCATAGCCGGGTGGCGCAACTATGGTGTCCCCTTTTACCGGGTCAATGCAGGCAAAAGTATCCTTATGGGCAAAAGTGGTATCAGGCGCTTTGCCATATTTTGCAACAAACATATATTCAGGGCCTAATTGATATAATACAGAGGTCGTAAATGAATCAGGCCCGACAACAAAAAAAGGGTTGGAAATAGTAACAGAAAAATCCTCGCAGAGCAAAACATTACCTGTGGGGTCGCATACTATACTCCCGATATCATCGCCGCCACACCCAAGTTTAGCGTGAATTGTAGGGCCGCCGGCAAGATCATATCCAATAAGAAATGCGGGATCACGAGCTGCTGCCCAGACAAATGTATCTCCGGGGTCCGTGACTATATCCGACACAAAATCTCCATATACCCAAACCTTGCCGCAGGAAGATGCTGCAACAGAATAACAGCTTACTCCTTGTGTCGAAGAGCCCATTGCCTTAGCCCAGGTTACAGTGCCGGCAGGCGAATACTGAACAACAAACGCAGATGTTGACGGATTGGGAAACGGGCTGGTAACGGTAGTAGCACCAAAGCTGATAGATGGATCATAAAAATCGCCAGCCAAATATACATTCCCGGAAGTATCACTGGTGATTGATTGTACAGCCGTAGATTTACTGGCACCGCCACCGCTCTGGCCCCATAATGGCACCCCGGAAGTCGAAAATTTTGCTATCAGGGCATTTGTTTGTGAATTGGAATTAGTGATGATCGAAGGCCCGACTATTAACACAGGTGAACTGGTTCCTCCCCCAACATATACATAACCTGTAGAAGAAATGGTAACACCTATAGCGTAGTCCTGGCTGGTGCCACCTATGGAGGTAGCCCAGGTAAGCGCCCCTGAGGGAGTATATTTTGCAAGCAATATATCAGAAGTGATGCCTGTGGGGTCTGCATTGGTAAATGAGTATGGGCCTACAGTAAGGTTCGTGCCGCTATAAAAGGATGCAAGGTAAATATTGCCTGCAGAATCGGTAGCAACATTGCCACCTATGACCTGTGGACCTGTAACTGCCCAAAGCACCGTACCGGAAGGGTTTATTTTAGCAAGGAAATTTTGGGTCTGGGAACTCATGCCGTAATAAGGATTCGTTAATGTAATAGAACCGATCTGCATTGAAGCGCTACTGGATTCGCCGTAAATGATCAGGTTGCCCGAGGGATCAGTGCATATGTTTAAAACTGCATTGATGCCAGAATTTGTACTTGAAGTGGTGCTGCCAGCCCATAATACATTTCCCAAAGGATCATACTTTACCCAAACAACCTGTTCAACCCCATCAATGGGAACTGTAATATTGCCAAAAGTAACAGGCGTGTTTGCACCCGTATTACTACCCACGCCAAAGACGTTGCCAACTGCGTCGGTAGCAACAGACCATGTCTCCATATAAAGACCTACTCCCTGCCTGCCCCACAGCCAGCTTTGTGCAGATGCTTCAGGTATTAATTTCCCAAAAAAACAAAGGAATAATACTGCAGTTAAAATATAGGGTAGTCGTTTTTTCATATTATTTTATGTCATAAATTTCTTTTTGCTGTACATAAGCCAGATCGTTACGCTGCTACCTTAACAATGTCATGTCTCCTTTGAGTATGTATTTTGTATTTTTTGTGCCCCCTGTATATTTCAGCAACCATTCATAAGCACCTATTTCGCAATACACCCCGTTGAAATTACCCGTCCAACCAACATCGATGGTTTTGGAAAGGAACACCTGCTGACCCCAGCGGTTATAAACAGCGAACCAATAGTTGCTTATTGGGCAACCCGGCTGGAAGACAGGGCGGAATACGTCATTCTTCCCATCTGCATTTGGGGTAAATGCGTTAGGTACATAGGCTTTGCAATCGCAGAATTCTGTTGCTACCGAAAATGTATCGGTGCCTGTACATAAAGAGTCTGTTACTGTTACCCAATAACTGCCGGTATCTTTTATATATAAAGTGTTTTGTTTACTGCTATCGCTCCATAATACATTTGCACCTGCCGGAACATTGGCTTGCACTGTGAGTTGTACAGGTTGCTCGCGGCATAATAAAGTGTCATTTATGTGCTGTGATACATCTGTAATATGTAGTGAAATAGTATCAGTATAAATACAGCCCTGGTTACTGATACTGAGATAATAAATGCCTGTTGAACCGGCTACATAAGTAGCGTTTGTGGAACCATCCTGCCAGCTACGTGTTTGCGCGAAAGAGGGTGACAGTAATGTTACAGGGGCGCAGGCGTTTGAATCCTTTCCGAGAGAAAAAGCAATATTGCTTATCTTAACATTAAAAGTATCAAGCAGTGCGGTGCAACCGCTGCTTGCGGAGAGCCAATAAGAACCATCAATATTTACAGTGATGGAAGCAGTAGTGTCGCCTGTGCTCCATAGAAAAGATTTAGACCCTGTTGGCGCATTCAGCCTCGCGTTTCCCAGCGGGGCACAGATAGCAGTATCTTTATAAGTAGTATCAAGTGTGCCTATCTTAACATTAAAGCTGTCAATAACAACAGAGTCGCAGGTAAAACAATAAACGTAATACTTACCTGCCGCGTTAATAACACGGCTGCTGCCTGGGGTGTTATTATCCCAGTAATAAGAGGAATAACCTGCAGGGGCCTTCAAAGTATCACCACTTAAACCAAAACAAGTTGTAGTATCACTGTGCAAATAAGCGGTGTCAGGCGATACACCGAATTTGGCCACAAACATGTATTCAGGGCCATCCACAGCTACCGGAAGCGAATCGGGGCCAACAGTAAATGTAGGATAAGCAGCCACTTTAGAAAAATCACTACCCAGCAAAACATTGCCTGTAGCGTCGCATACTATTTGGGCCTCATCATCACCACCACAGGCCAGGTGAGTTAGAATGGTAGGCCCGCCACCGAGGTCGTAAGCAACAAGAAATGCCGGATCGCGGCTTGCTGTCCAGGCAAGCGTATCTCCGGGGCCAGCAACGATGGGAGCCAGATATTGGCCAAATATCCAGGCTTTACAATCGGATACTGCAATGGAATAGTTTCGCACATCATACTGCGATCCGGAAGCTATTACCTGAGACCAATTTGCAAGCCCAGCTGCCGAATACCGCACCAGGAAGCTGGCAAATGTTGGTGTGGGCGGGTTGGGATAAGGCCGTGTAATAGTTACAGCGCCAAAGCTGATGGATGGCTGCAAAAATTCACCTCCTATATACACGTTTCCCGAATTATCATGAGCAAGCCCTGTCACTAAAGTCATTCCTGTTCCTCCTCCACTCTGCCCCCATAGCGGAACGCCCGAAGGAGAAAATTTCGCGATAAAGGCTTTCGATATAGCTGGAGTAGCATTTGTAAGCACTGAAGGCCCTATTGTCATGACGGGAGAATAAGTATCACCTGCTATATACACATCACCTGTTGAAGACACAGTAGCACTTTGGGCTTCGTCATTGCCCGTTCCTCCAACCGAAGTGGCCCACAGAAGGTTTCCGGCGGGATCGTACTTGATCAATGCTACATCATAAGTATTGCCACCGGGATCTGCGTTTGTAAGCGTATAGGGCCCGACAGTCAAGGTTGAAGTAGCGAAATAAGATGCCAGGTAAATATTACCTGCACTATCGCAAGTAATATTACCTCCGGAAATTCGCGGAGCTGTAAAAACCCAAAGTACAGTGCCTGTGGGGCTTAACTTTGTTATGAAAACCTGGTAACCGGGGCTGCTCCCGTAATAAGGATTGGTTAACGTAAATGAGCCTATCTCCATCGTAGGACCCGCAGATATGCCCAGGATATAAAGATTGCCCGCAGGATCGGCACAGAGACTTGTGGGTGAGTTATTACCTGCGCCATTACTTGAGGTGGTGCTGCCTGCCCACAATACATTTCCGGCGGGATCGTATTTTACCCAAAACATTTGCGCGATTGGCTGAATAGGCAATGTGATGCTGCCAAAAGTAATAGGTGCCGTAGCCCCTGTATTATATGCAGCACTGTATGAGTTTCCTAAAGCATCAGTTGCTACCAGTTGGGACTCTGCATAGAGCCCTGCCCCTTGTCTCCCCCATAACCAGTTTTGAGCAGATGCCTTTGGCGTAAATGACAGTAAAAACACTAAGGGGAAAAATGTACGTAAAATAAAGTAGAGTCTATTTGCCATAGGATCCTATTTTAAGAGGGTTTTCTGATAAAAGGTTTTTTCATTGTTAGATGGCAGCCTGCATAACAAAAATCTCTTCTTTAAAGTTATGGATATTAAACAAATAAGGCATCCCGAAAGGACAAGTGTGTATATTTTCTTTGTAAGTGTGCAGGGTAACCTATGTGCTGAAAATATTCAACAAAAAGACCACCCTGACAAAACCACTATATATTACCTGCAAAACACTGAAAAACTATGATCTATTGAAATTAGTTAGCGCTGATAAACCAGACGTAAAACGCCGGATACTTTACCATTATCTGTAATAAACTTACCAATATATATTCCCTGTGGAATAGCAGAAGGCAAGTTTACAATTGTATTATTTTCCAAAATATTATATTGATATATTTCCTGACCCAGCATGGAATAAAAATGCAATACCCCTTTTTGAGAAGTATTAATACTAAATGTACCGGTACTAGGGTTTGGATATACTACTATATCGTTAGATACCCCATTAATTTTTTGCAGGCCCAGATTGGTAATAGTGATCGTATCCCTGTTGCTTATAGCTGAATCGGGAGCTGCGCAAGTTATAGCACTATGCATAATAACATCAATAACGTCGCCATTGCTTAAAGTGCTTGAACTATACGTACTATTGGTAGCTCCACTTATATTATTGCCGTTCAAGGTCCATTGGTAAGAAGGGCTTGCACCACCATTTGTTGCGGATGCAGTAAAAGTTATGTTGGTGCCGCCGGTAATAGAAGTGCCGGGATTTGCAGAAATATTTACTGCGGGCACCAAAACGGTACTTATAGTCATACCAATGCCATTGCTGGTAGCCGTAGAAGGAACAGCACATGTAGAACTACTTGTTAAGACACAGGAAAAAATATCTCCAGTACTAAAACTTACAGGACTATAAATACCAGTTGTTGCTCCTGTAATAGCAGAACCATTTTTCTTCCATTGATAATGTGGGGTACTGCCGCCGTTGGTTATAGCGGAGGTAAATGCAATGGTAGTACCGGGGCAAACGACGCTGTCCGGAGTTACCGTAATGCTGATCGTTGGCGTTATACTGCTGTTAATCGTTACAGTAATATTATTACTATTTACAGTTGAAGGGCCGGAGCAAGACGCTGTATTTGTCAGGGTGCAGTAAAAAATATCTCCGTTACTTACGGTAGAAGGTGTATAAGAAGAAGTCGTAGCACCTGTAATTATGGTGCTATTTTTATACCACTGAAATTGCGGAGATGTCCCTTGATTGTTAATAGCTGAAACATATAAAGTGAGAGAAGTGCCCGTGCAAATAACATTGCCTGGATTGGCGCTAATACCCACAGTGGGAGGCAGAGCCGGGTTTATTGACATATACTCATTATTGCTTGTAACACTAGTGATTGAAGCACAGGAGGCGTTACTGGTTAAAACACAATTAACCTCATCAAAATTATTAAATGTATTGGAATAGCTACTGCCGGTCGCGCCGGATATTGCAACCCCATTTAACTGCCATTGATATGCAGGTGCAGTTCCCCCGTTTGTGATTGTGCTTGAAAAGGTAACAGTAGTGCCTGCACATACCGTATCTCCGGGGCTTGAGGTAATAACAATGGTGGGTGTACATTGAGCTGCAATTTTCGAAAATGGCAACATACATAATACGCAACATAATAAGGCCAGATAACTTTTGTACATACTGATATTTTTTAAGGGTTAAAAAAGTGAATTTTTTGTTTGATAAAAGTATAGGGCATCCCTTTACGATACCCATTTTAATATGCAGGTGTGTACATTTTTTTTGTAAGTGTGCGAAGGGATGTATTAATGGAACGTTTTAAGGAACTCTTCCTTTCTGCGAACGGCAATTTCGAGCTCGGTGCCATCTTTCATTAACACAATGCCCCCCCTGCCCTTCTGTATTTTTTGAATGTGCAGATTGTTTACAATGTGCCCATGATGAATGCGGCAAAAGAATGCTGCTGGCAGCATTCCCTCAAAGTCCTTTAAGCTTTTTGTAGCAACAATTACTCTGCCAGGTGTATGTATGTGCGTGTAACTGCCATCGGCAATGATATACATAATATCGGCCAACTGTACCAGGCGCTGCTCACCGTTTTCAACGAATGAAATAGTTTGTTTAGCCAAGTCTTTTTCCTCGAGGTTACGAAGCAACAGTTCGTAATTTCGGGTTGTCTTTTTTTCTTTTATTCTCAGTTCTGCTCTGTTCACTGCATCTTCGAGTTCCTCAATATTTACCGGCTTCAAAAGATAATCCAGCGCAGCATAGCGAAATGCATTTAATGCATACTGATCGTAAGCGGTTATAAAAATGATCTCAATGTCTGCACCCTCAATAGATTTCAGCATATCAAACCCGTTTCCATAAGGCATTTCTATGTCGAGAAATACCAATTGCGGCTTTAGTTCTTCAATAAGCCTTTTCCCGCCTGCTGCGTTATTGGCTGTGCCAAGCAAATTAATTTGCGGACAATACTGTTGCAGCAAGCTAATAAGCATTGAAACATTCTTCTGCACATCGTCAACTATTACAGCGGTGATCATGCGTCTAGTGGGAATTTTATTGTTATGGTAGTTCCTTCAGGTTCATTTGATGCGTTCTTCTTATCGGTTATCTGTATGTCGTAATCCGATCCGACACTTTTACTTACCAGTGCAAGTCGTTGGCGTGTTAATTCCATTCCCTGCGATTCATATACCATCTCCGACACGATCTTCAATTTTTGCGATTGCTCCCTGCCAATTCCGTTATCGTCAATTTTGCAGTACAGATTGCCGTTTTCTTTATAAAACTTCACACTTAACTCACCTTTTTTATCTTTAAGATAAGCCATACCATGCCGGATGGCATTTTCAATGAAGGGCTGAATGATCATGGTAGGTATCTCGACAGTGTCCGTATCTATATCATCTGAACAGCTGATTTCATAAGCGAATTTATCCTCAAAAAGCATCAGCTCCAACGACAGGTAGTTTTTGATGTAGGTAATTTCTTTGCGAAGGGTAATATTACTTTCTTTAGAATTTTCAAGCGTTTGCCGCATAATCAGGGCGAACCCTGACAGATATTTATTGGCATTCTTGATGTCATTTGCAACCACAAAATGCTGTATAGAATTAAGGCAATTGAAAATGAAGTGCGGGTTCATTTGTGCGCGCAATTGCTTTTGCTCCAGTTCTATCCGCTCCTGGTTTGCTTTAAGGTTGCGCTGCCTGAATAGCAAGAGGCCTACAATAATAAACACAACAAAAGCAGCGATGGTACCGCAAATAAGTACATTCTTTCGCTGCAACTGAATTTTTTGGGCCGCATCCTTTTTCGCCTGCTCTATTTTTGCAAGCGATTCCTTTTTATCAAAATCATTCAGCATCTGGGCCTGCAATGTCTTTCTTGTATTCTCTTCATTATACATGCTGTCCTTTGCCACAACGGAAGCCTTGTATGCTTCTAATGACTTTTTATAATCACCGGACTGGGCATAAACCTGGCTAAGCCCCTCATTTGAGGCTTTGATGATAGACATTGACCCTATTTTTTGGGCGATAGACAAGGCTTTGCCAAAATATTTTCCTGCCTCTCTGTATTTTTGCTGATCGAAGAAGGCTGACCCGAGCCCACCATATATATCTGCGAGCGAAAAATTTTCACCGGATTTCGAGAATACTTTCTCTGCTGCAAACAGTGCTTGCAGAGCTTCTTCATATCTCTTCTGGGTTGTATAAATGTAACCAAGGGTCTTGTAGCAATTGGCTATATCATACTCATTTTTTATCTCTTCTGATATTTTTAGAGCTTCCTGGGCATTTTTCAATGCTTCATCGGCCTTACCCTCCAGGTCGTAAATATTTGCAATATTCTGCAGGGACATGGACACCCCTCTTTTGTCGCCACTTTTCTCAGTTATCTTCAAAGCAGCATTATAATTCTGTAAGGCTTCAGGGTATTTCTTCATTACATTATATACGTTCCCGATGTTAATATAACAGGAGGTAATACCTTTTTCGAAATCTGCATCCTGGTCTAATTTTAATGCTAAGAAATAGTTTTTTAATGCCTCCGGGAAATTGTCCTCAACTAAATAAGTTGTTGCTATAGAAAAATAGCACTTCCCCTCCCCTCTTTCATTTTTCAACTGCTCAAATAATGACAGCGCAGTTTTTTGACTTTGTCTTGCCTCAGGCAAATTGCCCACGATAGAATACCCCACCCCTACTACATAATGAGATGAAGCAATGCCGCTTTTATAAGCCTGCCCTTCTGCCAGTGCAAGACCATCCTTTCCATATTGAATGCTTTTGTTCGCATCGATGTCAAAATAACCGGCAGCAAGCGAATTCAGGAGTTTTACCTTATTGCTGTCATTTTTTTGCTTTGGTAGTTCTGTAAGTAAAGAATCAATATTTACAGGGCCGTGCTCCCTTTGTGCATAAACGCCGGATGGCAGCAATAGAAGTAGTAGAGTAATAGTTTTTTTTATAAGGGTCGCCATTCTGTTTTGCATTTTCGTCAATCGTCTTCTTTCAGGCTGAGGAATAAACTTACCCAATTATTACATCTTTACATAAAATGTATGCAAAATAATGTGATGAATTTTGTAAGTGTGTGGAAATATGCTGTAACTGTAAAGCAAGTGTTTCCATCAAACTTAACAACTACACTTCCTTATATTTCAATAGGCCTGCTTTTTATTAGCTCAATTACTATATTTCAGCGCTTTTGTGAAAACACAAGTTGCGTACCCCGCCCCGAAGAAAAATGGGGTGGTGTACATCACTAATGATAACTATTCCAATAACGTGCCTTTCGAAAAAAACGAAATTGAGTTGGTTTTTAATAACCAATAAAATTAATAATACTTACCCTATCCAAACTTATTTAAGTAAATAATTGAATCCGAATTATATTCGGGGTATGGGGTTTACCCGTGTATCTGCATTTCGCCGCTGCGAAATGCAATCTTGCAAAGCATCGGTATTCGATATTTTCAAATATCATATTCCCCAATTCTCATTTCAATTCTGTCCTTTAGACCCTCAAAAAGTGTCCTTTAGAAAGTACTGCTCAAGCTGTCTTATATAAAAACCCAGATTCCAAAAAATTCTAAAACCATAGAAATATCCTCAAGTATCATTCTGCTTTTTGCCCGCATTAAATTCACACCAAGAGTCTTCAGACTACGCTTGACGACCAGCAAAAGATATTTTCTTTTCTGCTTTCTAATGCAGTTTTCCACAACCCATAGTTGAATACTCAACCATAAGTTGATATACTAATGACGTAACAGATTAGTCCATCTGCTACAGATTATAAAAACATGCAATAACCATGACACGAAGGAAGATACTTTCAATTGATGAGCTTAAGGAACTATCGAAAGACAAACCCATAGACTGCTTTATCTCACTAATGGGCGGGATGTGCCGCTCAAGCAAAAGTGTTCAATATGACCTGAGGCAAAATGTCTTTTCAGTTTTCAATGATATTGTTGGCTCGGAAGACATTTTGACGGTTGAGGAATTGTATACAGATAGCAATATAGGCGAGGCCATAGACAAAGGAGCGTTCTTTTGCTTCAACTAAGACTAGGCCCCCCCTACGAGGTTCGGATTATAAAGCTAAGTATCAAGGAATATATATGAGTACCTATATCTGTGGCACAACGACATATGCAACCATTTTTAGCGGCTTTAATTTATTTTCCGACCCTTCGCATGGAAACACCATGTACGCGATGAGTAAATTGCTCCAATTTGCTCAAAAGGCTTTTATGAAAACCGATCCGTATGAGGCTATAATAATCTCAATGTATGAGTTGAATGTTGAAGCGGTCAATGTACGATACAATGAAAAGTATGATGCGACGCTGAGCCCGCATGAATTGCGTGCCATGTGTCGTGCGCATCCCTCTGTTTCCATCTACCAATTTTTAAAATCTGTTGAATGCCTCCATTATCAAATAAGCGAAGGCGACATCCCTAATACCTCGGAAGTTTACAGATTGATCGAAAATCTTATTTCCGCTATCTGCAAAGATATAGCTCATGAATCCGAACTGTACAAGGAGGCAAAATGGGGGTAGAATGCGTCCATGACGCAATATGAAATTGCAAAACGGCTGGGCGTAACCGAGCAAGCAGTATCCAAATGGTATACTGGAAAGAACCTGCCAAGCACTAAAAACCTGGTGGTATTGTCCAAACTGCTAGGCAAGGATGTTGAAACACTTTTAAACGAGCTTTCGAAGAAGAAACAAGCAAAGTCAGCCAAGTAGATAATTCACACCTGCCAGGGCAGCATTTACCTCCTGCAGCAATATAAGTGTTTACAATACTTATATTACTATTATTACTTTTCAAGTTTCTTTATTGCCGTTAACAGACGCACAACAGCAGTTGCGACCGTCAATGCTAAGACAACTTTATGCCATCCTTTCATTTGATATACATTTAAAAATTACAAAATGATTTTCTTATAACACCCTTACATTTGAAGAGATTGTTCCCCCATAGCCACCCAGATCAATCGTAACGTGCCAATGTCCAGAATGTGGAACTGCCAATCTAATGGGCGACTGCTTATAGTGTCCACCAAAATAACTATAGCGTCTCCCATTTCGATAGTTCTGGAAATTGGAGGCATCCATTAAGCAGACATTTGCCTCAGTTCCCCGTAAGACAACCTCTACTATTTTACCATCATCGTTGTAACCAAGGTCATAATGTTGATATTGCATTTTCTTCATTTTATAGTGTGAATAATAATTTTATTGCCTAAAGCATAGAGAACACTCAATGTTCCTTTCTGACACCTTTAAATTTTCCGCCAGACGTTTTTACGTCCATAAATTTTCCAGTCTCAGTATCTCTTTTCACAAAAAGCCCTGTTTTAGAGTTTTCTACTTGTGAGCGTTGCTTCACTTGTCCATCACGGTGATTGTCGCCGACCTTACCATTTTTTGCCATTGTCTAAAGTTTTTTACCTTTGTTTAATTAATGAAATATTGTTTCATAAACAAAGATACGTTGTTTCTTAAATGAAACAACGTATCTTTAAAGAAATATTTTCCACATGGAATCCACTTTGAATACACAATTACTTGCAAGCACGATAAAGTCTAAGCGAGGAAGTAGAGGATTACGTGAGGTTGCAAAGGAGATAGGAGACCTAAGCGCGCCAACATTATCACGAATCGAACAGGGTAACTTACCTGACGTCGAGACTTTTATTAAACTCTGCAAGTGGTTGAATGTCCCAACTGATACATTTATCTCTGGTAAGAAAGGTCACGCTAAGGAAGTATCGGAAAAAGACAAACTCATCTATCAGTTACGCTCAAGCAAGGAACTGGACCCCTCAACAATTAGCGCAATGGTCGCAATGGTCGATTTGGCCTTTACCAAACTTAAAAAGGATGCCAAGTAAATCGCTGTTTCCTCGTGGATTTATGGCTGCTGCTGAAAGAATGGGAGAACAGTATCGAACTGAACTTGGCATCTCAAAATTTGATCCACTTGACGCTTTTGCATTGGCAAAACATATTGATATACCTGTCTTCTCTGTCGAAGATGCTTACAAAGACAACTTTCAAGACCCGAGCTATACGCTGTTATCTGACACCTCAAAATTCCATGCTATGTGGATGCCAAATGAGGATGGCGATAGAATAATAATTCACAATGCTAACCAATCGAAAAATCGCCAGCAAAGCAATATTATGCATGAGCTGGCTCACATAATAAGAAATCATGAAATACCCACTGCGTATGCAATACTGTGCGCAGACTTTGGCCTTCATTGCTACAACCCCATACATGAGCAGGAAGCAAAATATCTTGGTGGATGCTTACAAATTACGAAGCCTGGGCTGTTGTGGGCACTGAAACATTTTACAGTCGAAGAGATTTCCGAACGCTACACAGCGAGTATTGAAATGGTCAACTACAGAATAGGGGTCAGTGGTGTAAAGAAAATACGTGGCTATCGAAAATAATAAATTAATATAGTAGTACCAGTTTTCAATCCTACTATAATCGGACTCGATAAAAATCCAATCCGGGTCACTGAATGCAGGCTACACGATTAGTAATTTTAAGTCTTCAATAAAACGGTTCGATATTTGTCCTGTCG